>CAIWFK010000671.1 GCA_903911905.1 uncultured Myxococcales bacterium
CGCGTGCCACACGTTCCCGCCCAGCCGTACCCGGGGCTGAACCACCTGCGGCGGCTGTCGATCGACCTGCGCGAATACCTGCCACCGTGGATGATTGACGTGCTGATCGACTTGCCCTTCGTTCGGAGGCTCGAGAGGTTCGATTGCGACAGCTCGCTGGGCCTCACCACGCAGCAGCTCGAGCGGTTGCTGACTCGCCCTGCCCTTCAGCGGCTGACGTTCTGCGACTTCGAAGCCAGGCGGGTCGGCCAGAAGTGGGACCTGGTGATTCACGCCCCGGCCTCGTGGGGGACGATGACCCTGCTGGGGCGTCTCTCTCCACTTCGTACGATGGTCAACACGCTGACCGTTGCCCCGGCCCCGGGCCAGCCTCGCGACGAGGCCATACAGGACCTGGAGAGCCACTTGCGCGACGTCCTCGAGGGCGGGCAAGCATGGGTGGAGGATCCGCTGGAGGACGCACCATTCTGATGCCCGGTGACCACCGACTCCGGTGCGCAGCTTGAGCGTGCGCCCACAACCATGTTACGCAATGCCTGTCCAATCCGACTTACGACCGACATTCAGGAACATGCCGCGCACCTCGTCACGGAACACAGCGATCCTCAACCTTGCCAGGAAGGGGCCGATGCGCGCGCGCGACCTCGAGGCGCTGGGCGTGCCTCGGGTGTACCTGCGACGGCTCGTCGACAAGGGCCTCCTCGAGCGAGTCGAGCGCGGGCTGTACGTTCACGCAGAGGCTCAGGTCACCGAACTTCACAGCATCGCCGAGGTCATGAAGCGAATTCCCAAGGGCATCGTCTGCCTCCTGAGCGCGCTCCAACTCCACGGACTGAGCACCGAAGCGCCTCACGCGGTCTGGGTGATGATCGACCGGCACGCCCGAGCGCCTCGCCTTGCGTCACCCACCATCGAGTTCGTTCGCGCCAGCGGCCTGGCGCTGAGCCACGGCGTCGAACTGAAGACCATCGAGGGGGTGTCGGTTCAGCTGACGTCGCCCGCGAAGTCGGTCACCGACTGCTTCCGGTACCGTCGACACGTCGGGCTCGAGGTCGCGCTGACAGCGCTGCGTGACTACCTCCGACGGGCGAATGGGCCCGCCAAGCGGCGCGGTGAGTTCACGCTCGACGCACTCGCTGCGGCTGCGACGGCCACCGGGACCACCAACCTGATGCGGCCTTACCTCGAGGCGCTCGTATGACGAAGAACGTCGCGGCGTCGGTCAAGGCCAAGCTCCTCTCGCGAGCCCGTGAGCGTCGCGACGACTTCCAACTCGTGCTCCTTCGGTACGCGAACGAACGTCTGCTCTTTCGTCTCGCCTCGTCGCCCCACGCGAAGAGCTTCGTCCTCAAGGGCGCAGCGCTCTTCACGTACTGGACCGGGGAACCGCATCGCGCGACGCGCGATCTCGACCTCCTTGGTTACGGCGAATCGTCCGAGGCGCACCTCGAGAAGGTGTTCATCGAGATCCTCGAGACGGACGTCGTCGATGATGGGCTCGACTTCGACCCGACCCTCGTGAAGGTCGCGCCGATTCGGGAAGACCAGGAGTATGGCGGCGTCCGGGTGACGTTCGTTGCTCGCCTTGGCAGCGCCAAGGTTCCCCTGCAAGTCGATGTCGGCTTCGGCGACGCTGTGACCCCAGGTGCGCAGCAGATCGAGTTCCCGGCGCTTCTCGACTTCCCGTCGCCCCGGCTCCGCGCCTACCCCCGGGAGACCGTCGCCGCCGAGAAAATCGAGGCGTTCGTGAAGCTCGGCCTCGCGAACACGCGCATGAAGGATTTCTACGACCTGCGCACGCTGGCCGAGCAGTTCGAGTTCGACGGCGCGCTGCTGGTGAAGGCGCTCCGCGCGACGTTCAAGCGACGGGGCACGGCGCTGCCGAAGACCATCCCTGTCGCGCTGACAGCCGAGTTCTCCGCGGACAAGCCGCGACAGACCCAATGGTCTGGCTTTGTCCGGAAGGCTGGCATCAAGAGTGCGGGAGGCCTCGAGGCCGCCATCGAGCGCGTGGCGGCGTTCTGCATCGAGCCGTTGCGGCACGCTGCGGCGGACGACTCCTGGGCTGCGACCTGGCCACCGGCGGGCCCCTGGGCACCGAAGCGCTGATCAGCAGCCCTGATGCGACCGTCCGTCCCGCGCTCATGTGACAGCGGCCTTTGTGTTCGTCGACCGATGCGAGCGACCTACGCGACCCCCATTAGTTTCATTCTCCGCGATTCCCGAATGACCTCGACCCCTTGGCAGTTCGCGTCGAGAAGGACTATTAGGTCACGCACACGCTCTGGGCACTTCACGCGCAGGTCCTCGGCGGTCACTTGGCCAGCCTCCGGAGCGTCTCGTCGTGGGTCGCCATCATGCGTTCCGTCGACTCGCGAACCCGCTCCTTCTTGCTGAGCCTCACCGGGCGAATGATGAGCGACTCGCCGTCCGTCTTCACTTCGAGCGAGGTGTCCTTGGTGATGTTGAGCAGCTCGAGAATCGGGCGCTCGATGATGAGACCCAGGCTGTTGCCGACCGCGGAGAGCTTCTTGATCATGGTGGCCCCGTTATACGTTTGTACGAACATTCGCATAACGTCGGGAAACGCTCAACCGTGAGCGTCAGGAGCGCCGCCGAGCTCGTCGAGCCCAGACGAGCGAGCCGACGAGGCCGAGCGCGCCAACCGCCACCCCACCCTCGCCGACCGCCGTCCGTACGTAGTTCGCCTCGCACGCCTCGCTCTGGTGACGATCAGCGCAGCCGAGCATTCCCGTCCCCCCGCCCACGTCGAGCATCGCCAGGGACACCCCGAGGACCACGCCGCTGATGATACCGAGGAAGGTCGGTTTCATGGAGCCCGGTTCGCGCTCAGCATTCACTCGAACTGGGCAAGGTCCAGCACCTCACCCAGCTCTGCCCAGGACAAGCTGGCCAGCCCAGCGCATGCACGCATCGCGTACGGAACCACCGGGATGACACGGGCTCCCACTTCGTTGGGCAGGAAGTCGAAAGTCGTGTCCTGCAAGTTCGCCGGTGCGAGCAACTCAGCGCACTCGCCGTCGACGGCGCCAACCCGGGCAAGGTACCTGACGACCAGCGTGGGCTTTCGCCCTGCCTTGACGAGCCGGTCGAGGTCGACGACCGCGCCGGTCCTCAGGTCGAAGAAGAGCGACGAGGTCCCGGAGTTGGGATGGGCGCCACCGCAGTACGAGTCATATTCGACCGTGACGCCGAGGAGCGCCCCTCGCGTGACCGTCACGCGCGCGCGGAAATCGAAGGTCAGCGATTTCGCATCGGCCGCATCGACGCTGCAGGCGTATTCCGTCGCGATTCGCTGCTCGAAGTAGTCGTTGATCTTCGCGGCCCCGGCACCCGCGGACGGGGCCAGGTGTGGCACCTCGACACGGCGATGGTAGGGCGTTGCGGTGTCGATGACGACGCGTGAGGTGAACGCGTCGCGAGGCCTGCAGCCCAACGAGGCCATGAGCGCGACGGCCAGGGAAAGCCGAATCGTCTGCATGTCAGTGGCCAGCATCGTGAGCGGACAGCACTTCGAGTGCACGCCGGAAGGTGGCGGCGCGCTCAGCGGCGCCGTTCTGCCCGCCGTTGACGGCCTGGGTGACCGCGCGAACACTCGGGAAGCCGCCATCGCTCGCGAGCGGCAGGACTCGTTGCTGGAAGTAGAAGAGTGCGCTCAGTTGCGGCAGGTCGCCCTGGTCGATTTGGTCCGGCGCCGTGACGACGTTCACGGCGCCCGCGTCGCCGAGCCGGCGATGGTCGATGGCCTGCTGAAGTTGCTGATACCCGTCTCGCCCAGTCGTCTGCAGGAGTCCGCCGCCACGAAAGAAGTACCCCTCGCCCGCGTCGTTTCCCATTCGACCATCGTAGACCGAATTGCCGAGTGCCTGCGGTTGGTGTGCCCAGGCCCCAGCGTCGATACCGGCGTCCGGCCCGAACCGCGAAGGCCACGTGACCGCCAGTCGCTCGACGCTGTAGTTCATGTTCTCCCGCTGGGGATGGAGGTTGGACTCCGTGCCCACCTGAGCGAGGAAGTGTGCGACGGCCTCACGGTTGCCGAGGTCCAGGCCGAACTCCGAGGCGTGCGCGTTCAGCACCATCGCGAGGTGTGCGACGTCGGTGGCGTGCGCGTGCGGGAAGATCGCCGAGAGCTGCACTTCGGAGATGGCCGGTCGAGTCGATCCAGTGGCGTCGCCGGGCTGCGCGACCCCAGCGGTTGGGGCGCGACTGCCTCCGTCAGGCGAATGGGCATCGGCTGCCCACGGGACGACGGTGTTGGCCGCCTGCACCGGGGCATTCCCCCAGTAGCGGTTGGTTTCGTTGTCCGAGGTATCGGGCAGGAGCGGAACCTGAAGCGGGACGCCACCATCGATTCGGTCAGTCATTCGCGTGATGAATGCACACGATGTGCCGCGACAACCCCGTGAGAAGGTTGTGGGATGGTCGACGACGGGTGCCTCGCGCACGTTCGAACTCGGACACAACAAGCGGTGGGACGCGCGGCGCCAGGTGACCGTGCCGGTCAGTGGCCACTTCGAGGCCAACGACACGGAGGCCCTGCGGCTGGCCATCTTCGCTGGCCTTGGCATCGGCCTGCGCCCAATGGAAGAGGTCGTGCGCGGCGTGCGCGAAGGTGCGCTCGTACACATCCTCCCGGGCTGGGGCTTTCACATTCTGCCGGGGCTGGGCGTGGGGCTGCCGCCACTGTCCGTCCTCTCGCCTCCTGGTCGACCCTCGCCACGGTCAAAGCCGGTCGCCACTGACTCAATCGAGGCGCTTCTTCGAACCGCCAGGCGCGAACGTCGTCAGGTAGTACTCGCGGGTCATCGACAGGGCCTGCTCGCGCATCGCCTTGTCCGAGAGCACGCGGAGCATGGCGATGGCCCCGGCCATACCCGAAAAGAGAATCAGGAACTGCTGCCCCCGCTCGGCGTCGCTTGCGCCCGGCATGAACTTCGACAACTTGCCCTGGTAGAGCTGCATTGCCCCGTCGAGCTGCTTCCGTACGGCTGACGGCAGGCGACTCACGTCTGGAGCGAGCGTGGCGAGCGCGCACCAGGCTTCCGGGTGGCGCAGATGGTCGGGGCTCAGGTACGCGGTGATGACCGCCTCGAGCTCGCGGCCCTTCGGGGCCTTCAAGGCGACCTGCTCGAGCCTCTCGGCGATCTCGATCAGACTCGCGCTGACCGCCTTCACGAAGAGGTCATCTTTGCTCTCGAAGTGCCGGTAGAAGCCACCCGCGGTCAACCCCAGGTCCTTCATCACGTCGCCGATGCCGACGCCGCTGCCGCGCGCACGGAACACCTGCGAGGCGTGCTGAAGAATCTGCGCGTGGGTCTGGGCCTTCGCTTCCGCTGATCGCCTTGGCATGTGTGGCCTCTCCTTCGAGCCCAAAGACCGTAACGCACGGACTCCCGCTTGACATCTTAGATGTTGGTCATAATCTATATGCGAGACGGGTTGCCGCACTCCGCGGACCCTGCGGGAGACACGATGCTCAAGCCTCGAATTCTGGTGACGGGTGCAACAGGCGGTACCGGGCTGCCGGTCGTTCATGAGCTGCTCGCCAGGGGGCTTCCCGTGCGCGCCATGGTGCACCGGAAGGACCTCCGCAGCGAAGCGCTCGAGCGCCGCGGCGTCGAGGTGGTCGTCGCCGACATGTACGACCCCGACCAGCTCGTCGCGGCCCTGCGCGGCGTTCAGCGCGCCTACTACCTGCCGCTGATGGAACCGTTCATGATCCAGAGCGCGACGGCCTTCGCGGTGGCGGCTCGGGAAGCGAAGCTCGAGCACGTGGTGCAGATGAGCCAGTGGACCTCGCACCGCGCCCACCCCGCGGCGATGACCCAACAGACCTGGCTGGTCGACCAGCTCTTCGCGGCCATTCCCGGGGTCGAGCACACCGTCTTCAACCCCGGCATGTTCGCGCACAATTTCCTGCGGACCATCGACTTCGCGGCGCTGCTGGGCCTCTACCCCGTCCTCTCTGGCGACGGCCGGGCGGCCCCAATCTCCAATGAAGACCTGGGGCGCGTCGCTGCGGCGCTCCTCGCTGAGGGACCTCGCACTCATGCGGGGCGGAGCTACCGGCCGACGGGTCCGACTTTGCTGTCAGGCAAGGAGATGGCCGCGATCGTCGGTAAAGCAGTGGGCCACCGGGTGGTGCCAGTCAACCTGCCGATCTGGATGCTGGGAAAGGTCGCTCAGCAACAGGGAATCGACCCGTACCAAATCTCGGTTCTGCGCCACTACATGGAAGACATGAAGCGCGGCACCTTCTCGTTCGAAGGTGGCGTGACCAACGTGGTCGAGGAGCTGACCGGGACTCCCGCCGAGACCTTCGAGGTCACCGCGCGTCGGTACGCCGCGCTGCCGATGGCGCGACAGACGATGGGGAACCGGCTGAAGGCGTTCATTCGATTCAACCTCACGCCGTTCTACCCGGGCTACGACTTCGATCGCTGGGACCGGAAGATGGGGTTCCCGCTCCCTGCGAAGGCAACGTTGTCCATCGACGATGCCACCTGGCGGCAAACGCACGCCGCCCAGATGGCGCAGCCCCGCAGAGCCGCGCTGGAGCAGGCGTCGTGAACTCGAAGGGAAAGCGGTACCTCGTCGTGGGCGCCACCGGCCACGTCGGGTCGAAGGTCGGCATCCGTTCGACCATCACCGTCGCCCTGGCTGATTCTGGGCCAGGTACTCAGGGGGGATGGCCACACGCGAGACCTGGGCAGCCCGAGTTCGTGATTCTGGTCTGTGCCGAGCGGCAGGACAGGCGTCGCAGCTTCGACACCCTGGCCGCGGGCGGCGCGCGGCTTCACTCCCGCAGTGCCGAAGATGGCGGGCGGCCGCAGAACTCCTCCTCGCTCGTCTTGGTGAGCTTCTGATCGCGGTCGAACCGGTAGCTGCGCAGAGTGTGGGCCTGAGCGCCGTTCGGACAGACCCGCGGCGGCGAGAGATCGACGAACCACGCAGTGGCGGCCGCGAGCTTGTCCGGGTTGCCGGCGTCGCCGCCGTTGGCCAACAGGAGCGAAGAGGCGTACTTCCGCCACAGCGAGAGCTTGTCGTTCTTCAGCACCTTCAAGAACGGCGCGCTCCGCTGGTCGTTCCTGGTCTCGAAGTCTGCCTTGCCAGCGTCGCACACGTCCTTGCGGATCTCTTCGAGCGTGCCCGGGAGGTCCTTGACCCTGGTGGGGTCGGTCGGCGCGACGCCAGCCTTGATGGCCGCCTCGTAGGCCTCGATGCACTTGTTGAACATCAGCGCGTTGACGGGTCCGCCCCGCCGGTGCTTGTCGTCCTTCGCAGCGCGCGCCCAGAGTACGAAGTTGGAGACCTTGGCCGCATGGTCGTCGGCCTGCACGGGCCTGGCGTGCACCACGGCCAACAGCGTGGGAAAGAGGAACCGCGCGGCAGCTCTGGTCATGTGGGCTTTCTCCGAGGACGCCGGTCGTCGTCCAGGACGTCTGGCGTAACGCAATCACGGGCCAACGCCCAGAACTCCGGCACCGTCGCGGCCTTCGAAGGGGACGCCGCCGCACGACCGTACGAGCGTGGAGACCCTGGTCTTCCGCGAAGGCTACGGCTCGTGTGCTTTCGCATTGCGCAGCACGCCAGCCAAGAGCGTGTCGAGCGCCCACGAGAAGCGCTGGTTGCCGTCGCCGCTCACGAGCTCGGCGCGCGCAGCGTGAATGCGGGGAAACGCTTCACGCGAGACGCCAGCCACGGACTGCCTGACCAGCGCAAGGGGGTCCTCGTCTCGGCGCCCGCCGTGTTGAGCGCGTTCA
>CAIWFK010000672.1 GCA_903911905.1 uncultured Myxococcales bacterium
GGGCCCCGAGGTGCACCTGCGGCGACGCGACGGCTTCGCGCTGACCGACCCGCGCTTCGACGCCCGCCACGTGATGGGAGAGGTCGACTACTGCGTGGTCTGCCACGAGCGCGAGAAGGACTCGTGCAGCACCGGCTTCCGCGAGAAGGACCCGGTGGCCGCGGGGCAGACCTACAAGAAGAACGCGCAGGGCACGACGCTGGCGGGCTGCCCGCTCGAAGAGCGCATCAGCGAAATGCACGTGCTCAAGGGGCGCGGCGATTCGGTGGGCGCGCTGGCGATGGTGATGCTCGACAACCCGATGTGCCCGGGCACCGGCCACCGCATCTGCAACGACTGCATGGCGGCCTGCATCTTCCAGAAGCAGGAGCCGGTGAACATTCCGCAGATCGAGACCTCGGCGCTGACCGACGTGCTGGCGCTGCCGTACGGCTTCGAGATCTACGGCCTGTTCACCCGCTGGAACCCGCTCAACGTGCGCCGCCCGGTCGCCGCGCCCGCCAACGGCAAGAACGTGCTGGTGGTGGGCCTGGGCCCCGCTGGCTACACGCTCTCGCACTACCTGCTCAACGAAGGCTTCGCGGTGGCGGGCATCGACGGCCTGAAGATCGAAGAGTTTCCCGATGCGCTGACCGGCCGCAACGGCCACGCGCTCGAGCCCATCGTCGACTGGAAGACGCACGCCGGCGCGCTCGACGAGCGCATCCTGGAAGGGTTCGGCGGCGTGTCGGAGTACGGCATCACCGTGCGGTGGGACAAGACGTTCCTCACGCTCATTCACCTGACCCTGGCGCGGCGAGAGAACTTCAAGAGCTACGGCGGCGTGCGCTTCGGTGGCACCCTGACCATCGACGACGCGTGGGCGCTGGGGTTCGACCACCTCGCCATCGCGGCGGGGGCGGGCAAGCCGACCATCGTGCCGATGAAGAACAACCTCATTCGCGGGGTGCGCGCGGCCAGCGACTTCCTGATGGCGCTGCAACTGACCGGCGCCTTCAAGAAGGACAACCTGGCCAGCCTGCAGGTGCGCCTGCCGGCGCTGGTCATCGGCGGCGGCCTGACGGGCGTCGACACCACCACCGAGCTGATGGCGTACTACCCGGTGCAGGTCGAGAAGACGCTGCTTCGACACGAAGCGCTCTCGAAGGACCTGGGCGAGGCGGCGGTCTTCGCGCGCATGAACGCCGAAGAGCTTACGGTCTACCGCGAGTTCCTCGAGCACGGCCGAGCGGTGCGGGCCGAACGGGAGCGCGCGGCGCGGCTGGGTGAATTGCCCGACTTCGTCAAGCTGGTGCGCGCCTGGGCGGCGTGTCGCTGTGCTACCGCCGCAGCCTCACCGATTCGCCGGCCTACCGGCTCAACCACGAAGAAGTGACCAAGGCGCTGGAAGAGGGCATTCGCTTCATCGAGCGGGTCAGCCCCACCGAGGTCATCGGCGACGAGTTCGGCGCGGTGAAGGCGCTCAAGCTCGAGCGCATGACGGTGGTCGACGGCAAGCTCAAGGGCTCGGGGCAGTTCCTGGAATTGCCCGCGCGCACGGTGTGCATCGCCGCCGGCACCAGCCCCAACACCACCTACGAAGCCGAGTTCCCGGGCACCTTCGCCCTCGACGACGACAAAAGCTTCTTCCGCAACTACGACGTGGTCGGCGGAAAGCTGGTCGAAGTGCCGGTCAACGAAGACATCGGCCGAGACTCGGGGTTCTTCACCAGCTACCAGAAGGACGGCCGCTTCATTTCCTTCTACGGCGACAACCACCCGACCTACGCAGGCAACGTGGTCAAGGCCATGGCCAGCGCGAAGGACGGCTTTCCCCACGTGACGAAGCTGTACGCGCAGCACC
>CAIWFK010000673.1 GCA_903911905.1 uncultured Myxococcales bacterium
GACCTTCGCTTCCAACGTCTCGGCCTCGGGCCGTCTCTTGGTCATCCACCAGAAGTCACACGCGCCGACCTGGACCTCAACCCACCCCCTGAACGGTTACTCGGGTACGGCGTCGGGCCTGATGCAATTGGGGCTCTCGCCCGCCCAGGCGGTGGCCTCGTACCGCACCAGCAACGACCTCGGCGTGCTGCTCTGGCCGCGCGATGGAGGAACGATGGTGAAGTCCCTGCTCATGAGCGACCAGGTCGGCGATGCCGGCATCATCTCGCGCGCCACGTCGTCGCTCGCCAGCCAGCAGGGTCACTATTTTTCGTTCAACGCCGACGTCGACTCCACCCTCGAGGACGGTGGCAGCCAGACCAGCGGCTACGATTACGTGTATTCGGCCGACAGCGTGAACCTGATCTCTGCGGCGACCCCGGCGGGGCCCCAGACCGCGGCCGTGATCGAGATGCCCTTCGGGCGCATCTTGAGCTTCTACGACGACTACTTCGACTCACCCATCCCGGTCTTCTTGCCCTCGTACAGCGGCATCTACCAGGTCGACCTCTCTCAGTTCCTGGGAACGCGTACCGCCATCGTCGACTCCACCGACTACACGGTGTTCGAGAACGCTCGCTTGCACGCGGCGGCGACCTCGAGCGGGGCGCTCTACACCTTCGTGAACAACGCGACCGGCCAGGTCATTCTCACCAGCCAGAACGCCGGCGGCTTGCGCCATTCGGTGGGGCTCGACAGCGACGCTGGCGTGGGGTCTCCGCGCGTGGCGTGGGACACCACGCCCTTCCTGGCGACGGCCTTCGAGACCGGTGGCACCATCTTCGCGCGGCGGGTCTGCTCGCCCTGACCGGTTACTTCGCCTCGCGGGGCTTCGTCGAGTAGTGCTCGACGCCATCGGCGTCGACCCAATGGAAGACCGGGTTGCCCGGCGTCTGCGGCGCGGCGCGACGCTCGTCGAGTTCCCGTTGCCTTCGAGCGGCCTCGCGGGCGGCGTCGGCCTGCTGCTGAGCCTGCACGGTGGCGCTGGCGGCCGCTTCGGTCTCGAACCGCGCGCGCTCGGCGTCTTCCCTCGCTTTGGCCAACTGCGCCTGTTGCGCCGCCAGGGCGTCGCGTTGGGCGGCAAGTTCGCGTTCGGCCAGCGCCTGCTGCCGGGCCGCCAGGTCCTGCTGGGTGGCGAGCTGCTGCGCTTCGAGCTGGGCCTGCTGGGCGGCGAGCGTCTCGCGCTGGGCGGCGAGCTGCTGCTGCGCCAGGAAGTTCGAGGCGGTCAGGGCGTTGATGGAATTGGCGACGACGACGGCCTGGGTGCTGCCGCGAGAGTACCGCGGCGTCTGCACCACCGGCCCCACGTACCTCGACCCGAGGTACCAGGAAGGCCCGGGCGGCGGGTCGCGCTGGAAGCCACCGACGTACCCGGTCCACGCGCCGCGCTGGGCCAGGGCACCGGTCGAACACACCACGAGCATCGCGAAGAGGGCGCGCATGCCCCTCACCGTACGCCCGGTTCCCGCCGGCGCGCAAAGGGGCCCGACGAACCCTTCGTGACATTCGGGGCCCTGAACGATAGTGAACGACCACCGCGCGCGTCGTTTCCAACCACGAAGCGCCATGACAGGACGACCCATGTTTCCCGGACGAACGAAGCGCCAGAAGGAACAGCAGCGCAACGAGCACAAGAAGGAAAAAGAGGCTCGCAAGGAAGAGCGCAAGAAGGAAAAGGAAGCGCGCGGCCCCGGCACCGACGGCGTCGACCCCGACATCGCGCACATCGTTCCGGGCCCGCAGCCCAAGCTCGAGGAATAGCTCCGTTTTCCGAGCTTCACCAAGCCCATGACGCTGCTCCGTGCCGCAAACGTGGGCCTGTCGTTCGGTAGTCGAACGCTGTTTCACGACATCGAATTCGTCATCGAAGAAGGCGAGCGCGTCGGGCTGGTCGGCATCAATGGGTGCGGCAAGTCGACGTTGATGAAGATTCTGGCCGGGGCGGTGAAGGCCGACTCGGGCCTGCTTCAGTTGCAGCGCAACACCCGCGTCAGCTACCTGCCGCAGGAGCCCACCTTCCCCGAAGGCGCGACGGTGAAGAGCGAGCTCGAGGTGGCGCAGGCCCCGCTCAAGGCCGCGCTCGACCAGCACACAGCGCTCTCGCAGAAGCTCGAGACCACCCACGACGACCGCCTGCTCGAGCAGCTCTCGTCGCTCACCGAGCGCATCGACCGCCTGGGCGGGTGGGACACCGGTCATGAAGCGAAGAAGCTGCTCGACCGCCTGGGCGTCAAGGAATGGGAGCGCCCCATCGCCGAGCTGTCGGGTGGCCTCAAGAAGCGCGTGGCCATCGCGCGC
>CAIWFK010000674.1 GCA_903911905.1 uncultured Myxococcales bacterium
GATCGTCGTCGCCGAACGCGCCGGTGATGTAGTTGCCCAGCGCGATGATGCAGGCGCCGGTCAGGGTGGCCAGGTCGATGATTGCCGCGGGCTTGAGCTCGTTGGCCCAGGCCAGCATGTCGCCCAACACCAGGCGGCCTTCGGCGTCGGTGTTGGTGATTTCGACCGTCTTGCCCAGCTTCGAGACCAGCACGTCGCCCAGGCGGTAGGCGTTGCCCGAGGGCATGTTCTCGCAGGCGCCGAAGAAGCCGTGCACGGGGAAGGGCGGCGCCAGCTTCGCGATCACCTTCATCGCCCCCAGCATGGCGGCCGAGCCGGCCATGTCGGTCTTCATGTCGAGCATGCCGTCCGACGGCTTGAGCGAGAGCCCGCCCGAGTCGAAGGTGATGGCCTTGCCCACGATGCACACCGGGGCCTGCTTCGCCTGCACGGGGTCGCGGGGGAAGTAGCTCAGCTGCACCAAGCGGGGCTCTTCGACGCTGCCGCGCGCCACGCCGAGGAACATGCCCATCTTCAGCTCTTCGATCTTCTTGCGATCGCCGATCGAGATGTTGAGGCCGACCTCCTTGGCCATCTTCTTCGCCTCGTCGGCGAGAATGGTGGGGGTCATGGTGCCGGCCGGCTCGTTGACCAGATCGCGCGCCCAGTTGGTGGCGTCGACCACCTGGCGGCCGAGTTCCAGCGCGGCCTCGCGGGCCTGCTTGCGGCTGGCGGCGGCGGCTTCCTTCTTCGCGGCCGGGTCCTTCGCCGGAACGCTCGTCTCGGGGGCCAGCACCAACTGCACCTTCTCGACGCGCGGCGCGTTCTTTTCTTCCTTGTTGGTGGTGCGCCAGCGATCGTACCGGTACGCACCCAGGCCAAAGCCTTCGACCACCGCGCGGACGGCCTGCTCTTCTTCACGCACCACGGGCAACTGCACCACCGCGGTCTTCGCCTTGAGCCGGTTGGCGGCCTTCACCGCGCGGCCAGCGGCCAGCCGGAGCACTTCGGCCGTGAAGCGCGCGCGCGCGCCCAGCCCGACCAGAATGACGCGCGAGGCGCCCAGCTTGCCCTGGGTGAGGAAGGTGAAGGTCTGCTCGGCCTTGCCCTTGAAGCCCTCGTCGTGGGCGGCCTCGAGCAGCAGCCCCTTCGTCGCCTTGTCGGCGCGGGTCAGCGCGGCGTGAGGGTGCTTCTTGTCGGTGAGATCGGTGTCGAAGAGCGGAAAGACGACCACGTCGGCGCGGACTTTGGCGACATCGGCGGTGGCAAACGCGAAATTCATGGTGGTGAACCCCTTGGGAAAAGCGTGGGGACCTTACCAACGCGTTGCGAAGACGACACAGGAAAGGTGGGTGGGGTACACTGCGCGCCCCAACGTGCCTGCGCTCCTGATGCACCTGACGGCGGTCGAACGGCTGGCTGCCCACGTCAACACCCTGCCCGCCGACTTTTCCCGCGCGCTCGGAGAGGACCTCGAATACGCGCGCTTCGGCGCGGCGCTGCCCGAATTGCCCTGGTTCGACGGCCTGGGGCTCGAGCCCTGGTTCGGCCGGGGTGAGCTGCCGACCTTCACCCGGCTCATCAGCCATCGCTCGCCGATGGCCTTCGGCATCAAGGCCTCAGAGCTGGTCTCGAACGGGGCGTTGGTGGGCACCGAGCCGGGGCTGGCCTTCGTGGCGGGGTACTTCACCCAGTTGTGCGTCACCCGCTCGCTCGAGCCGCTGATGCAGACCCTGTTGCTGACCCATCGGCTGCCGGGCGAATCGCCCTCGGTGGCCCGCTCGCGCATCGAATGGTCGTGGTCGCTGTGCCTGCTGCAGGACCTCCATGGCAGCTCGCTGGTCGGCACGCCCGCCATTCGCAGCCGCCTGCAGATCCGCAAGCGCCATGCGCTGACCGGCATCGGCCGCGGGCTGTACGAGCTGATGCGCGTCTGTTCGCAGGAAGCGCTGGGCAGTGCCCCCTCGAAGGCCGAGGTCGACGGGTGGATGCGGGGGCTCTCGCTCTTCTCGTTCGCGCTGGGCACGCCGCTGGGGCGGTTCAAGGGCGCGGCGCCCAACCGCGAGCTGTTCCGCGCGCCGGGCATCGACGTGTTCGCGGCGGTCGACCAGGGGCTCGATCACGCGCGCACGGTGCTCGACGTGCTGGGCAGCATGATTCGCCGCAACAGCTTCACCGCGCGTTCGCGTCAGCGGTTGCTCGAGCTGTGCCCCGAAGGCTCGCCCGAGCAGGTCATGCGCGCGCGGGCCGCCTGATCAGCGCGGGGTCTTCCTGGCGAGCGTGAGCGCGCGCACCAACTGCGCTTCCTGCACCGGCTTCGAGAGGAAGTCGTTCATGCCCGCGGCCCGGCACGCTTCCCGGTCGTCGGCGAAGGCGTTGGCGGTCAGGGCGATGATGGGCACGGTCTGGCCCGGCCCGGCCTGCTGGCGCAGGCGACGGGTGCCTTCGAGCCCGTCCATCACGGGCATCTGCACGTCCATCAAGACCGCGTCGAAGGGCTCGTCGCTCGCCCGGGCGACGGCCTGCTCGCCGTTGGCCACCAACGACACCACGCACCCCAGCTTCTGCAGAATGCGCGAAATCACCAACTGCACGATGGGGTTGTCTTCGGCCACCAGCACCTTGAGCCCCAGCACCTGCTGGCGATCGGCGTCGGTGAGCGCGGTCGACCCGCTGGGCGTCTGGGCCTGGGTGCGCGGCAGGGCCAGGGCGACGCTGAAGGTGCTGCCCTGGCCGGCGGTGCTGGTCACGGTCAGGCTGCCGCCCATGGCCTCGACGAGGCGGCGGCTGATGGCGAGGCCCAGGCCCGTGCCGCCGAACTTGCGGTTGATGCCTTCGTCGACCTGCTTGAAGGGGTGGAAGAGCCGCTCCAGCGCTTCGGCCGGTATGCCGATGCCGGTGTCGACGACGTCGATGGTGGCGCGCACCATGTCGCCGTCGTCGGCGGTCTTCAGCCGCACCGACACCGAGCCGGTGGTGGTGAACTTGAGCGCGTTGCCCACCAGGTTGCCGATCACCTGCTTGAGCCGCACGTGATCGCCCAGCACCCAGGTGGGCTTCTTGGTGACCACCACCTCGAAGTCCAGCCCCTGCCGTTGGGCCATGGCGAGGAAGAGGTCGCGCACGTCCTGCACCGCGCGGGAAAGCTCGAACGGCTCCTGCACCAATTGCACGCCCTGGGCCTCGAGCTTCGAAAAGTCGAGCACCTCGTTGAGCAGGGTGAGCAGCGCGCGGGCCGAGCGCAAGGCCAGCCCGGTGTATTCCTTCTGCTCGGGCGCCTGGGTCCCCCGATCGAGCAATTCGAGCGTGCCCAGAATGCCCGCGAGCGGCGTGCGAATCTCGTGCGACATGGTCGACAGGAAGCGGCTCTTCGCGGCGCTGGTCTCTTCGGCCGCAGCGCGGGCGGCGCCCATGGTGTCGAGCGCGCGCTGCAACTGCTGCTCGTGGGTCAGCAGGTCACCCAGGTCGCGGTGCATGGCCACGTAGCCGCGCAGGGTGCCGTCGGCGTCGCGAAGCGGCGAAATCGCCATCAGCAGTTCGATCAGCTCGCCGCTCTTCGTCTGGTCGACGACCCGGCCCTGCCAGACGCCGGTGGTCTTCAGTTGCGCCCACATTTCCCGGTACTGCTCGGGCGGGTGCAGCCCGGCGTTGAGAATGGACGTGGGCTTGCCTTCGGCTTCGGCGGCAGTCCACCCCATGCGACGGGTGAACGACGAATTGACGTGGGCGATGACGCCCTGGGGGTCGGTCACCACGATGCTCTCGTCGACCGACTCGAAGACGCGTTGCAGCCATTCCTGCTTGCGCACCAGGGCGTCGAGCTCGTCGACCTGCGCAGAAATGTGACGTCGCAGCGGGTTGACGACGGTGAAGACCACCACCAGGGCCGACAGGGCGCCAAGCACCGTGGCGTCGATCAGGCTCTCGGTCGCGCGAGAGACCTGCGTCACGTGCTCGAAGACGAACATGATCGCGAACTCGCCCAGGAAGATGGCCCCGGCGAGCGCAGCCACCGCCCGAAGCACGAAATCGGCCTCGAAGTGGGGGCGGGGGCGACTCACCTGGGTCCTAGGGAACGACGATGTCCTGGGTGACGTCGGTCATGCCGGTGGCCACGGTGGCGTGGGCCGGCAGCGCGCCGAAGGGGTTCACCACCCACCCGAGCGCGTCAGTCAGCGGGTTTGCGCCGTTGGCGTTGGTGAACACCCGCATGGTCACCGTGGCGTTGCCGCGGAAGCACGCTCCCGAATAGCTGCCCTTCGAAGACATGGTCATCGGGTCCTGCATGAAGAGTACCGGCATCAGCACGGCCTGGGTGCCCTCGGTCAAGCTGATGGCCCGCGCGGCGACGATGCCCAGCGCCAGGCCGCCCGTCGGCGAGGCGGTCGGCGACAAGGTGACCTGCCCGCCGATGGTGACGGGCCCGAAGGCGAAGTTGGCGATGGTCTCGTGATCGGCCTGAATCACCGCCGGCTGGAGCAGGTTGGCGATGAGGTTGAGCGCGATGCCCCCGCTGCCGAAGCCGAAGAGCGAGGGCACGGGAATGTACGAGCCGGGGGTCAGGTTGGTGACCACGTACGGGTACTGCATGTCGGTCTGGTTGGTGAAGATGCGGTAGCCACCCTGCAACTGCTGCAGCAGCGCCGCCGGGTCGAACGTGCCGCCGGCCGCACCCGAGAACATGCTGGGCGAGAGCACCGACATCTGCAGGTTCTGGAACGCGGGCGGTTTGGGCAGCGCGATGATGCCCTTGAGCGTGCCCAGGCCCGAGCCCGAGGTGCCCAGGGTGATGCGCACGTTCTCGGCGCTGGCCTTGAACGGGTCGGTCAGGTCGATGGTGATGGTGGTGGTGTCCGACTGGTAGTCGATGATGGGAATGAGCAGCCCGTCGCCGTTGCGATCGGCCAGCGCGCTCAAGCGGTAGGTGCCGCTCTTGACCATGTCGATGCGGAAGGGCAGTTCGGTGGGCGTGGCGGGGGTGCCCAGCACGGTGGTCTGGCCGTTGTTCGACAAGCCGACCAGCTCGCCGTCGACGAAGCTGCCGGTCACCACCACGCCGGTGATGGTGCCGACTGGCCCCCCAGCGCGCACCCACTGGCCGGTCTGCAGGTCTTCGTCCTTCCCGTTGGCGCTGGCGAAGTACTTCACCGTCGAGGTGGCGGTCAGCTTCACGGTGAAGGGCGCGGCGCCCGACAGCCGGGTGGCGCTCTGGGTGCGCGGGTCCGAGCCGTCGGTGGTCACGAAGATCGTGGCGTCGCGATCGGTCGAGAAGGTGAGCGTGACGTCACCGTCGAACGGACCGGGCGGCGGGGCGACGGTGGTCGCCGGCGGGGCCAGCACCGCGTTGGGCGAAATCTGCAGGGGCCCGGGGCCCTGACCACACGAGACGGCGACCACGGTGACGAAGGCGAGTGACCAGCGCATGGGCGCGCATTGAGGGGGCAACCCGTCAGAATGTCAACGGCGCACGTCGGCTTCGAAGTGCTGGGTCAGCAGCTCGAGCTGGGTCTTCACCAGGTTGGGAATCGACTCGGCCGGGCCGCAGGTCTTCGCGGTCGCCTCGAGGTCGTCGAGGTCACCGGTGCCGCAGCGCTTCGTGATGAAGGTCAGCCGCACGAAGGCGAAGCGCCCGTCGTCGTCTTCGGGCAGCACGCTGACCAGGCACCGGGTCAGGTAGAGCCCGTCGGCCGAGCTCCACGCCTGCCAGTGGCCGACCAACAGCTTCGACTCGACGTTCTCGGTCTCGATGCCGGCGCAGTACGCGGTGGTGGCCTGGCGCATGCGGGTCCACACGCCGTTCAACTGCCCGGTGCGGATCAGGGGCTGCGGCACGTCCCACGTGGTGAGCGCGCAGGCGCAGAGCAGGGGCAGCAGCAGGGGCGGGCGAGCCGTCATGGTCGCTCCGCGCGATCGCTGGTCACCAGCGGCGAGAAGAAGCAGTCCTTCTTCGTGTACTCATCGAACGAGAAGGCGAACCGGTAGCTGGCCGCCGAGCGCTGGTTGCAGTCGGTGCGCTCGCAGAACCGGCACGAGACGCCAATGGGCACCGCGTCCTTCTTCAGGTCGGCCGTCGACAGGCCGTAGGCCAGGTGTCTGGTGTTCTGCGCGTGGGTGCCCAGGGCGATGGAATACGCGGTGCCCCGCACGATCGACCCCTCGAGCGGCTGCAGTTGCACGCGAGCGAAGTCGAAATACGTGGTGCCGTCGGGCATCTGCGAAAACTGCCGGGTGATCTGCGAGGGGTTCAGGAAGGCCAGGTGCGCGGCCCACTTGCCGCACGACCCGCCCGAGGCGAACTTGAAGCCGGTGCCCGAGTACCGCTTCGAGACGTTGCCCGCGAGGTCGGTGCGCAGGAAGTGGAAGGGCACGCCCCGTCGCTTGGGGTCGGCCAGGTTGCAGACCCGGTGCGCGGTGGTCTCGTAGGTCACGCCGAAGATCGACGAGACCAGCTCGACGTCGTAGCGGGTGCGCTGCACTTCGCGGAAGAAGTCGCCGTAGGGCAGCATCAACGCGCCGGCGAAGTAATTGGCCAGGTTCACCTTCACCAGCCGCGGCGTCTCGGGGTGGCGGGGGCTGGTGACCAGGCGCTCGATCAGCCGGGTGCGATCGAGCACCAGCAGACCGATGGTGGCCGCGAGCTGGAACTTGAGTGGCTGCTCGGTGAGCCCGGGCGAGAGCGAGAGCACCTTGCGCGCAAGATCGAGCCGGCGCACCACCGAACTGCCGCGCGGAGGCTCTTCGAAGACCGTCTTGAAGCCGAAGCCCTGCTCGAGCGCACGCACCAGCAGCGAGCTGGTGATCAGCCGCTCGGCGCCCACGTCGCGTCGTACCGCCTCGGCCTCCTGCTCGAGCTCGGGGAAGTAGTTGTGGTGGGCCTGCAGGAAGTCCGACACCTCGTCGAAGGGCGAATAGTCGAGCCGGCCCTCGGCACCGGTGGTGCGGGTGCGCTCTTCGCTCGACAACTGCGCCATCACGTTCTCGAGCTGGGTCCGGGTGTTCTTGTACAGGTTGAAGAGCGCCGCGACCGTGCCCGCCAGCTTGGGCTCGGCCGAGAGCGACTGCAGCGAATCGGGGTCGAGATCGAGCGTCTTGAGCAACGGCTCGTCGAGCAGGCGGGCCAGCACCTGATCGACGCTGCCTTCACCCAGTTGCGCCATGAACTGCTCGGGGTCGACCTCGAAGTAGCGCAGCGCCTTCCACAGCAGGGGGAACGGGGTGACCCGCTTCCCCTTTTCGATCAGGTTCAGGTACGCCGGGCTGACTCCGAGCTCGCGCGCGGCGTCGGCCTGCTTGACGTTCTTCGACAGCCGCAGCGTGCGCAGCCGGTGCCCGACGTTGGCGTTGAGCGCGCTCTCGTTCACGACACTCCGAGCAGCTCGACCTCGAACACCAGGGTCGAGTTGCCGGGAATGACGGGCGGGTAGCCCATGACGCCGTAGCCGAGCTCGGGGGGAATGGTGAGCTTGCGCACGCCGCCGACCTTCATGCCGGCCACGCCCTGGTCCCAGCCCTTGATGACCTGGCCCGCGCCCAGCAGGAACTCGAAGGGCGCGTTGCGGTCGCGCGAGCTGTCGAACTTCTTCCCGTTGGTCAGGGTGCCCACGTAGTGCACCGAGACCTTCTGACCCTTCTTGGCTTCAGCGCCGGTGCCGACCTTCTGATCTTCGATTGCGAGTGACATGGGCAAGGACATCTCCAGGTCTGTCGGGAGGAGGGAAGTCGCCTCGCGAAGACCGGTGTGGGTCTTAGCCGACCGCCGGGCCTTCTGCGATCCCCGACGCGAGCTGGGCCAGCCCTTTGAGGTCTTCGACGGCCTCGCCCAGGTAGGGGGCGGCGATGGCGAACGCGGTGCTCGGCACCTCGCGGGCCAGGTGGTTCAACAGGGCGCGGTCGCGCGCCACGCGATCGTGCTCCAACCGGGCCAGCAGCTCGAGCTTGGCGAGCGCGGTGGCGGTCGCCGGCGGCGCGTCGGGGGCGAGCTCGAGCGAGGCGGGTTCGACGAAGCCCTCGGTGCGCGCCCAACTGCGGTTGAGCACGAAGCCGGCGAAGGGCAGGCCCATGCTGGCGATGCGGTCGCGGAAATAGCGGGCATCGGCCAGCGCGGCCTGATCGGGGCTGGTGACCAGCAGGAACGCGGCGTCGGGCCCGGTGAGCAGCCGCCGCACCCCTTGGCATGCGAGCGCATGGGGCCGAACATGCCGGTGAACGAGCCCAGAAACTGCTGCAGCTCGGCGAAGAACTCGGCGCCGAAGACCTTGTCGAACACCGTGCCGATGAGCTCGGTGGCCTTCTTGAAGAAGCGGTTCGACACGCCGCCCGGCAGGAAGAGCGTGATGATGCGCTCGTCGAGGAAGCGGGCCA
>CAIWFK010000675.1 GCA_903911905.1 uncultured Myxococcales bacterium
GACGAGGTGGGCAACGTCGCAGCGCTCCTCATGGGCGCCGACGGAGCGTTCATCACCGGCAGCGACTTCCTGATGGATGGGGGCGTCACCGCTTCGTACTTCTTCGGCGAGCTCGCCCCACAACCGCACTGAGGAGAACGTCATGAACACGGGTGCCGTCGCGCTCATCCGCCAGGCCGCGCGCGTCGGTCGGTGAGGCGCGTCATGGAGATTCGCGAAGACGCGCAGCGAAACCACGACCAACTGTTCCCTGGGCACCAGTCGACACTCCGGCACACCGACCCGGAGTTGGTCGCGGGCGTCTCGCCCGTCGCTCGATTCGACGGACCGGTGGCGTCACTCTGAAAGCCGCTCGGCGACTGGAGAGGCGTCGTCACGCTCGAGGTCGCGGCGCGGAGAATGCAGTGGTCGCCATCACACTCCACGCCGCACAGCACCAGGTGTCAGATGACGCTCGCCCCGACGCAGCGCGAATTGATGTTGAACCACTTCGGCGGTCCCGAGGGCTTCGCGGTGGTCGACCGCCCCATGCCGAGGCCGGGCGTTGGCGAGGTCCTGGTCAAGGTGCTCGCCGCGAGCGTGCAGTTCACCGACGTCATCTTGCGCAAGGGCCGCTACCCCGACCTCAAGCAGAAGCCGCCGCTCGTGCTCGGGTACGACCTGGTGGGCGAGGTGGTCGAGCTGGGCCAGGGCGTGCATTCGCCGTCGCTCGGGCAGCGCGTCGCCGACCTGACGATGGTGGGCTCGTACGCGCAATACCGCACGCTCGTGGCCGAGCGGGTCGCGGTCGTCGACCCCGCGCTCGACGTGGCCCAGGCCACCACGCTGGTCTTGAGCTGGGTGATTGCGTACCAACTGTTGCACCGCGACGCCCAGGTGCAGAAGGGCCAGAAGCTGCTCGTCATCGGCGCGGCGGGCGCGGTCGGGCAGGCCCTCGTCTCGTTGGGGCGACTCGCGGGGTGTGTGGTGTGGGGCACGGCGCATGCGCCTCACGCCGAGCTCGTCCGCTCCCTGGGCGCGACGGTGGTCGACCCCGACCACGACGACTTCGCGCGGACCATGGCGGGTGGCTTCGACGCGGTCTTCGACGGCCTCGGTGAGGGCGGCTTCACCCGGGCGTGGCGCGCGGTCGGCCCGCGTGGGCACCTGTCGGCCTACGGGTTTTCGACCGCCGTTCAGCACGACGCGTCGTTCGCCACGTTGGGGGTGTGGCTCGCGAAGCTGTGGTGGTGGAACGCCTTCGGCGGAGCGCGCAGCGCCCGCTTCGTCTCCATCACCGCGCTGCGCCTTGCGCACCCCGATTGGTTCGTCACCGACCTGGGCGTGCTGTTCGGCATGCTGGGGCGGGGCGAGATCTCGCCCCGCATCGCCGAGCGCATCGGCCTCGAGGGCGTCGCCGACGCGCATCGGCGCCTCGAGCGCGGTGGGCTCGAGGGGAAGATCGTACTGCTGCCCAACGGGACACCGGCTGCCGTTCCCGCGCCCGCGCTCAGCGCCGGTCGGAGCCCGGTGCGCCTGATGAGCTGAAGCGCGCCCTGCCACCCGGCCCTGAGGAGCGTCACTTCCTCGGGTTGTTTCGGATGAACGCGTTGAGCTGCTCGGCCATCGTGGGACCGAGCTCGTCTTGAATGAAGTGACCCGAGTCGAAGCGCGCGTGGGGCTGTCCCCGGGCGCCGGGAACGTGGCTCACCAGGCGCTCCACGACGGCCTTCTTTCCCAGCAGGTTGTCGCGGTCGCCGGCGAGCGACAGGAAGGGCTTCTCGAAGTGCCCGAGCGCGTCCCACGCGCGGCTGTTGTCGTCGGTGACGGCGACGATCATCGAAGGCAGCGTTCGAGGGCCCGCCTTGTAGATGAACGACGGGAAGGGCGCGTTGTACGCCGCCCCGTCGGCGTCCGAGAGGTGCGGAATCTGAACCGACATCACGTCGGTCGGCTTGAGCGTCGGAGAGGTGAGGCTGAACTGAATCCACGCGTTGAACATGGTCACGTTGCCTCCCAACATGGCCAGCCCCAGCGCGCGCTTGAGGTCGGTCGCGCCGCAATCGATGCCGACGTTGGCGGGCAGGGAGTACGGGTTCGGGTTCTTCGCGTCGAAGAGCGGAATGGTCGTGTTGGCGGCGACGACGCGGTCGAACAATTCGGGGTGGTCTCCCACCACGCGCAGCCCGATGAGGCCGCCCCAGTCCTGACAGAAGAGCGTGAGGTGGCTCAGGCCCAGTTGCGAGAGGAACGCCGTGACCAGGGCGACGTGCCGCTCGTAGGTGTGGAAGGCCTGGGCGACCGGCTTGTCCGAGCGCCCGAAGCCGATGAGGTCGATGGCGATGACGCGATGCCCCGCTGCGACCAGAGGCGGAATCATCTTGCGGTAGAGGTACGACCAGTCTGGTTCGCCATGAAGGAGCACGATGGTCTCGCCCGAGGTGCTCGGCCCCTCGTCGACGTAGGCCATGCGCAAGCCATCGAGCTCGAGGTACTTCGGCGCGTAGGGGAACGCGCTCGCGACATGGGCGAACGCGGCTTCGGGTGTGCGCACGTACTCGACGCCCGCGGCCGTCTTTCGCACCTCGACGTTCGGCTCGAGCGTCACGCAGTCCGGAAGCGGCGGCAGCACCGCGACCTCTCCGATGGACCGGGCGCTGTTCCGTGGAGCGGCGCACGCCACGCACAGCAGCAGCAGGCAACTCGTCAGGATCTCGTTCATGAGCCCGACCTCACCACGCTGACGTTGAGCGAGTGTGGAGGCCGTCGATGCGCGAGCCGTGCGCGAGCCGACAGCTCACCTCGCTGCGCTCACCTCGAGGGAGGTGTTCGGGTTCGGGTCGCCGCGGGGGTCGACCAGCACGCCCGCTCGACACGAGACGCTGAGCGCCGGTGACGCCACGTCGAGACACAGGTGCTCGTAGTTGTCCGAATCACCGAGGTCGCCGAGGGCAAATGGGGTCACCTCTCCCTCGGCCGTGCGCACGCGGTAGGCGTCGCGGTGGGCGTCTGGCTTCGCTCCAGGCACCGGCGTCACGCCGCCCGCCCAGACCACGGTGACGATCTGCCTGGTCGATGACGGGCAGTTGCTCTGGAGCGTGACGGGCGTGGCCTGCATGGCCAGGACGAGCGTCGGTCCATCGGTCAGCGGCGTCACGGCCGAGGAGAGCCCCTTCGCGTTCACGTCACCCTCCAGCATCAGGTCACCGGTCACGCTGACGCTCATCGGCGGGTCGGCCTCACTGCCGAGGTCTCCGATGAGCAGGACCGTGTGGCGCTTGCTGCGCCCACTCGCCGGCGAGGTGGTCGCGCACAGAGGCGTCTTCCGTACGCCGGACCGGGTGATGACCGTGAAGGCCGTGGGAGGCACGCTGCCCGCGACCCGCCGCGAGAAGGTGACGGGCATGCCGTCCTTCCCGGGCGCGGCCAGGCACAAGCCGGCCGCGCGCGCAGGCAACGCGTCGTCCAGCCCGAAGAAGGCATTGACCAGTCGTGGCGGCTCGTCGTCGAGGCGGGTGTGGGGTGGCGGGCGCGCGCACGCCATCACGACGAGGAAGCCGACCACCAGTGCGCAACGCCTCGGCAACACCTTACGGTGACGGCGCGGTGGCGAGCACGAAGCCGAGGCACATTTCGTCAGCGGTGCTCTCGCCCCAATTCAACGCCGTGGCGCCGGCCGCCGAGTTGTCCCAGTGGCACTCGACCCGAAGGTCGTCCGTCGCGGCGACCGGCTGCGGCTTGTCGAACAGGTACATGCCCTGCCAGTGGAAGTCCCACTTCGGCAGCTCGAGCAGACACTGCGTCTGCGCCGGCTGCGCGCGCTCGACGCTGAGCGACGCCCAGGTGCCGCGGGTGTGCATGTGCAGCACCGCGCCGTGCACCTCGTACGCGCTCGTCTTCGCCAGCACGCCCGCGCTGATGCGGTTGGTGAAGTCCGAGCCCACGTGGCGAAAGGCGTGGAACACGTCTTTCTGCCCGGCGGGAATGTTCATGGTGGCGCTCTTGACCCAGTTCGGGTCGAGGAAGGGAATGATGAAGGCCTCGCGGGCCACGCTGTCGTCGAGCTTCAGTTGCACGGTCGAACGGTCAGGCGTCGGCGTGCCGGTGTGCGAGTGGTAATGCACCTGCATGACGAGCTTCGAGCCGGGGACGACGCGAATGCCGATGCCCGAGGGGAAGTCGAACCCCTGCGCGCCGGGCGCCCAGACGCCAATCATCGATGGCACGCCGACGGTCGTCTGCTTCTTGCTGGTCGACGGGTTGGGCCCGCCGAAGCAGGTGTAACCGGGCACCGGGTCTGCGTCGTCAGCCGCGGTGATGGCGGCGACGTCCGCGGGGGCGATTCGGTAGAGGATGACGTGGTGCACCTCGGCGGCCTGGTCGGGCGTGACGCCGAAGCCGGTGACGAAGCGGTCCTGGGTGGCGGTCCAGTCGAGCACGAAGCAGCGGTAGTCGTCGGGCACCAGGGTCGGCTGGTACGCGTCGGGTGCCGAGAGTTCGAGGTCGACCCGGGAGAGCCCGGTCAGCGCGGCCGGCGTATGTTCGACCGCTCCCGTGATGTCGGCGCCGCTGTCGACCCAGTCACGAAGCGTGACCAACTGCGCGTCGGTGAGTGAGCGGTCATGCTGGTAGGTGTTGCACGCCGCGCTCGGCGGCCACGGCGGCATCTTGCGGGAACAGACGTCGCCGCGAATGGCCGCTGCGTTGGCGTGAGCATCGGCGGGAGCCGAGAGCGAGAACGGGCCGACGCCCCCAGGGCGGTGGCAGGTCACACATTTCGCGTCGAGAATCGGCTGCACGTCGCGCACGAAGTCCACCGTCGTGACCGGGGCCGACGAGCAGACGTCGGGAGGGGCTGGCAGGGGGGCGCGCGCAGGCTCGGAGGCGCAGCCGACGACGGTCACCGTGGCCGCGATGAGAAAGGCGCTCGGACGATTCATGAGCCCACTCTACGTTCCAGGTGTTGAGGAACTGTGGCCTGGGTACTCAACGCGCAGAAACGGGCGTTGACCAACAGCTTCGCGGTCACGGGGCCCGTCGTGGTGCCGACGCCAGAGCTCGCCTTTCACGACTACGGGCTGATGTCGCCGGTCGATTCCGGAGGGGGCACCTTGCCGACCACCTTCTCGTTCACGCGCGCGTCGTGGGCGGCGAACGTGCGCTTCGAGATCTACGGCAGCAGGGACGGCGGTTCGAACACCATCGGAGACCCGTGGGCGTCGTCGCCGCCTGGCCAGGGTGGCAGTACGTCTATGACGGTGGGTTCACGACCATGCAGGCACTCGAGCCCGCGGTGCGGGTGGGTGAGCGCTACTTCTGGGGCACCGAGCACGCCGAGGCGCGCGACGGCGGCATCAACTGGACGGCCCAGTCGATGGTCTTCGCCATCAGCTTCCAGTGACGTTCGCTGGTCGCCCCGACGAGGGCGCGGCAGCCGCATGCTGCGAAGGGCTCATCGTGCCATCAGGCGATACAACCCACCAACCTCTCGACTTCGCGCGACGGCTGCGTCCACACCAGGTCGTAGGCGAGGTCCACCGCGGGCTTCATCGGAACCACCACCACGCCAGGCAATCAACCGGCCCACCGCGGGCTGCGCGGCCCCAATCATCATGCCCAACCGCAGCTCGCCGGTGACGCTCGCGCTGCGCAGCCTCGCGGCCCGAACCGCGTCGTCGGTCCGTTTGAGCGCCGCGTGTGCGGGCACCAGGAAGGCCTCGCCCGCGGGGGTCAGCGCGACGGCCTTCGAGCTGCGCCGGACCAAAGGGACCCCGACCTCGTCCTCGAGCGCCTTGATGGTGCGGCTGAAAGCAGGTTGCACCACGCCGAGTCGCTTCGCCGCGCGGCCAAAGTGCAGTTCTTCCGCCAGGAGCGTGAAGGCCTGAAGGTATCGCAGTTCCATCGCGCCAGCATACCGTGGGTGGTCCATGCTTTTTCGACATCGTCGACAGCCGACAAAGCATGGCTGAGCACCCGCGAGCGCTCTACTCATGCGACGCCCGGCAGGGACTTCCCATGCCCGCAAAGCATCGACCGAGCGCCTGATGACCCGACCGACGACCTTCGCTTCCTTTCCCCGCCAATGGACCCCGGTCGCGCCAGCAAGCGCTCTCGCCGCTCGCGGGTTGCTGGCCCGCACCGTCGACTCAGTGCCGCTGGTCTTCGTTCGCGACAACGATGGCAAGGCCTCCGCATTGGTCGACCGCTGCCCTCACCGCAGCGTCAAGCTTTCGCTGGGAACGCGGACCCCCGAGGGGTGCGTTCAGTGCCCGTTCCACGGGTGGCGCTACGACGCCGAGGGCGCCTGCGTGGACATTCCGTTCAACTCGGACGCGCGCAAGCAGGCGGTTCGGGCTTCAGTGGTTCCGTGTCGCGAGGCCGGCGGGCTGCTCTGGGTCTTCACCGAGGCAGACCCCGTCGAGGTCGTCCCGTTTCCTGAATGACCCGTCTCGATGCGGGAGACCGGCTGGGTCGGTGCGGTGGTGGAGCGCGGGTGGAACACGCATTGGAGTCGAGCGATTCAGACCATGCTCGACGTCGCGCACATTCCGTACGTGCACCCACAGACCATCGGCTTTGCGTTTGGGCGTGCGCTCGGCAGGCTGACCGACCCGTCGCTCCAGGTCGCGCTCACGCCGTCGAGCGGTGGCGCGTTTCGGCTCGATTGGCAGGTCGCCGCGAAGGACGCGGCCGGGCCCGCGGCAGACGCCGGTTGGCTCGAATTCCTTCCCGCCAACGGCATGAGCCTGGGCATTCCCTTCAAGACACCGGGCCGGACATCGCTCCTCCACATCTGGTGCGTGCCCACGAGCGAGACCTCTTCGCAGATGATCGTCGTGAGTCGTCGGAACTGGGGGCTTCGAAACCCCTTCCTCGGACTGTTCGATCTGCTCACGCCGGTCATCCTCAAGGAGGACCGCACCATCATGGACAGCGCGTGGCCCTCAGAGGTGCCGGCTCCAGGAGTCGAGGTGTCGATGCCCAGTGACGCACCGACCATCGCCTTCCAGCAGTACTACCACCGCACCTTTCGACGGGGCGCGGCCGAGGTGGTCAGTCCCGTATCCCAGTCGGCGTGACCGGGGTCGACGCGGAGGGCAGGTCGACGCCAGAGACCCTGACGACTGCCTGCCACGCGGCTTCCTGGCTGGCGCGATCGTGGAGGTGTGGCTGGCGCTGCACCTCGATTGGGCCTGAGAACTTCCCTCGAGCCGAGGCGAAGAATTGCCCCGAGACGTCGGTTCCGAACTCCGAAGCCTGGAGGTACCGACGGGCCGCGGTCTCTGGCGTCTGATTCATGCCGGGAATGAGGTTCACGATGGGGATGAACAGGTACTTCAACGCCGGCCCAGCGTTTCGCACCGCCCTGGTGCCGGTCGCGCCACCGGGCGAGACAGCGTACGCGGCCATTCCGGAAGGCAGCCGGCGCGCGAGCGCTGCGACCCACCAGGCGATGATGAGCTTTGCGTCGGCATACGCATTGTTGGGCACATATTTCACGTTCGGCCCGTTGCGGATGAGGGCTTCCACAGCGGCGGTTCGATCGCCCTGGTGGGATTTGGCGGCGAAGGCAGGCAGGTCGGTGTAGCTGAACATGGGCACGCCCCCTCGGGCGGGCTCCGCACCGGCGATGACGATGCGCGCGTTGGGGCTCAGCAGGTTGGCGCGAAGGAGGCCGACCGTCAGTTGATGATGGCCAATCAGCGGGGCCTGAGAAGCCTCGACGCCCGCTGCCGTGAGTACGCGCGCCTTACCAGGGACGAGCCCGGCATTGAGCAGCAGGAAATCGACCGGCCGACCTTGCTTGACCAACTCGGTGAGGGCGGACTCAACGCTGCTGGGCGCGTTCAGCTCCAGCTCCAGCGGCGTGAAGACCTGCTTCTTGGTTTCAGCGGCGAGCTGAGCGGCCGTCTCCCGGACCTGCGCCAGGCTGCGGCCAGTGACGATGACCTGGCCGCAGCCCTCGGCGGCGAGCATGCTGGCTGCCGCATGACCGAGCCCCGAGGTGGTGCCAGTGACGAGAGCAATCGAAGGCTTCATGGGTGGTTCCTCGCGACGAAGGGTCGGCGCGGTTATTTTTAACTGTTTAGTATATTAAATGGGACCAACGCTCCGGCGCAAGGAGTTTTGAACCAAATGATTAAAAATACCGCGAAGCCCCGTGGGCGACCGCGCACCTTCGACGAGCTGGAGGCGCTGGAAAGAGCCACGCAGGTGTTCTGGTCGAAAGGCTACGACGGCGTGACGATCGACGACCTCGTCGCCGGGATGGGTGTTGCTCGGCCGAGCCTGTATGCCGTCTTCGGGGACAAGCGAACGCTCTTCCTGCGCACCCTCAAGGCGTACGCAGAGAAGAAGGGCGCTCGGGCGATGAAGGCACTTCTCTCACCGAAGTCGATTCGCGACTCGGTCGCCGGCTTCCTGAGGCACGACGTCGAGAGTGCGACCGAGGAAGGCTCGGCCGTGGGTTGCCTCCTCGTGTGCGTCGCGCCGCTGGTCGACGACCCGGAGGTGCGGCAGTTCCTGCAGAGCGCTGCGGCTGGCGGCGTGGCGATGGTGGAGCGTCGTTTCCGTGACGCGATCAGCGCGGGAGAACTCCCGTCTGATTTTCCTGCGGGCGCGCGCGCGAGCCAGGTCGTCGACCTTTCCCGCGGGCTCACGATGCGCGCGCAACTGGGTACGCCGCGCAAGACGCTTCTGAAGGATGCAGAGGAAGCAGCCGACCTGGTGCTTCTGCCGCGGGGGACTGGCCGCGCGCCGAGCCGGAAGGCCCGTACCGTTCGCGGATGAGTGAGGCGTGGCGTGACTACTGGAGTTGGTCGTCTTCGAAGCCCTTGACCGTCAGCGTCGCGTGAAAGAGGGCGTTGCCCGACGCGTTGCTCGGAAAGAGCCATCGGCTGAGCACGAAGCTGCAGTATTCGGCCCGATCGATTCGCATCGCCACGCCCATGGCGCCGTTGGGCAGCGACCCGTGGGTGGTGACCACGTCGAAGACCGGCGCCGAGGCGTTCATTCGGCCCTCCTTCACCCAGGCCCGAATGGCGACGTGCGACAGGTCCCACCGATTGCCCCACGCGGCCATCGCCAGGCAGCGCGTCATCGCGACCTCGATTCGGGACCACGCCAACCGCGCCTCGTCTTCTCGCAGCCCTTCGACCTGGACCGAGTCGAGCACCAGGGTGCCGTTGCCGAACGGCGGCGGAAGCGGAAACGTGATTCGGCCCTGGTAGCTGACGGCCCAGGGCCCGTGCATCACCTCGTTGCGGTCATCGGCGAAGTCCTCGACGCCGGGCAGCAACTCGAGCGCGAGGAGCATGCCGGGTGACATGACGAGGGGGCCACTCTGCGCCCCGGCGAGGTCGAGGTCGAGGACCCGACTTCCGTCCGCCAGGCACGTTTCCCGGAACACGCCGTTCGCGGTTCCGGGCACCACGATGGCGCGCTCGGGCTCGTGCTTCGCGACGAAGGGAAAGCGCGTGGGCGAGAGGGTCTCGAGGGCCGCGTGGTCCACGATGGACACCTTGCTGGTCATGCGGTCGATGGTGTCGCTGAGCTCGCGTTCGGTGCCTTGCGTGACGTGAAGCTCGGGCAGGGTGCGCAGCCTGGCGAGCCGGGTGGGTTGGTTGGCGCCACGAGACACGGCGAGCGCGTCGAGCTGCTTCGCGCGGCCCAGCATGTCGACGAAGTCTTCGCGATATTCCTTCTCGGCGTTGGGGTTGAGCAGCGCGTAGTCGAAGAGCGGCGCGCGGTGCCCGAGCGCGTCGGCGACCTCCTGCACCGACAGCGACCCGCCGTCCCACGTCGCGAGCACTCGCCCCTCGGCACTCCTGACCGGGGGCGTCGGCGCAGGTGGAGCGCTGACGACGGCGCGAACGCCGCTGTCGACCTGGGCCGGTCGAGGCTCGTCTCGGGGCCGTTGTCGCCGACAGCCCACCGACGCCGTGATGCTCGCCATCGCCACCACGCCGACCACCACCGCCCGATTCCATCGTCGCATCACTCGACGGTACCAGAGTCGGCTCCACTCGCGACCGAGACGCAAAGGGCTTCGCAACGCGTGGCCACTCACCGACTCGGCACGGCTTCACGTGCTGACGTTCGCCACAGTTCGGGGCGGGGCACCCTGCCTCGCTCGAAGAATCGGAGGTGCTTCCCGCAACCTCGGGCCGTGCGCGGTGTTCGTGGCGCGGGCCGGTCATTTCTCAAAGGGAGCGTCGCGCATGTCGAGACTGCTGATGTCGGGAGTGCTTCTGGTGTTCGTAGCCTGTGGTGGCGGTACTCCTCCAGCAGGGTCGGGTGGCGGGTCGGCGACGGGCGGTGGAGATGCGACGGGCGGTGGCTCCTCGACGGGTGGCGGCTCCTCGACGGGTGGCGGCTCCCCGACGGGTGGCGGCTCCTCGACGGGTGGCGGCTCCTCGACGGGTGGCGGTACCGCGACCGACGCCGGCGTGTGCGCTCAAGGCGCTGCGTGTGTGCTCGCCGGCGGCGGCGCCGGGCTCTGCGACGCGACGGGCGCGTGCACCTCCTGTGCTTCTGCCGACCCGACCGGCGATGCCTCGTGTCAGGCGGCGTACGGAGCGGGCCAACTGTGTCTGGCTGACTCGAACAACGTCCTCTCGTGCGTGGCGGCGTCGTGCCGCTCGTCGACCGGCACGCCTGGGCCGTCGTGCACCAGCGGGCAACTCTGCAGCAACAACCAATGCGGCGCCTGCACCACCACCGCGGACTGCACGGCGAGCTCGGCGTATGGCGCTGGCTTCGTCTGTGCCGGCGGAGCGTGCGTGGTGGGCGACTGCCTGACCTCAGCCGACTGCACCGGCGCGAACGCGGGCAAGATCTGTGGAGCCAGCGCGCCCAACCAGTGTGGCTCGTGCACCGGAGACGCGCAGTGTCAGGCCGACCAGTCGTACGGCACGACAGCGCCGCTGTGCACCGCGGGCACGTGCGGCCCGGCCAGTTGCACCACGCCGCTCAGGTCGTGCACCGGCAATCGTCTGTGCTGCCAGATTTCGGGCACCGACACGTGTCTGGCCGGCACCACCTTCAACGCGGTGTCGGGCGCGGGGCAGTCGTGCTGCCAGGCGTCGGACTGCCCGGCCGGCGCGAACCAGTGCACCAACTTCGCCTGCTCGACCTGCAGCGCGGTGAGCAACGGCATCTACGTGGTCGACCCGGTCGGCGGAACCAACGTCGGCGCCAGCGGCGTCGACACCGCGGGCTGCCGGTTCGCGACGCTCTCGTATGCGCTCAGCGTGGTGGTGCGCGCGCCGACCTGGCCCGCATCGCCGGTGACCATTCGGCTCATGGGTGACCTGTCTGCTGCCGAGACCTGGCCACTGGTGGTGCCGCAGAACGTGACCATCATCGGCTGGAACGAGGCGACGAGCTCGCCGACGACGCGCAAGGTGACGGTGCCTGCGGGGCAGACGGGCTTCACCATCGCGTCGAACAACGTGCACCTCTCGTACCTGTCCATCGTCGGCACCAGCACCGCGACGAACCCGGCGCCGACGGCTCGCTTCGCCCGGGGCATCGTGGCCAGCGCCACCTCGGCGGCCGCGCCGTTGACCGGCGTCGCGTTCGACCACCTGTCGGTCGCCAATTCGCTCAACGACGGCGTGCTGCTGGGCAATTCGCTGCCGGCGCCCGGGGGTGGAACGACGGCGCTCGGAGCGGCGGTCACCGTGGGCCCGGGCGTGAGCATCACCGGCTCGGGGTACGTGCAGGGTGCGACGGTGCAGCGTGCGTCGGGGCTGCGCGTCATCGGCTCGGCGGTGGCGACGGTGGTGGGCGGAGCGGGCGTCGACCAGACCTCGTTCGTGGCCAACACCCAGCACGGCCTTCAGGTCGCGCAACTGGGGCAGGTCGTCATCAACGCCACCGCGCCCAACGCGCCTCCGTACGACGCGGCGCCGGTCATCTCGAAAGGCAACCTCACGGCGAACCTGGCCATCAACCAGACGCCGATTGGTGCGGCGGGCAACGCACCGCCCATGCCGCTGAACACGGTGAGCGGCCTGGTCTCGCTCGATGGCGCGGTCAACGGCATTCGGGTCGAGGGTGGCTCGAGGTTGCAGCTCCGCAACTCGGTCTCGCTGGGCAACGGGGCCAACGGCGTCTTCGTGGCGCCCTCGACCTGGCCGACCACGGGGGCCACCGCGGCGTCGCCGGCTGACGTGGTGTTCCTGGGTGGCATCGACCTGGGCCATGACGTGACGACCAACAAGGGCGGCAACGTGCTGCAGGCTCCGGGCGCGACCGTCGGCTACTCGGCGACGCAGAACCACGGCGCGGGCATCTGTCTGACGGTGCAGGCGGCCACGGCAGGCCAGGTGCTGCAGGCCGCCGGCAACGTCTTCGCAGGGTCGGGCGCGTTCATCGACTGCGCGGCGGCTGCGGCGAACACGCCGGTGGTGAAGAGCAACACCTGTGTCTCGGCGGCGAGCGCGGTGCCGGCCTCGGTGGGGGTGACTGGCCGGCTCAACGTGAACTCGGTGAAGCTCGACAACTGCCTGGGCCAGTGAGCCCGGGGAGCTGAGGCTGGAGGCCCGGCCGCGCGCCGGGTCTGCGCCGCACCGACCGCACGCTGGTCGACGTCAGGGCCTGCTCGAGACCCTTTGCGAGCACCTTTTTTCGAGCTGCTCGCTCGTACGACCCCGACCTCGGGCCTACGGTGCGCGCCGTGAAAATCACCACGCCTCACCACACGCCGCGTCTGCTGGTCTTCCCCTTGATCGTGTTGCTCGGCTGCAGCCCCAAGGCCACGCCGTCGCCGACGCCAGGCGCGCTGAAGGCCGGGCTCGCCACCGTGAAGCTGGACGCGCCGGTCGGCATCTCGCTCGGTGGGTACGGCCGACACAAGCCGATGACCGACCCGGGCTCTCCGTATGCCGAGCGCTTGCCGGCGAGCCGCGGCGTGCACACCGAGCCGACGGCGCGGGCGGTGGCGCTGTCCGACGGGGTGACGACCACCGTGGTGGTGCGCACCGACCTCTGCCTGACCACCTCGACTCTGCGGTTGCGTGCCGAGCAGCTGCTCGCCGCGCGTGGAGTGCAGGCCAGCCTGCTGGTGACCTCGACCCATACCCACGCCGCGCCGGCGCGCTACTTCCACCCCGCGCTCATCGAGGGCACGGCGGGCACCGACACCACCGCGCTGGCGATGGACGTGTTTCTGGTCGAGGCCGAGGAGCGTCTGGCCACCAGCATCGCCGACGCTGCCGCGAAGGCGGTGGCTGACCTGCGGCCTGCGGCACTGGGCACCGCGACCGCCGACCTGGGCGCCTTCAACCACGATCGCCGCTGCGAGAACGACGACCTCTACGGCCCCAACTTCAAGGACGGTGAGCTGACGGTGCTGCGGCTCGACGAGGTCGACGCGTCGGGCGCGCCGGTCAAGCCCATCACCGCCTTCCTGCACTACGCGATGCACGGCACGGTGCTCGGCGCCGAGAACAGCCTGATGTCGACCGAGGCTC
>CAIWFK010000676.1 GCA_903911905.1 uncultured Myxococcales bacterium
CGCCGACATCAGCAGGAACTGCGTCTCAGGCATCGAGATGAGCGGCACCTGCCAGGCCACGCCGCGGTCCTTGTCGCCGTAGTAGTGGAACTCGTCCATCACCACCGCGTCAGCGAAGAGCCTCTGCTCGCGCACCGCGAGGTTGCTGAGGATTTCGGCCGTGCAGCAGATGATGGGCGCGTCGCGGTTGATGGCCGCGTCGCCGGTCATCATGCCGACGTTCTCGGCGCCGAAGACGTCGCAGAGCGCGAAGAACTTCTCGTTCACCAGCGCCTTGATGGGGCAGGTGTAGAAGCTGCGCTGGCCCAGCGCCATCGCCTGGAAGTGGAAGGCGGTGGCGACCAGCGACTGGCCCGAGCCAGTCGGAGTCGCGAGCACCCCGTGCTTGCCGCCCAGCAGCTCGAGGATCGCCTCCTCCTGCGCGGGGTAGAGCGAGACGCCCGTGGTGGTCACCCACGACACGAAGCGATCGAGGATCGCGTCGGTCGAGAGCGCGGGCTCTCCCTTCTTCGGCAACAGGGCGGCGAGTGGGGCAGTCACGTCGGCATAATCGCCACGAGCCTGCCCCACTGCACAGCTAATTCCCGTGCGGCGCCCACTGCTGGGCCTTGAACTGCTCGTCCAGCGGGGTGTTCATGAAGTGGTTGCCCAGGTTGGCGATGGTCTTCATGGCCACCCCGTTCAGCACCCCCAGCCCCTGGTCGCGGGTGTACCCAGCCGCGAAGAAGCGCTGCCGCTCGGCCTCGGGGACCTTTCCCCTGGTTCGGACGATGGACCGAACGAACGACGAGAGCGCCGCCAGCTTCGGGTCAGCGGGCTCCTGGCCTGCGCGCAGGGCCTTCAACGCCGCTGGGTCGATCTTCTGGTTGGTGGCGAACGTGGAGTGCGCCGCCACGCAGTACGCACAGGCGTTCTCGACGCTGGTGACCACCAGCACGGTCTGCATCTCAACGCCGGTCAAGCCGACCTTGGCGAAGTTCTTCCCCAGCTCGGCGTAGCTGGCCAGGGTCGCAGGCGAGTTGGACAGGCCGGCGAGCAGGTTCGGCACGAAGCCCAGGTGCCTCTGCGGGCCCTCGAGGGCCGGGCGGGCGTCAGGGTGGGCGGCCTCGATGGACGGAAAGGTGAAGTCGTTCATGGTCAGGCCTTCCCCGCGTCGATGGCATCGCGGAACGCCATGGCTTCCTGCTCGACCCGAACCGCGTCGGCGACGGGCACCACCGGCCGGGCTTCGAACACGAACGAGGGCAGCATCGAGCAGAACTTGTGCACCTGCAGCGGCTCGTCGCACTCCATCAGCATGTAGCCACCCCAGTCGCCGACCCGAATGACGAAGACCTCGATCTTGAAGTTGGCGGGCGCCTGCCACTTCAGAAAGACCTCGAGAATGCGCTTCTGGGCGTTCTCGTATTCAGCGGGGGACCCTTGGGGGCGTTCGGACCAGGTGATCATGTACTTCATGCGGTGCTCCTTGGTGTGGGCTGGCCGTGTTTGACCAGCCCGCGCACGATGCGCTTCGGGCCAGGGCTGCACATGGGGTGAACTCCCTATGGGGGGTGATTTCGGGGCAGTAGGCTCGACGGCTCAATGACGGCCTTCGCGATGCGCCGAGCGGACTTCCTGATGGTGCTGGCCTACGCCTCGGACCTGGCGACCGGTCATTCCAGTGACTTCGCGCTGCGCTCGTGCGTGCTGGCGATGCGCATCGCCGAGCTGGCCGGCTTGCCCGAGCAGGCCCGCCGCAACGCGTACCACCAGGCGCTGCTGCGCTACGTCGGCTGTAACGCTGACACCCAGGCGCTCTCTGCGCACTTTGGCGATGAGATCGCGCTGCGGCGAGACCTGGTGGGGCTCGACATGGGCGACCGGGCCGAGCTGGGCAAGGCCTTCGTGGCGGCCTTCAAGCGGCTGTATGCCGAGCTCGATCCAGCGGCGCTGCAGCAGGCCATCGATGCTGGGCTTTCGCAGGCTGGCGCGGTCAGCCGTCAGGTGCTCACCGCGCACTGCGAGGTGGCGCAGCGCATCGGCGAGCGATTGGGTCTCCCACCTGAAATCCGGGAGAACCTGGGGCAGATCTACGAGCGGTGGGACGGCAAGGGCCTGCCGCGTGGCACGAAGGGCGCTGACGTGCTCCCGGCGGTGCGGCTGGTCACGCTTGCTCAGGACGCCATTGCCCTCAGTGACGTGAGCGGCGTCGAGGCGATGGCTGAGATCGTCGCGCGTCGCGCCGACGCGGCCTACGACGCTGAGCTCGCGAAGCTGGTGGCGAGCAACGCTGCGTCGTTGATGACGGGCATTGGCGTGGCCGTGGATCGCGAGACCATCCTCGCGCTCGAGCCGAAGCCCTGGGCGATGCTCAACGAAGCGGAGTGTGACGAGGCGTTCCTCGCCATCGCCGACATGATCGACCTGCGCATGCCGTTCACGCACGGGCATTCGCGCGCCGTCGCCGAGCTGGCGGAGGCCGCCGGTGAGAAGCTCGGGCTGCCGGCTGCGGACGTCCGGGCCCTGCGGTGGTCAGGGCTGGTCCACGATCTCGGCGAGCTGGTGGTGCCGGTGTCGACGTGGCTGCGCGCGGGGCCGCTGACGACGCGAGAGCGGGACCAGGCGCGGCTGCACGCGTACCACGGGGAACGGGCGCTCGCGGCGTTTGGCCGGGCGGGGGAGCCGGTGACGTCCCTGGTGCTTCGACACCACGAGCGGCTCGACGGCTCGGGCTACCACCGCGGCGCGAGCGGGGCGGACCTGTCATTGGCTGCGCGCATCCTCGCGGCGGCGGAGGCGTTCGAGACCGCCCGCGAACACCGGCCACATCGGAAGGCGCTGTCGGACGAGGCGGCCGCTGCGAAGCTCAGGCAGGCGGTGCGCGACGGCACGTTGGGTCAGGACGCGACCGAGGCGGTGCTGGCGGTGGCGGGGC
>CAIWFK010000677.1 GCA_903911905.1 uncultured Myxococcales bacterium
ACCCTACATCTGCCAGCAGCTCGAGGGCGAACTCCTGGTTCATGTCGTTGTCTTCGACCAGCAGCACGCGGGTCCCCTTCAGGGCCGCGGGTTCGGCGTGGACCAGGGCGGCGGCCGCCTGAGCGTCGAGCGAGCCTGCGATCTCGAAAGGGGCCTTGAGCCAGAACGTGCTGCCCACGCCCGGTTCGGAATTGACGCCGACCTCGCCGCCCTTGAGCGCGGCGAGCTGCCGGCAGATGGCCAGGCCCAGCCCCGAGCCCCCGAAGCGTCGGGTGGTCGAGTCGTCACCCTGCTCGAAGCTGCGGAAGAGCAGGGCCTGCTGGGCCTTCGAGATGCCGATGCCGGTGTCCGAGACCGAAAACGAGAGCCCCACCGTGCCCGGGCGTGCAGGGCCTTCGCCGGTGTCGATGGCGATCCTGACGTCGCCCCGCTCGGTGAACTTCACGGCGTTGCCTGCGAAGTTGACCAGAATCTGCGTCAGTCGGAGCGGGTCGCCCACCAGCGTGTCGGGGACTCCCGGCGCGACGAAGGTCGTCAACGTGAGCCCCTTCTCGATGGCGCGCTGCTCGACCTGGTGGCGAACGTCGCGGACGACCTGCGCGAGCGAGAAGCGCACCCGCTCGATGCTCAGCTTGCCCGACTCGATGCGCGAATAGTCGAGCACGTCGTTCACCACGCCCAGCAGGTGGCGCGACGAGGTGTCGATGCGGTTGATGTACCCCCGCTGCTGGTCGGTCAAGACCGTCTTCCTGGCCAGGTACGTCATGCCCATGATGGCGTTGATCGGCGTGCGGATCTCGTGACTCATGTTGGCCAGGAAGGTGCTCTTGGCCTGGCTGGCCTGCACGGCCTTGTCCTTCTCGCTGCGCAGGGCGCGCTCGTCGGTGACGCGAACCCGCAGGTCCTCGGCGGCCTCCATCAACTGGGCGACCTCGACCATCTCGAATCGGCGCACCGGGAAGCGGGCCAGGGCGCGCCCCGCGCTGATCGCGGCCAGCGCCCCGGCCACCTGGTGAATCGGCGCAGCGAGCCACCCCGCCAGCAGCCACGACAACAGCACGCTGAGCGCCACGGCACCGAAGGTCAGCAGCCCCGCTCGCTCCCGAGCCACGCGGACCTCGCTCTCGATGTGGGACAGCGGCGTCCGGGCCACCGCTCGCCATTGGGTGTTCCGCAAGCTGATGGGCACCACCACCGTTCGAACGAGCTGACCCCCTTCGTCGACGCCCAGCCGCGCCATTCCCCCCGCCGCGACCGCATAGACGGGCAGGGTGCCGATGTTCGTCATGGCCCGCCGAACCGCCGGGTCGGGGTGCCAGACCACCTTGCCTTCTTCGTCGAGCAGCAGCACCGTCACGTCGGTCGTTCCTTGAATCTGCGTCGCGATGTCGCCCAGCACCTCGAGCGCCAGCGACGCGCACAGCACCGCCACCAGCGAGCCCGCGTCGTCGGTCACCGGCACTCCGAAGTGCACGTTGGGGACGCCGCTGCGCTTGCCCAGCAACACGCCGCCCACGGCGAACGCGCGGCTTCGCAGCACTTCCTGGAAATAGGGGCGGTCCGAGTAGTCCGTGCCCACCGATGGCCGGCCGTCGGCCCCGAGTGGCGGCTCGGCGATGCGCGCGTGGCCGTCGGGGCCGGCCAACACCAGGTACGAGAACCCGCCGTAGCGTTGCTTGAGGCTGTGCAGTTGACGCCGCAGGTACTCGCTGGACTGGGAGTCGACCTGGATGGTCGAGGCGAGCGTCTCGGTGGCGCGGCCGTGGCCGTCGACCACGGCTCTGGTTTCGCGGGCCATCGCCTGCGCGGCCGCGGCGAGCCCTTCGTCGCGACGGTGCAGCACCTGTTCCGAGAGCCTCCAGACACGGCTGACTTCCAGCAGCAGCAGCGGCGTCAACGCGGCCACCAGCATGCCCGAGAGCAGCGCGACGAAGAGCCGTGATTGGAAATGCCGAGCGTGGCTCGGGGGCTCCGCGCTCACGAACGCGCTCGCGCCGAACGTGGGCCACTGGCCGTCGACTCACCGGTCGGCAGCTCGGGCCTGAGCCCGCTGGGGACACGGGCGAGCTCGAACCAGAAGGCGCTGCCCTTGCCGCCGGTCGCGCTCTCGAGGCCCACGCGCCCCCCGTGGGTCTCGACGGCCAGCTTGCAGAAGGTCAGCCCCAGCCCGTTGGAGTGGGCTCGCTGCTCTCGCCACGCGGCAACCTGGAAGAACTTGTCGAACACCCGCTCGCGGTATTCCGCTGGCACGCCCGGCCCATTGTCCACGATCGCCACCCGAACCCGCTCGGCGCTCCCCTCCACGCACGCGACGATTCGGCCCGACTGGGCGTCGGTGAACGCGATCGCGTTGGCGATGAGGTTCTGCAGCACCCGGCGAATCAGCGAACCGTCGCACCACGCCGATTCGGACCGTTCGGCAGCCACCTCGAAGAGGCGCCCTTCGCGGGCGGCCTCGAAGTTGAGCAGTTCCTCGCGAGCAAGGCTGGTGAGGTCGATTGGTTCGAGCTTCAGCGGCAGTCGCGTCGATTCCATGCGGCTGACGTCGAGCATCGAGCCGACCATTCGAAGCAGTGACTTGGCCGCCGCGAGGGCGTCGCCCACCGCCTCCTTCACGTCGGCCGGCTGGGAGGTGGTCTGCACCCATTCGAGGCTGCCGAGCATCACCGTCAGCGGAGAGCGCAGGTCGTGCACCAGCATGTGCACCAGCCCGTCTCGCAGGGTCTCGAGTTCGCGTAGTCGATGATTGGCCTGCTCGAGCTTCCGCTCGTGCTGGGCGGCTTGCACCTGCGCTCGCACGCGGGCGACCACCTCGTCGAAGTGGAAGGGCTTGGTGACGTAGTCGACGCCGCCCGCCGCGAACGCCGCGACCTTGTCCTCGGCGCCCGAGAGCGCGCTGAGGAAGATGATCGGCACCTGCCTGAGCACGGACGACCCCTTGAAGCGCCTGCACACCTCGTAACCGTCGAGGTCTGGCATCGCGATGTCCAGCAGCACCAGGTCGGGAGGCGAGGCCAACGCCGCCGCCACCGCCAGTTCGCCAGCGAGGAACGCCTGCACGCGGTAGCCCTGCCCGGCGAGAAGCTGTTCGAGCACCTGCAGGTTGGCCGCGGTGTCGTCGATCACCATGATCACCGGGCGCGCGTCGCTGGGCATCGAGGGCCTCCCACTGCTTCATCTTTCTCACGTCGACCGCAGGGCGGTGCGAGCGAATGTCGCAGTCCTCTCGAGAGAAAATCTCGGTTGCCGGTCAGACTTCAGCCCGCGCGTGCGGTGGCCGCCGACCTCCCTCGCGACCACGACCTGTGCGCCCGGCACGAAAGGCCGCGTCACCGCCACGGCGGCGTTCTGGTCTGGCCGTTGCAAATGACGCCGATCATGGACACCCGAAAGCCGACCCTGCTGATTTCCGACGACGACCCGGCGCTGGCAGCGGTGATTTCGCGGTACGCGCAGGCCATCGGGTTCGAGACCGTGTGTGACACGAAGTCTAACGTGGTGGCGCTCGCGCGCGCCTTCCAACCTGACCTCATTCTGCTCGACCTGCGGCAACAGGTCGACGGGCGTGACCTGTTGGCCAGCCTCAAGCGCGACCCGTTGACGCGCGAGGTCAAGGTGGTGGTGCTCGCGGGCGTCGAAGACCAGCACACGCGTCATCTCTGCTTCGAGCTCGGGGCCATCGACTACGAGGTCGAGCCGTTCGACCCGTTCATCGGTCGGAAGCTGCTCAAGCTGCTCGAGGGCTCGCCGACCCGCCACTGACGTCGGGGGTGGGCGTACCGCAGGTCTGCCGATTACACTCCATCGCAGGCCTCCATGATTCCATTGAAGGGGAACGTCTTCGAGGAAACCCCCGCCTCGGTCCGCCGGTTGGTGCTGATGCTGTACGCGGCGGTCGGGCCGTTGTTCACCCTTTCGCTCTTCCTGCTCGCGCCGCCCTCGCAGGGCGCGGTGCCGACCATCACGGTGGCGGCCCTCATCGCCGGGGGGGCGTTGCTGCTGGCGCTGCGTCGGAACCCGACCGACACCGATCTCATCGTCCCCGTCGCCATCGTGCCCACCGTGTGCTGCGGCGTCGGCGTCGCAACCAGCCAGAGTGGGCTGGCGTTCATCGCGGTGCTGGGGGCGCCACTGGCCTGGGCGTCGATTCTCTGCACGGCGAGGGTGCCGCTGGTGGGGTGGGTGACGGCGACGCTGACGTGCTTCGCTTCGGTGTGGGCGCGCAGCACCGTGGCGACCGGGGCTGGGAGCGCGCTGATCTTCAGCGTGGTCTTCGGCCTCGTGGCCTGGGTCGTGTACGTCAAAGCCAGCCGCTTCCGGGCCTTCTTGCGGGCGGTGCCCGACACCATGGCCCGCATGGACCAGCACGGGCGCTTTCTCGAGGTCCACGCGCCGGTGGACCAGCCGCTGTCCATACCCGTCAAGCAGTACGTGGGCCGGAAATACGCCGACTTCGTCGACGCCAGCACGGCGGCCCCGAGCGAGGCGGCCATCGCTCGAGCGCTCGAGACGGGCCAGCCCCAGAGCGTGCACTACCCGGTGCAGATCAACGGCGAGACCCGCTACGTCTACGCGCGCGTCGCGCCGTCCGGGCCGGCCGAGGTGATCGTCATTCGCCGTGACGAGACGCCCGAGCGGCGCGCCCACCTCGAACTCGCGGCCAGCGAGGCGCGCTTCCGCATCATGGCCGACTCGGCCCCCGTACTCATCTGGATGTCGGATACCGAAAAGGCCTGCACCTTCTTCAACCAGCCCTGGCTCCGGTTCACCGGCCGTACCCTCGCGCAGGAATATGGCTGGGGCTGGGCCGAGGGTGTGCACCCCGACGACCTCGACGGCTGCGCGGCGGTCTACACGAAGTGCTTCGACGCCCGCGTGCCCTTCACCATGGAATATCGGCTCAGGCGCCACGACGGCGCCTGGCGCTGGCTGCTCGACTCGGGTACCCCCCGCTACGCGGAAGACGGCACCTTCGAGGGCTACATCGGCTCGTGTATGGACATCACCGATCGCCACGAGGCCCAGAAGAAGCTCGAGGCCGTGTCGAATTACACGCGCACGTTGATCGAGGCCAGCCTCGACCCGCTCGTCACCATCGACCCCGAGGGGCTGGTCACCGACGTCAACGAGGCGGCGGTCAGGTCTTTCGGCCAGGCCCGCGCCGAGCTGATCGGTCGGACGCTGGCCGAGTTCTTCACCGAGCCCGAGTGCGCGCGCGAAGGGTGGCGTCGCGCCCTGGCCCAGGGCTCGGTCACCGACTTCGCCCTCGCGATTCGGCACGGCAGCGGCATGGTCGTCGACATGCTCTACAACGCCAGCGTCTTCCGTGGGCCGGGCGGCGCGGTCGAAGGCGTGTTCCTCGTCGGTCGCGACGTCAGCCAGATGCGGGCGGTCGAGCGCGCGCTCGCCGAGGTCTCTCGCGCCGCGAACGCCGCCAGCCAGCTCAAGAGCCAGTTCCTGGCCAACATGTCGCACGAGATTCGCACGCCGCTCAACGCCATCATCGGCCTTGGCGAGATGGGGTTGGTCGAGGCCAACCCCGCCCGGGTGCGCGAATACATGGGCATCATTCGCGATGCGGGCGCCGGCCTGTTGGGCATCGTCAACGACATCCTCGACTTCTCGAAGATCGAGGCGCGCGCGCTGACGCTCGAGAACGTGCCCTTCTCGCCGCGCGAGTTGCTCGAGTCGCTGTGCGGGGCACTCACGCCGACCGCCGAGGCGAGGGGCCTCGCGTTGCACCTCGACGTCGACGAGGGCGTGCCCGCGGCGGTGGTCGGCGACCCCTTGCGGGTGCGGCAGGTGCTCACCAACCTCCTGTCGAACGCCATCAAGTTCACGGCGGCCGGCGAGGTGGGGGTGTCGGTGAAGCCCGCCCCCGACCGCTCAGGGCTCCGGTTCCGCGTACGCGACACGGGCATCGGCATGACGCCCGCGCAGCTCGAGGGCCTGTTCTCACCCTTCGCGCAAGCCGACAGCTCGACGACCCGGCGCTTCGGCGGCACGGGGCTGGGTCTGGCCATCAGCAGAGAACTCTCGCACTTGATGGGCGGCGACCTCTGCGTGGAATCGGAGCCCGGCAGCGGCTCGACGTTCTACTTCGACGCCCGCTTGGGCGTGGCCAGCGCCGCCCAGCACGCCGAGGTCCAGACCGCGCGCACCGACACCCTGCACCAGGCGATCTCCTCGGCCCAGCAGCTGCGCGGGCGCCGGGCCCTGCTGGTCGAAGACAACCACGTCAACCAGCTCGTCGCCCGCTCGCAGCTCGAGCATGCCGGGGTCGAGGTCACCCTGGCGCAGAATGGAAGGCTCGCGGTCGACGCCGCCTGTGCCCCCGGGGCCCGGTTCGACTTCGTGCTCATGGACGTGCAGATGCCTGAGATGGACGGGTACGAGGCGACGCGCACCATTCGCGACCGCCTGGGGGCGGCCACGCCGCCCATCATCGCCATGACGGCCCACGCCATGAGCGCCGAGCGGGATCGATGCCTCGCCGCCGGCATGGTCGCCCACCTCGCGAAGCCGCTCGACCTGGTCACCCTCTACGAACTGCTTTCGAAGATCTCGACCGGCCCCGTGGCCCCCAGGCTCACCCCTCGCGCGAGTGCGGGAAGCGCTTGATCACGGCGTGAAAGACCGAGCCGCGGCCGCGCTCGCTGCAGACGCCGACGGTGCCGCCCTGGGCCTCCACCAGCCGGCGCGTCAACGCGAGGCCCAGGCCCGTACCGCCTCTGGTACGGGTCAACCCGGCGTCGAGTTGGTGGAACGGCGTGAACAGGGCCGGCAGCGCCTCGGGGGCGATGCCGACCCCCGTGTCCCGCACCTCGAGCCTGAAATGTGAGGGCCCCTCGGGGCGCACTGCGACGTGAATTGCCCCGCCGCTGGGCGTGAAGGCGATCGCGTTCGACACGTAGGACAGCACCACCTGTTGGAAACGGGTCGGGTCGATCAGCACCTCACCCAGGTTCGCGTCGACGTCGACCTGGCAGGCGAGGCCGCGCGCCCGCAGGTCTTCGCGACAGCCGTCGACCACCGCGGTGACCAGGGTCGACAGATCGACCGGCTGGGGCTGGAACTCGAAGCGCTGGGCCTCGAGGTTCGAGAGTTCGATCACGTCATCGATTCGTCGCTGCAGCACCCGCGCGCCCGCGACGATCTCCGCGAGGAACTCCGCGTGTTGCGTCGAGCCAGCGGGCACGGCTCCGGCCTTGAGGAACTCGGCGAAGCCGAGCACTGCGTTGAGCGGCGTGCGAAATTCGTGCGACACGTTGGCGACGAAGAGGCTCTTGAGCCGCGAGACCTCGGCCATGTCCCGGTTCTCCTGCCGCAGGCGCCGCAGTTCCCGGTGCGCCGCTTCCGCTTCCGCGTGCCGCGTGGCGGTGACGTCGACCACCACCGCGATGAAGCGGTCGTCACCCAGCTTGTCCAACGACAGTTCGAGGTGACGCGGCACGCCCTGGCGCGAACCGTCTGGCACGTCCAACGCGAGACCGGTGAGCACGCTTCCCACCGGCCGGTCGAACTGGGCGACGCGCCCGGCCAGCTGCGGCGCCAATGGGGCGAGGGCGGTGAAGAGGTTGGTCATCCCGCCCGTCGAGCTCGCGGTGATTGCCGGCAGCAGCCAGCGCACCGTCGCCGCGGTCATGAACGCGATTTCGCCGGCGCCATCGAACTGCACCAGGCCAACTGGCGCGGCGTTGAGCAACTGCAGCAGCCCCTCGAGGTCGATGCCCACGTCGTCTGCCGTGGGGCTCATGACGGGTGGCGGACCAGCACGTAGCGCAGCCGTGGCCCCGGCGTGGCGAGCAGCCGCAGCACGACGCTGACCGGCTTCATGCGAAAGGTCAGCACGTAGGGCAGCGTCACGTCCAACGGCTCCGAAGCCGCGGCGGCGTCCTCGAAGCGTTGCGCGACCAGGAAGTTGTTCATGCATGGCGCGACCCATGTGAAGAGCGGCAGGCTCACGACGCGCTCGCGGGTAAGGCGCGCAAAGCGCGACTCGGTCGCGTTGTACTGGCGCACGATGCCGTCGGCGTCGAAGCCGATGGTGCCGAAGCCGAGCTCGTCCAGTTGGGCGTCCGAGAGGGTGTGGAGCGTCGCGAGGAGGCCCGGGTCGTCGAAGTCTCTTTCGTGGTCGGCCATGTCGTCGCCTCCGCCCTGGGCGAAGCCTGCCAAGGCACCCCTGCATGCGCCGCAACTGGTCTCGAGGCGACGGGAAATTACCACCCTTGACACGAGCTTCGCCCACGCGGGCTGCCGCTCATTCCGGGTCCGACGGCTCGCGCTCGTCGGTGCTCTTCACCTTCTCGAGCAGCTGCCGGTACAGCTTGAGCAGGTCTTTCTCGGCGGCGTCGTCGATCGCCGCGTGCACGGGCTGGCACTCGCAGGTGATCTTCCCGCTCGCCAGCTCGTGCGCGTACGCACAGGTGCCAGGGCAGCCGGGCAGGGCGCCCTCTTCGAGCAGGCTGGGCTCGAGCGAGGTGGCCTGGGAGAGCGCCGCCGCGCAGGTCGGCATCACCTCGCTCAAGCGCTTCCACGGCAGTTCGTGCGCCGTGCTGCGCGCGCGGTCGGTCGACGAGAACGAGAGCCCCACCCGACACGGGCTGGTCGCGCCACCAACCAAATCGAACGTCAGGTGCGCGCCGTCGGGCAGTGACCTCCACACCACCGCGCTGAGCACCGTGCCGGTGCTGATCTTTCGCTGCGAGAACTCGAAGCAGGCCTCTTCACTCAGCTGACCTGCGCGCTCGCACTGCGCGCGTGAGCCCGAGACCAGCGTGCGCGGGCGGTGCAGCACCACCACGCCACCCTCGACGTCGATGATGGCGTTGAAGCGCCCCCACACGTCGGCACCGAGGACTCCCTGCACGCCATGCGGCGGCGCGCCGGCTTCCAGGTCGACCATCACCCCCGACACGCCGAACCCGGGAGCCAACTCGACGCGGTCCACCGCGAAGCCCCGCAGCGACTGCAGCGACTTCGGTAGCGACAGGCCTTCAGGGAGCGGCAGGCCCTGCAACAACTCCAACCCCGGCTTCAACCCGGCCGAGCGCGCGGGCACCTCGTACACCCGGGTGCGCGGCTCGCGGACCGAGAAGAGCAGCGAGCCGGTGAACGACTCCTCGCCTTGGAGCGTGCGCACCGCGAGCAACGGCCAGTCGTGCTTCGGGTCCTTCGTCAGCGGTATGGCCTGCACCTCGTCGCCTGAGGGCACGTCCTTGAGCCACGCCTCTGCGGTGCGCGTGGGCTTGAACGACACCGTGCGCGCGCCGATGGCCACCTCGAGCGCAAGCCCGTGCAACAGGTCGCTGCCCAGCACCACCGTGCAGCCCTTGCCGTCGAACAACCCGGCCTGGAACGCGCGCAGCCGAACGCCTTGCACCTCGAGGCCCTCGACGTGCACCAGGTCGAAGGTCTGATCAGCTCCGAACGCGTCGGCCACCTTCACCCGCGACTCGACGTCGGTCGAGGCGACGCAGCGCTTGGTCACGAACGAGATGGCCGCGCCCGGGTCGAACTCCACCACTGCGGGCACGTTTCGAACCGCGCCTGCGACAGAGACCTTGAGCGCAGGAGAGGCAATGAGCGGAACCGTCAGCCCCTCGAGCGTGCCCGGGCCCTCGGCGCCGCCGCGCTGGTGACAGGCACACAGCGCGAGCAGCAAGCACGCAGCTCGCACGTCAGGCGCGCTTGTCTCGCGCGTTGACCGCCGCGCGAATGAAGCCCGAGAACAGCGGGTGCGGGGCGAACGGCTTGCTCTGGAACTCGGGGTGGAACTGGCAGCCCACGAAGTGCGGGTGGTCGTTCAGCTCGATCATCTCGACCAGGTCGAGCTCGGTGTTGAGCCCCGAGAAGATGAGCCCGCCGTCGCTCAGCTTCTGCCGGTACTGGTTGTTCACCTCGAAGCGGTGGCGGTGCCGTTCGCTGATGGTCTCGGTGGCGTACAGCTTCTGCGCCAGCGTGCCGGCCTTCAGGTGGCAGGCGTACGCGCCCAGGCGCATCGTGCCGCCCTTGTCGGTGACCTTGACCTGCGACTCCATGAGCGAGACCACCGGGTGCGGCGTCTTCTCGTCGAACTCGAGCGAGTTGGCGTTGGCCAGCCCCAGCACGTGCCGCGCGTACTCGATGACCGCCATCTGCAGCCCAAGGCAAATGCCGAAGAACGGCACCTTCTTCTCACGCGCGTACTTCACCGCCTGAATCTTGCCTTCCGTGCCGCGCACCCCGAAGCCGCCGGGCACCAGCACCGCGTCGCAGCCGGCCAGCATCGCGTCGGCACCCTTCGACTCCAGCTCCTGCGAGTCGACGAAGGTCAGCGTCACCTTGCAGTCGTTGGCGATGCCGCCGTGCAGCAGCGCCTCGTTGAGCGACTTGTACGATTCCTTGAGCTCGACGTACTTGCCGACGATGGCGACCTTCACCTCGCCCTTGCCGGGGTGCTTCACCGTCTCGACGATGCGCTCCCACTGGTCGAGCCGCACGCCCCGCGTCCAGATGTTGAGGATCTCGGCGACCCGCTCGTCGATGCCCTGGCGGTGCAGCTCCAACGGCAATTCGTAGATGCTCGCCACGTCGGGGCTGGTGAAGACGTTGCCCGTCTCGACGTTGCAGAACATCGCGATCTTGTCCTTCAGTTCCTGGCTGATCTGGCGATCTGTCCGGCAGATGAGCACGTCGGGCTGAATGCCGATCTCGCGCAGCTTCATCACCGAGTGCTGGGTGGGCTTGGTCTTCACCTCGCCCGCGGCCGCGATGTACGGCAGCAGCGTCAGGTGCACGTAGCAGGTGTTGCCCGCACCGACGTCGTACCGCATCTGCCGAATCGCCTCGAGGAAGGGCAGCGACTCGATGTCGCCGACCGTGCCGCCCACCTCGACCATCACGATCTCGTGGCCCTCGGCGGCCTGGTGGATCATGGCCTTGATCTCGTCGGTGATGTGCGGAATCACCTGCACGGTCTTGCCCAGGTATTCGCCGCGGCGCTCCTTGGTGATGACCGAGTGGTAGACGCGACCGGTGGTGAAGTTGTTGAGCCGGGTCATCTTCGCGCTGGTGAAGCGCTCGTAGTGGCCCAGGTCGAGGTCGGTCTCGGCGCCGTC
>CAIWFK010000678.1 GCA_903911905.1 uncultured Myxococcales bacterium
CTGTACCGCCAGCACCGCCGCCGGGCCCTGGCCATCGCCCGGCGGATTCTGCGCGACGACGACGAGGCCGAAGACGTGGTGCAGGACGTGTTCGCCCGCCTGTACTCGAGCCCCGTGCGTTTCGACGGCAAGGCGGCGTACACCACCTGGCTGCACCGCATTCTGGTGAACTCGTCGATCAACTCGCTGCGCGCCCGCAAGCGTCGCGGCCGCCTCGAGAGCACCATGACCGCTCCCCGCGACCCCGAAGAGCAGGCCGTCGACAACCAGCAGCACGCGCGCTTCCTCGAAGGGCTCGAGCACTTGAGCGAACAGCACCGTCTGGTCATCACCCTGCGCGACGTTCGCGGCTTCTCGTACCCCGAGATTGCCCGCATGCTCGGTCTGCCCGAAGGCACGGTGAAGAGCGCGCTCAACCGCGGCCGAACGCGCCTGATGGCCCACCTGGCGGAACAGGACGACGGGCTCGATTCGTGAACCCCTGAGGCCGTGCGGCCGCACCACGAGGGCGCTGGGCCACTCCGACGACGGGCCGATGGCGTCAGGCCGCCGGGCGGGTGATGAAGGGTCATGGCCCGGCCCCGGTTCTCGTGGATGACCGTCTTCCTCGCCGCCGGGCTCGCCCTGGCGGCCTGGCGGGCCTGCTTCCCTCCGGCGGTGTGGGTGGCAGGCCGTACGATGGAGCAGACGCCGCGCGCAGTGACCTTCAGCGAGCACGCCGCGGGGCTCGAGCGAATGCACGGCCTCTCCTTCAGCTTCCGGGAAACCCAGGGCGCGCTGTTTCGCCTTCGCAGCGCGCTCTCGTTCGAGCCGCGCCGCCCGATGGCGCTCGCCGTCGGCTTGACCCTGCGCGACCCGCTGCCGGTGGGCGTGTACCGCTTCGACTCGCAGTGGGACGGCACCACCGAGACGCTCGAGCAGACCTCGCCGCAGATCGCCGCGGTCACCGTCAGCGACGCCCTGCGCTCGGGGCTGCGGGGCGCGCACGTGGTCGGTTCGCTCCACGTGGAGTGCGCGACGCCAGCCGCCCTGGCTGGTCACCTGACCCTGGAGTCGACGGGTGATGCCGCCCCCGAGCCACCGACCGACTGGAGCGGACGCGGGCCAGTCAGGAACGGCCGGTGGGTCGGTGGTATCGACGCCGAGCTCTCGGTGGACTTCCAGTCGACCACCCGCACCCTCGGCGTCGGCTGCCACGACGACCACGACTGCTGCGGGCTGCGGTGCGAAGCCGGGGCGTGCGCAGCGTCGTCGACCGACGAACCAACCCGGGACGCGTACTGATGGGCACGAGCGGGCCACGGTGGGCGCTGGCGGGCCTGTGCCTCGCGCTGGCCTGGTGGGCGTACTCGCCGGTCGCGTGGGTCCCCGGCCTGACGATGGCCCAGCACGCCCGAACCGAGCTGAAGGCCACCCGCACCGACGCCACCCTGGCCGTCGAGGCTTCGGAATGGGTCAACCCGCTGAGGGCGATGGTGGCCGAGCACTGGTCGGCTGAAGGCCCCGGGGTCGCGCGACGGTCGAGGCTCACCGCCCGGCTCAGCCTGGCCTGGCCCCTCGCGCCCGGCGTCTATCGAATCGACAGCGTGCGCCCCGGCAGGGGTGACTTTCGGCCCGGCCCCCACCAGGCCCCCGAGATCATCCGCGCCGCGAGCGGGGTGAGCGAGCCCGATCGCGTCGCCGACCAGCTCGAGGGCGCGCTGACCCTCGTCTCGGTGGGCCAGGTGGTGAAGGGCCACCTCGAGCTGACCTCGTCAGGCGAGGCGGTCTCGGCGCTCTCGGTCGACTTCGAGGTGCCGGTCGACGTGACGCCCTGACCTATTCCTTCTCGCCGCTGCCGGTGAACTGATCGTCCTTGTCCTTGAACAGCACGTTGAAGGTGGTCAGCGAGCCGTAGCAGCGGGTGATGTACTGCTGCAGTTCCACCTTCTCGGTGTCGGTCAGCTTGGGGTGCGCGTTGAGCTTCTGCTCGAGCGTACGCAGCCGATCGCGAATCATCACGATCTTGTGGAACAGCGAGTCGAGGGGAATCTCCTTGCTCTGGCTGTCGTTGCCCGGCACCAGCTTGACGCTGCCGCCTTCCCAGCGGGGCGCCAGTGGCACGTCGGCCAGGCCCGAGGCTTCGAGGAAGAGGTTCATCAGCTCCTGGCGGGTCATGGTGGCTCCTTCGAGGTCGACTGGTTGCTGGGGATCGATTGAGGGCAACAGCGTGGGGCCCACGGGTCGGTGCACGGCGCCGGTCTGGGCCGAGCGGATGATCGGGGCGATGTTCTTGATGGCCCGGGGCCGCCCCGACGGTGGTGAGGGCAGGGCCGCCTGGGCCGCCGCCACTTCGCCGCGTGGAGCGAACTTGTCACACAAGGGCGCGCTGGGTGGAAACAGCCCCCGGCTGCCCTGAAGCCGACACGACCCGACCCAGCCGCGCACCGGGTCGATGCTGTGGGCGCGCCACAACAGGCAGTTTCCACACAGCTTCTCGTGGGGTTCGAACCGGGGGAGCGGTCTTTCGGGCTCGGGAGCGGGCGTCGCTGACGGCCCCTCGTCCTGGTCGGTCATGGCCCGGCATGATGATGCAACCGGCCGCCAAGCGCACGATCAACCAGCGCCGAGCCACGCGGGTCTTGTGTTTCAGCGGGGCATTCAGTAGTCGCGCGACCGCTATGGCGAACATTCCGCTCGAACGAATCCGCAACATCGGCATCTCGGCCCACATCGACTCGGGGAAGACCACCCTGACCGAACGCATCCTCTTCTACACGGGGCGCATTCGCGAAATTCACGAGGTGCGCGGCAAGGACGGCGTCGGCGCCACGATGGACTCGATGGACCTCGAGCGTGAGAAGGGCATCACCATTCAGTCCGCGGCGACCTACGCCATGTGGGCTGGCTCGAAGGAGCAGTTCGTCGCCGAGCCCTACAACATCAACATCATCGACACCCCCGGGCACGTCGACTTCACCATCGAAGTCGAGCGCTCGCTGCGCGTGCTCGACGGCGCGATCCTGGTGCTCGACTCGGTGGCCGGCGTGCAGAGCCAGTCGATCACCGTCGACCGCCAGATGAAGCGGTACGGCGTTCCCCGCATCTGCTTCGTGAACAAGATGGACCGCGCCGGCGCGAACTACCTGCGCTGCGCCGAGATGCTGAAGGAAAAGCTCGGCCACCACGCGGTTCCCATGCAGGTGAACATGGGCGCCGAAGACAAGTTCATGGGCGTCATCGACCCCATCGACGGCCGCGCCTTCTTCTTCGACGGCGAGAAGGGCGAAGACGTGCGCGTCGAGGCCGTTCCGGCCGAGTACGCCGAAGAGACCCGGAAGCGCCGTGAGCAGATCATCGAGATGGTGGCCGAGGTCGACGACCAGCTCGCCGAGAAGTTCATCGGTGGCGAAGCCGTGACGGCCGAAGAGCTGCGCGCCGCCGTTCGCCGCGCGACCATCGCGCTCAAGATGACCCCCGTGATGTGCGGGTCGGCGTACAAGAACAAGGGCGTGCAGGTGCTGCTCGACGCGGTCTGCACCATTCTGCCCTCGCCTCCCGAAGTGCAGAACATCGCGCTCGACCAGCGCAACAGCGAAGAGAAGGTCATCCTGGAATCGGTGCCGAACAAGGCCTTCGTCGGCCTCGCGTTCAAGCTGCAGCAGGACCAGTACGGCCAGCTGACCTACTTCCGCATCTACCAGGGCACGGTCAAGACCGGCGACACCATCATCAACTGCTCGCGCGGCCAGAAGAAGGAACGCGTTCCCCGCATGTTCCGCATGCACTCGGACCGCCGTGAGGAAATCAGCGAAGCGCGCTGTGGTGACATCGTCGCGCTGTACGGCGTCGAGGCCACCTCGGGCGACACCTTCACCGACCCCAGCATCTATTACACGCTGACCTCGATGCACGTGCCCGATGCCGTGATTTCGCTGGCCGTCTCGCCCAAGGAACGCGCGGGCGAAGCGAACTTCGGCAAGGCGCTCAACCGCTTCACGAAGGAAGACCCCACCTTCCGCGTGCACCGCGACGAAGAGTCGGGCCAGACCATCATCAGCGGCATGGGCGAATTGCACCTCGACATCTACATGGAGCGCATGCGCCGCGAGTACGACTGCGAAGTCGTCTCGGGCAAGCCCCAGGTCGCGTACCGCGAGACCATCACCCAGCGCGGTGAGTTCGCGTACACGCACAAGAAGCAGACGGGTGGTTCCGGTCAGTTCGCGCGGGTGTGCGGCTACCTCGAGCCCCTGCCCAGCGACGCGGTGCTCCAGTACGAGTTCGTCAACGAGACCGTCGGTGGCTCGATTCCCAAGGAATACATTCCGGGCATCGAGAAGGGCTTCAACGAGGCCGTGAAGAAGGGCTCGCTGATCGGCTTCCCCGTGGTGGGCATTCGCTGCGTGGTGAACGACGGCGACTACCACGACGTCGACTCGAGCGAGCAGGCGTTCAAGACCGCCGCGATCATGGCCTTCCGCGAAGGCTACGAGAGCGCCAAGCCGGTGGTCATGGAGCCGGTCATGAAGGTCGAAGTGCGCGCCCCCAGCGAGTTCCAGGGCTCGGTCGTCGGCCAGGTGAACCAGCGCCGCGGCGTCATCCAGGAAACGTCGACCGCCGAGAACTACGTGACGGTGGTGGCCGAGGTGCCGCTGAACACCATGTTCGGCTACTCGACCGACCTCCGCTCGGCGACCCAGGGCAAGGCCGAGTTCTCGATGGAGTTCGCGCGCTACTCGCCCGTGCCCCGCGGCGAGCAGGACCTGCTGATGAAGCAGTACAAGGACAAGCAGGCCGCCGAGCTGGCTGCCCGCAAGTAACCTTCCTCACCTTCGAAGCAGCACCCCAGCCGATCTTCCTCAACGGAAGGTCGGCTGTGTTGTTTTCAGGCCGCCTCGGGCACCCGCTTCTTCTCTGCCTGCCACTGCGCGGCGCGCAGCACCACCACCGCGATCTTCACGTGGCCGACGCGGAAGTGGGTGACCAGCGCGCGCACGCGATCGCTGGTCTCGAGGTGGCCGTTGACGAACAGCGGCAGCCCCAGCTGCACCGGGTGCAGGTAGTCGTGCATGCCGCGCTTGACGAAGCCGGCGAGAATGTTGGCGCCCTCGCACAGCGCGTCGCTCATGTCGGCAGGGGTGACCTGCAAGGTGTGATCGCCCTGCAGCAGGGCGCGGGCCAGCATGGTGCAGCCCTCGATGCTCGAGACGATGCCCACCTGCACCGACTCGGTGGGCGCGATCAGGGGAATGAAGGCCCCCGGCATGCCCTCGGGAATCTGATCGGTGCGAGACATCACCTCGACCTCGCTGAAGCCCATACCGTCGCGGGCCACCGCCTCGACGCCCGCCTCGACCGCGGTCTGCCAGACATTCAACGGCACTGAGCTCATGTGGTTTCTCCAGCCCGGCTGTGCAGCGATCACCACGGGCAGCGTGAGGCCAAGCATGCGGTGCGCCACCATGGAATTCCGCGCCCCTGGGCACCCCGTCGACGGGTACGCGCGCACCCCGTCCGTCAGATCCACGACGTCGCGCTTCAGGTACCGATGACCCCTGGTGTCGGGTGCGACTCGTGCGCGCGCCCACCAACCAGCCGTGATCAGGCGCGACCGGGCGGCTGGGGCGCGTGGCACACCCCCTGCTCAGGTTGCCCGTGTTGCCGGTTCATTCCTGTCGGACCTGAGGGACCCCACGTGAAGATTCCCCGCTCGAGACCTTCCAGCCGTTCGTCGGCCCGCCGTGCCCGGCCGCAAGCACCTGACGCCTCGCTCTTCGCCGAGCCCGCCCCGCCAGCCGCCCAGAAGCCGGGGCGCGCCAAGGCTCGCCGCGCGAAGGCGCCCGAGTTCAAGCCCTTCGAACCCGCTCCGGCCGACCCCGGCGCGGGGGACTTCATGCCCGTCGCCTCGGCCCCCATCGCCGCGGACCCCGTCGCCGCGGACCCCGTCGCCGCCCGCGCCGTCTCCCAGATGGAAAGCATTCGGCGGGCCTTCGCCTTCGTGGAGTTCGATCTGCAAGGCACGGTCACCGAGGCCAACGAGGTGTTCGCCAGGGCCGTGGGGTACGAGCCTCACGAGCTCAAGGGCCTCTCGCACCGCACCTTCTGCGACCCCGCCTGGGTGGCCAGCCACGCCTACGATGAGTTCTGGGACAAGCTGCGGCGCGGCGAGCCCCAGAGCGGCGTGATGCCCCGCCGCACGCGCTCGGGCGAGCGGCTCTATCTGCAGGGCACCTATGCCCCCATGCGAGACGCCGCAGGCAAGGTGCTCTCGGTCATCAAGATCGCCTCGAACGTGACCGCCGACCACGCGCGCATCATCGCCAGCGAGGACAAGGTGAAGGACACCGCGACCCGCATTCGCGGCTCGGCCACCGAGCTCTCGCAGGTCGCCAACCAGCTGGCTGCGGGCGCCACCCAGACCAGCGCCCAGGCGATGATGGTCAACAGCGCCGCCGAAGAGATCAAGGGCAGCGTGGCGAGCGTGGCCAGCGCCGCCGAAGAGATGAGCGCCACCGTCAAGGAGATCGCGGTCAACGCCAACGAGTCGGCGAAGACGGCGCGGCAGGCGCGCGAGCTGGCCGAGAAGGCCAGCCCCATCGTGCAGAGCCTGTCGGCGGCCTCGGCCAACATCGGCAAGATCACCAAGGTCATCAGCACCATCGCCCAGCAGACCAACCTGCTGGCGCTCAACGCCACCATCGAAGCGGCGCGCGCCGGCGAGGCCGGCAAGGGCTTCGCGGTGGTCGCCAACGAGGTGAAGGAACTGGCCAAGGAAACCAGCAAGGCCACCGAGGAAATCTAGACCATCGCCCGTGCCACCAATATGCTGGCGCTTAACGCCACC
>CAIWFK010000679.1 GCA_903911905.1 uncultured Myxococcales bacterium
AGAACGCCGATCAGTCGTACCGGCTGTCGGCGACGGTGGTCCCCGACGACGGCACCGACGAGCGCGCGCCCAACAACACCCAGGCCACCGCCACGCCCATCACCTTCGGCAAGCCCATTCGCGGCACCATCTACCCGCGCAAGGACGTCGATCTGTTCCTGCTCGATCTGCGCACCCGCGAGGTGAAGACCCCGCTCAAGGCGGTGGTGACCGGCGTGCTCAAGGTCGACCTGGGGCTCTACCTGCACCGCGTCGACGAGGGCGGCAAGCTGACCCTGGTGCAGACCAGCGACAGCGCGAAGGGCGACAAGCCCGAGACCATTCGCTTCTCGGCCGACCCGGGGCTCTACGTGCTCGAGGTGCGCGACGTGAAGAACCGCGATTCGAACTTCCAGGACAGCTACCAGCTCTCGGTCGACGAAGACGGCGAATGAGCCGGGTGGTATTCACTGCCCATGGACCTCGAGCAGGAAATCGGTCGGCTCAAGCGTGAACTCAACGCGGTGGTGCTCGCGCACTACTACCAGGAGTCCGAGATTCAAGACGTGGCCGACTTCGTGGGCGACTCGCTCGCCCTGGCCCAGCAGGCCGAGAAGACCCAGGCCGACGTGATCGTGTTCTGCGGCGTGCACTTCATGGCCGAGACCGCGAAGATCTTGAACCCCAGGAAGCTGGTGCTGCTGCCCGACCTGGCAGCCGGCTGCTCGCTGAGCGACCGCTGCCCGCCCGGCCAGTTCCAGGCCTTCCGCCAGAAGTACCCCGATCACTTCGTGGTGACGTACGTGAACTCGTCGGCCGCGGTGAAGGCCATGAGCGACGTCATCTGCACCAGCTCGAACGCGGTGAAGATCGTCTCGAAGATTCCCGCCGATCGGAAGATTCTCTTCGCGCCCGACCAGCACCTGGGCCGCTACGTGATGAAGCAGACCGGCCGCGACATGGTGCTGTGGCCAGGCAGCTGCATGGTGCACGAGATCTTCAGCGAGAAGCGCCTGGTGCAACTGAAGGTCGAGCACCCCGATGCCGAGATCATCGCGCACCCCGAATGCGAAGCGCCGGTGCTGGCGCACGCCGACTACATCGGGTCGACCAAGCAGTTGCTCGACTACACGGGCACCAGCCCCAAGACGAAGTTCATCGTGGTGACCGAGGCCGGCATCCTCCACCAGATGCAGCAGCGCTCGCCCGGCAAGACCTTCCTTCCCGCGCCTCCGGACAATGGCTGCGCCTGCAACGAGTGTCCGCACATGCGGCTGAACACCATGGACAAGCTGTACCGCGCGATGCGGGATCGCACCCCGAAGCTCGAGCTGCCGCCCGGCCTGGCCGAGGCCGCCTACGCCCCGCTCAAGCGCATGCTGGAGTGGAGCTGATGTTCCGCTTTTCGGCCGTACCGACCTGGGCGCTCGAGGCGAAGAAGGGCGCTCCGGCTGCCGAACCGCTGCTGCCCGACCTGGCCTCGCCGGGCGTGGCGTCGCGCGCGATGGACGAAATCGAGTTCCGCGGCTCGAAGCTGACCACCCACGTCGAAGCGCTGCTGGCCGACCGCACGGGCCCGGTGATCTTCGCCCGCTCGCCCAACGATCTGCCGGCGCTGCTGCGCACCGCCGATCAGCTGCGCAGCCTCTCGCTCCAGGCCACCGAAGGGCAGCCCCAGGTCTTCCACTGCGCGTGCGGGGCCGCGTACACCGTGCCGCACAGCCTGTTCCACCCGTTGACCATTCGCTGCGATCGCTGCTCGCGGCTGGTCGAGCTCAATTCCACCCGCCTGTCCGACGCGCCGGTGTCCGACGTCAGCCTCTGCCGTGACGCGCTCGCTGCCTTCTTCCGCGAGGCCATGGCGCGCGGCTGGGTGGTGCTGGTCGACCGCGCCCCGACCGACCCCGCGAAGTAGCTCTGCCATGCGCCGTTCGACGCTCAACCTGCTGCGCTGCCCCTTGTGTCTTGCGGGCAGCCTCGTGCCCCTCGACGACGTGGCCGACACCACGCTCGCCTTCGGGCCGGCGCGCTGCATCGGCTGCGGTGCGCAGTTTCCGGTGCACGAAGGGCTGGTCGACCTGGGTGGTGAGCGCGAGGGCAGCGGCATTCAGGGGGTGATGGAGCGCCCCTTCTTCGCCCGCACCTGGGACCGATCGATGCGCCCGGCCTTCGACGCGCTGCTCACGCAAGGGCGGCTCGATCGCCAGCGCGAGTTCGAGCTGCTGGCGACCTTCATCGGCACGCCCACCGGCCCCCTGGTCGATCTGGGCTGTGGGCCGGGGCAATTGCTGCGGCGGCTGGCCCGCGAGCTGACCGGCCACCAGGTCATCGGCGTCGACGTGGCGCGGCCCATGCTCGAAGAAGCCATCGCCCAGACCCGCGAGCACGGCGAGGCCATCGACTTCGTGCGCGCGATGGTGCCGCCCCTGCCCTTCGTCGATCACGTGATCAGCACGGTGGTCGCAGCGGGCTTCATTCACTTCGTCGCCGACTTCGACGCGTTGCTGCGCGAGCTGGCGCGGGTGCTCAAGCCTCGGGGTCGCTTCGTGGCCACCACGTGGGAAGCGCCGCGCTTCTTGCGCTCACTCCACGGCTCGGCCGGCTTCTACCCGCGAACGGAAGACGCCCTGCGGCAGGCCGCGATGGACGCCGGGTTCATTCGCTTCGAGCGGGTCAAGGTGTCGCCCTTCATCGTGTGGAAGGTCGAACTGCCCTGATCGGAAACGTCAGGTCAGATCAGCGTGCCGCCGCGAGCATCCCAGCGCGCGGTGTCGGGCAGCCGGGTGGTCTCGGAGCCGCCCTGGAGCGCGTCGAAGAGCACCTTCGCCTTGGGCGCGGGCTTGGCCTTCTCGACGCACTTCTTGTCGGTCGCCTTGCAGGTCGCCGGCTGGTCGATCTTGAACGCCTTGTCGACGCCGGTCGCGCCCGCAGTGCTGGCCACGAAGAGGGCGGAAGCGGCGACTGCCTTCATGACGTTGAGCGTGTTCATGGCGAGTAGTCCTTTGTCCGACATCGACTGAGCGAGCCCTTAGCGCTTTTCGCGCCCCTTGCCAAGACACCCCCACCCCATGCAGGGTGCGCACCTTCTTGTGAACCGGCTCAAACCCCTGGAACTCATCGCCTGG
>CAIWFK010000680.1 GCA_903911905.1 uncultured Myxococcales bacterium
GGTGCTGCTGCTGGCCACCGTGGGCGTGGTGCACGTCACCTCGCGCGTGATGGTGGTGCGCATGGGCTACGAGCTCTCGAAGCTCGACCAGCAGGGCACCGACCTCGAGCGCGAGAACTCGGGCCTCAAGCTCGAATTGGCCACGCTCAAGAGCCCCTCGCGGCTCGAGGCCATGGCCCGCGCGAAGCTGGGCCTGGTCAACCCGCCTGCCACCTCCGTCATTCACTTGAAGAAGTGAGCCGGCCACCACCCATGCGCGACCTGAAGAACCTGCAGGCCTCGATGGAGCCCCCCTCGAAGTGGATGAGGGTGCGCGTGGTGCTGATGGGCGCCGCGTTCTTCTCGCTGCTGTGCGGCGTGTTCGCGCGCGCCGTGGTGCTGCAGGTCAACCAGAACCAGAAGCTCAAGGCCTTCGCCGAAGATCAGTACGTGCGCGCCATGGAAATTCCTGCGCGCCGCGGCGACATCTTCGACCGCCGCAACGTGCCCCTGGCCCAGAGCGTCGACGTCGACAGCGTGTGGGTCGACCCGTCGCTGCTGGCCGAGCCGAAGGACGGCGCGAAGCTGCTGGGCAAGGCGCTGGGCGTCGACGCCCGCGAACTGCTCGAGCGCTTCGGCAAGGGCCGCCGCTTCGCGTGGGTCAAGCGCCAGGTCACCCCTGCGGAGGTGGCGAAGGTGAAGTCGCTCAACCTGCCCGGCGTGGCCTTCGCCAAGGAACCGCGGCGCTTCTACCCGCAGCGAGAGCTGGCCGCGCACGTCATCGGCCTGGTCGGCACCGACGCGCACGGCCTCGACGGGCTCGAGAAGAGCTTCGAAGACGAGCTGTCGGGCGACGCCGTGCGCCGCGAGGGCTTCCGCGACGCCAAGGGCCGAAAGCTGCTGACCAACGGCATCGAAGACCCGCAGTCGCGCCAGGGCGCCAGCATCTCGCTGACCATCGATCGCCAACTGCAGTACGTGACCGAGAAGGCGCTCGACAAGGCGGTGCTCGACGCGAAGGCCGTGGCCGGCATGGCCGTCATGCTCGACCCGAAGACGGGCGAGGTGCTCTCGGTCGCCAACGCGCCGCGCTTCAACCCCAACGCGCCGCAGGGCTCGCCGGCCGAGGCCTTCCGCAACCGCGCGGTCACCGACACCTTCGAGCCGGGCTCGACCTTCAAGAGCTTCGTGGTGGCCCGCGCGCTCGACGAGAAGGTCATCGGCGAAGACACCGAGTTCAACTGCGAGCACGGCTCGTGGCAGGTCGGCCGCAACGTCATTCACGACACGCACCAGCACGACAAGCTCACCGCCCGCGCCATTCTGCAGGTCAGCTCGAACATCGGCGCCGCGAAGATCGGCCAGAAGCTGGGCCGCGAGAAGCTGCAGGAAGCGTACGCCGCCTTCGGGTTCGGCGAGCGCGAAGGGCTGGGCATGCCGGGCGAGGCCCGCGGCTCGGTGCCGTACCCCAAGGCCGAGATCGCGCTCGCCACGCAGTCGTTCGGGCAGGGCCTGACCGCCAGCGCCCTGCAGGTGGCGGCGGCCTATGGGGCGCTCGCCAACGGCGGCGTGTTGATGAAGCCCTACCTCGTCTCCCGGGTGGTCGACCCCGACGGGGTGGTGCTGCTCGAGAACAAGCCCACGCCGCTGCGCCGGGTGGTCAGCGAGAAGACCGCGCACACCGTGGTCTCGATGCTCGAGAGCGTGGTCGAGGCCGGCGGCACCGCGCCCAAGGCCCGAATGGACGAGTACCGCGTGGCCGGCAAGACCGGCACCGCCCAGAAGGTCGACCCGGTGGCGCACGGCTATTCCGACAAGCGGGTGGCCAGCTTCATCGGCATGGTGCCCGCCGAAGACCCGAAGGTCGTGATTCTGGTGGTCATCGACGAACCGAAGACCGACACCTTCGGCGGCCTGTGCGCCGCGCCCGCGTTCAAGGAGATCGCCCAACAGGCCATGTCGTACCTGGCCGTCGCGCCGTCGCGCGCCATGCCGGTGGTGGCGAGCGCGGCGAGCAAGAAGAAGGA
>CAIWFK010000681.1 GCA_903911905.1 uncultured Myxococcales bacterium
AAGTGGGCCGACGAGCACAAGCGCGACGCCGACGACTTCCTCATCAGCTTCGATCACTTCGGGTCCACCAATTCGCCCGAGAACAAGCACTTCGCCGAGCTGATTTATGGCCGCGCAAAGGAAGCGGGCTCCATCACCCGAAAGGAAATCGAGCAGCCGTACGACGCGAAGTCGAAGCGCTGGCTGTCCGATCGCTACATTCGCGGCACCTGCCCGAACTGTGGAAAGGCCGACCAGTACGGTGACGCCTGCGAGAACTGCAACGCGACGTACACGCCGAGGGAACTGAAGGACGCGCGCAGCGCCATCTCGGGCGAGCCGCTCACGTGGGCGAAGTCGACGCACCTCTTCTTCGCCCTGAGCCAGCACGAGGCCTTCCTGCGCGCGCAGCTCAAGAAGCCTGAATTCACCAACCCCGGGCCCGCCAGCCAGCTCAACCAGTTCTTCGACAAGGGCCTCGCCGACTGGGACATCACCCGCGACGGCCCGTACTTCGGGTTCCAGATTCCCGGCGAAGAGAACAAGTTCTTCTACGTCTGGCTCGACGCGCCCATCGGGTACATCGCCAGCACCGAACAGTGGGCGAAGAAGACGGGAAAGGCTGCTTCGGCGCACGAGTACTGGGACGAGGGTTCGCCCACCCGCATCGTGCACGTCATCGGCAAGGACATCGTCTACTTCCACTGCCTGTTCTGGCCGGCGGTGCTGAAGGTCGCGAAGCTCAAGGTGCCCGATCACGTGCAGATTCACGGGCACCTCACGGTCAACGGCGAGAAGATGTCGAAGTCGCGCGGCACCTTCATCAACGCGCGCCCCTACCTCGACCTGCTCGACCCCGAGTACCTGCGCTTCTACTATTCGCTGCTCATCGGCGACGGCACCGAGGACCTCGACTTCTCGCTCACCGAGTTCCGCGAGCGCGTGAACGCCGGCCTGGTGAACAACCTGGGCAACCTGGCCAACCGCACGCTCTCGCTGCTGGGCCGCCCCGAGCTGGGGCGCACGCTCGCGCCGGCCAACGCGGCGCTGGGCGGAGAGCTGGTCCGCAGCGCGCTGGCCAAGGTGCCCGACATTCTGGCCGGGTTCCGGCGGTTCGACCCGCGCAGCGCGCTCAAGCTGATTCTCGAAATCGGCGACGACGCGAACCGCTTCGTCGCGCAGCGCGAGCCGTGGAAGCTGATCAAGACCGACGTCGAAGGTGCCCGCGCGGTGCTGTCGGAAGCCGCTGAAATCGTCGCGCTGCTCACCGCGCTGCTCGAGCCGGTGGTGCCGCGGCTGGCCGCCAAGCTCGCCGCGCAGCTCGGCCGGCCCGCGCACAGCTTCAAGACCCTGGCGAGCGCCCGCTACCCGCTGCTCGACCGCGCGGTGCCGGTGGGGGAAGCCACGCCCATCATCAACCGCATCGAAGCCGAGGTGGTCTCGAAGCTGATCGTCGCGCCGCCCGTCGAGGCGCCGAAGGCGCCGGTCGAGAAGAAGGCCAAACCGGTCGACGCGCCGCCCCCGGCGGAGATCGAGTTCGGCGACTTCACCAAGGTCTCCTTCAAGGCCGGCAAGGTGCTGGCAGCCGAGAAGGTGGCCAAGGCCGACAAGCTGCTCAAGCTGACCATCGACCTGGGCGAAGCAGCCCCGCGCACCATCGTCTCGGGTATCGCCGAGGCCTACACGCCCGAGACCGTCACCGGTCGCAACGTGGTGGTGGTGGCCAACCTGAAGCCCCGCGCGCTCAAGGGCATCGAGTCGAAGGGCATGGTGCTGACCGCCGGCGCTGGGGGGAAGGACCTGGTGCTGCTCGACCCCGGCCCCGTGGCGCCCGGGAGCGACGTGAAGTGATCGACTTTCGCGCCGAGCGTGACGCGCTGTTGGTCTCGCTCGAGCGCGAGCAACGCCCCAGCGTCCGCGCCGAGCTCGCCGAGAGCCTGTGCGACGTGGCGTACGAGACGTCGGCCGCCGAGCGGGTGGAGTTCGCCCCGGTGGTGGTGCGCCTGCTCGCTGATCAACAGGCCGAGGTGCGCTGCGCCGGGCTGGCCATGTCGGCCGAGATCCTCCCCGCACCCGAGGCGATGGACATTCTGGTGCGGCACCTGGCCGACCCCACGCCCCGGGTGCGGGTCGAGGCCACCGGGCGACTGGCCGATCTGGCGTTGCCCGAGTCTCGCGGGGCGTTGGCCGCCGTGCTCGAAGACCCCTCGCTCAACGTGCGCTTCGAGGCCGCGCGCGGCATGGCGGCGTTGAAGCACAGCTCGGGGCTGCAGGTGCTCACCGACGCCCTCGGCGATACCGAGCTCCGCTTCCGCGCCGCCGCCGCGCTCGCGCAGCTCAAGAACCGCGACGCGGTGCCGGCGCTCAAGAAGGCCTTCACGGCCTGGTTCCTGCCGGCGTTCGATCGCACCCAGTTGGCGGGGGCCCTGGCCACCTTCGGCGAGGCCGACGGGCTCGAGCACCTCTTCAAGCGCGCCGGCAAGCGCTGGTCGATGGACCGGGCGATGGCGCTCGAGCTGCTGGGCGAAGTGAAGGCCCCGGGCGCGAAGGCCCGCCTGCTCGAAGTGCTGGCCGACCCCGCCGATCAGAGCCGGGGCGCCGCGGCCCGTGGGCTGGGCCGCCTGGGTGACGCGTCGGTCGAACCGGTGCTCACCGCGCTGCTGGCGAACGAGCCGAAGCTGGCCGACGACGTGCGGCTCGACGTGGCCGAGGCGCTGCTGTTGCTGAACACGCCCACCGCCCGCGCCGCCGTCGAGCGCCTGCACTTCGACGACCCCGAGGCCCGCGCCGAGCTGACCACCATGCTCGCGGAGACCGCATGAAGCTCATCGACGCCCACTGCCACCTCGAGACGAAGGACTTTCCCGTCACCCAGGACGTCATCGACCGGGCGCGCGCCGCCGGCGTGGTGCACGCCGTGGTGGTGGGGCTGCTGCAGAAGCCCGGCGACTTCGGTCACGCGCTGGCCGCGGCCCAGGCGCATTCTGACTTCCTCACCCCCACCATCGGCGTGCACCCGCACGACGCCGCGCAGGCCACCAGGGAGGACTGGGACGAGCTGGCGCGACTGGCCGCGCTGCCCCACGTCGCCGCCATCGGCGAGACCGGGCTCGACTACTTCTACGATCACTCGCCGCGCGAGGTGCAGATCGCCATGTTCCACCGGCAGTGCCAACTGGCGCAGCAGGTGAACAAGCCCATCGTCATTCACGTGCGCGACGCGCACGACGACTGCTTCGAGGTGCTCTCGAACGAGAAGATGACCCGCGGCATGATCCACTGCTTCACCGGCGACCTCGCCGCGGCGCGCCGCTACCTCGACCTGGGCTTCCACCTGAGCATCTCTGGGGTGGTGACCTACAAGAAGACCGAGCCCCTGCAGGAAGCGGTGACGTTCGCGCCCCTCGAGCGGCTGCTGGTCGAGACCGATAGCCCCTACCTCTCGCCGGTGCCCTTCCGCGGCAAGTGGCCCAACGAGCCGGGCCGCGTCGCCGAAACGGCGAAGAAGGTGGCCCAGCTCAAAGGCCTCGACCCCGACGAGGTCGCGCTGACCTGCGCGAAGAACACCGCCGCGCTGCTGGGCCTTCGGGTGCAGCTCTAACCTGACCTGCGAACGGGCGTCAGGGCGTCGGCATGCTGCGCGCGAGCACCTCGAGGTCCTTGTCGACGTTCGGCATTTCGCTCAAGACCGATTCGGGGTCGTACTGGAAGTCGGCCTGGGGCAGGGTGAAGAGCGGGGTGATGGCGGCCTCGCCCTTCTTGTCGCCGGCCACGGCGTAGACGATGCGGCCGCGCTCGAGCTGCAGGTAGCCTTCGTTCGCGCCGGCCCGCACCACCAGCCGGCCCGACTTGCGGTGCTGCCCCAGAATGCGCGCCAGCTCGTTGGGCGGCAGTTCGTCGAACCCGCCACGCACGATGTGCCCCACGCCGCCGTGCTCGATGCGGTCGACGTACGCGCCGTGAATGGTGGTCGCCGCCTCTTCGGGCACCAGCGGGAGCGGCAGGAAGCCCGTCACGCCGGCCTGCACCAGCCGCTCGCGGCTGCCCGGGTCGGTGGGGTCGCCCATCACCAGAATGGGCACGCTGGCGCTCTCGGGCCGCGCGCGCACGAACTGGGTCAGCGCCACGATGTCGGCCACGCCGAAGCTGAGGCCCACCGTGACGGTGTCGGCCTCGTTGGCCAGCACCGCGTCGATGATGCCGTCGAGCTTCACCACCGCCTGCACCACCATGCCCGCCTTGCTCAACGCGTCCATCAGGTCGGTGCGAATGCCCTCGTCGGCGTCGGCGATGAAGACCTGCCGGCCGTCGTTTTCCATGCGCTGCCGCAGCAGGTCGCCGCTCTGCAGCGCGGTCAGGGTGTCGACCACCACCGG
>CAIWFK010000682.1 GCA_903911905.1 uncultured Myxococcales bacterium
AGAGCACCTGAGACGCCGCGCGGTGGCCCTCGAAGACCCGCTGCAGTTCGAGGGTGTCACGCAGCAGTTCGGGCACCTCGGCCATGGGCGGCAACGCGCCTCCCACGTCGAGGCGCGCGCGCCGTTGCAGGTCGAACACCAGAATGCGGCGCACCTGCGCCTGGGCCTTCACCTCGGTCAGTTGCGCGGTGAGCGAACGGAAGGTGCGGCTGCCCTCGCCTGCGGCGTCGTCGACCTCGAGCGCGAGCACGCGATCGCCCTTCAGTTGCGAGGCCACCGTGGCGGCGACGTTGGCCAGCGAGCGCCCCAGTTCGTCTTCGAGTGTGTTGCGGCTGGCGCGGTACAGGCCGAAGCCGCCCACCGCGAGCACCACCAGGGTGGGCACGAGGAAGGCCAACAGCAGCCGTGCGCGCAAGTCGACCCGACCCTTCACGCGCGCGAGTATGCAGCAGCGGCTGCGGAACGCGTTAAGAAAGGGGTCATGCGAACCCTGCTGCTGACCTGTGCTCTGTTCCTCGGCGCGTCGTCGTGCGCCACCGCGAAGCTGCCTCCTGCCGGCGCGAGCGAGAAGTCGAAGGCCCCCATGGGTCCGGTAGTGAAGAACGGCGAGGCCAAGCTGGGCGACACCACGGTGTGTCCGGTCAGCGGTGAGACCTTCGTGGTCGAGGCCGACAGCCCGCACCTCGACTACCAGGGCAAGACGTACTTCTTCTGCTGCAACGACTGCGACGGCGACTTCAAGAAGGACCCGGCGAAGTTCATTCAGGCGGCGGCGAAGTGAGCTCGCTCTTCTCGCTCGAGGGGCGGGTGGCCATCATCACCGGGGCGTCGCGCGGCATCGGCGAGGCCATCGCGGTGCGCTTCGCCGAGCACGGCGCGAAGGTGGTGTTGGTGGCCCGCAAGCCCGACGCGCTCAACGGCGTGGTGGCGAAATTGCCGAAGGGCCAGGCCCTCGCGGTGCCAGGCCACACCGGCAAGGCCGAAGACGTGAAGGCGGTGGTGAAGGCGGCCATCGACGCGTTCGGCAAGGTCGACGTGCTGGTGAACAACGCGGCGGCCAACCCGTACTTCGGGCCCATGCTCGACATCGAAGACTCGGCCTGGGACAAGACCTTCGAGGTCAACGTGAGGGGCTACTTCATGATGATGCGTGAAGTGGCGCGGCACCTGGTCGAGCGCAACGCGCCGGGAAGTCTCATCAACGTCGCTTCCATCGCCGGGTTGCGGGCTGCCCCGCTGCAGGCCGTGTACGGCATGACCAAGGCGGCGGTGCTCTCGATGGTGCAGTCGCTGAGCCAGGAACTGGGCAGCGCGAACATTCGCGTCAACGCCATCGCTCCGGGCCTGGTGGACACGAAGTTCGCCTCGGCCATCGTGCAGAACGACGACCTGCGCAAGCAGGTGGTGGCGCGCACCTCGCTGGGCCGGCACGCGCAGCCCGACGAAATGGCCGGCGCGGCGGTCTTCCTCGCCAGTGACGCGTCGTCGTACGTCACCGGGCAGGTGCTGGTGGTCGACGGCGGCACCACCATCACGGTGTGAGCGCGCTGCTCGCCATGGTGCTGGCGGTGGCGCCGCTGCAGGTCGGCACCACGCTGCACCCGTACTTCTCGTGGGCCAGCGCCGTCACGAAAGGCACCGACGTGGTGGTGCGGCCCGTGCTGCCCGGCGACGTCGACGTGGGCGCCTACCAGCCGCGGCCGGAGGACGTGGCGAAGCTCGCCACCCTCGACGTGCTCCTCATCAACGGCATCGGCCACGACGACTTCATCGTGAAGATGCTCGAGGCCTCGGGCAACCGGAAGTGCCGGGTGGTGAACCTGAACGACGGCACCGCGCTGCTCCAGGTGCGGCATGGCACCGGCAAGAATTCACACACCTTCCTGTCGTACGGAAACGCCATCGCGCAGTCGTACGTGATGGCGCGAGCGCTGGGGGCGCTGCGGCCCGAGCTGGCGAAGACCCTGCAAGACAACGCGAGCGCGTACGCCAAGCAACTGCGCGCGGCCCGCGCAGCGGCGGTGGAGCGGCTGGGCGCCGTGCGATCGCACCGCGTGGTGACCGTGCACGACGGCTACGGCTACCTGCTGCAGGAATTGGGGCTCGAGCTCATCGACGTGGTCGAGCCCTCGCACGGCACGCTGCCGTCGGTGGCCGAACTGGGGCAGCTGCTCGACGAGCTCGACCGGGAGCCGGTGAAGGTGGTGCTGGCCGAGGACGCCTTCCCCAGGGCCCTGGCCCAGGTGCTCGAGCAGCGTGGCGCGAAGGTGGTGGTGGTCAGCCACATCGCGACCGGGGCCTACACGCCCGAGCGCTTCGTCGACGAAATGAAGCGCAGCATCGACGCGGTGGTGGCGGCGTTGCAGTAGCTGGCCCCCGCCGGCTCGACTGACGTCACGAACCGTCGTGCGCGAGCCACGCGGTGGCGTTGAGAATCGACTGGCGGTCGGTGCTCTCGTGCCAGCCGTTCTCGAGCGTGGCGCTGCATTGGCAACTGCCGTCGTCGGCGGGGCTGGAGTCGCCCATCACCACCAACCGGCCACCAGCGCTGCGCTCGCTGGCGGCCATCATGCCGCCCACCGACGCGCTGAAGATGATTTCCGGAGCACCGTGGCCGGCCACCGTCGAGACGGTCGAGCCCGAGTGGTACACCAGCGCGGTGGTCGCGCCGAAGGGGCCGTTGGTGAAGTGACCCGAGAGCGGCCCGGTGACGGCGCTGCCGGTCAGGCCGCTGGCGCCGACGTCGTTGCCGTCGACCTTGACCCCGAAGTCGTTGCTCGCGCCGTTCTCGAGGAAGTCGTTGATGACGCGCCAGGCCTCGACGCAGCCGCCGCAGCGCACGGCGCCCGAATGGTCCGAGATGAGGAAGACACCGCCCCCAGCGCTCAAGAACGACATCAACGCCTGCTGCTCGGCTGCGGTGAAGTTGGCTTCGGGCTCGTCGGAAATGAAGACGTCGAAGTGCTGGAGGTCTCCGGGGCCGCCGGTACCCCAGCCCAGGTGATTGGCGGGGGGCAATTGCGCGAGCGTGTAGCGGCCGGTCTGGACCAGGTCGAAGCCCCACGACGAGATGCCGCCGTTCCAGGTGGTCTCGCTCGAGGGAGTCGCAGGGCTGGGGTCAGGCATGTGCGAATCGACGATCCAATCGGCGTTGCCCGCGACCTGGTTGTGAGCGGCGTCGAAGAGCACGCGAGTCACGTGCGTACCCGTGCCACCGCCGGTCGCGGTCCCACCGCCAGCGGAGGTCCCACCGCCAGTGGAGGTCCCACCGCCAGTCGAGGTCCCACCGCCAGTCGAGGTCCCACCGCCAGTGGAGGCGCCGCCGCCGGTGGAGGTCCCACCGCCAGTGGAGGACCCACCGCCAGTGGAGGTCCCACCGCCGGTGGAGGACCCACCGCCAGTGGAGGACCCACCGCCGGAGTTGCCTCCGCCGCTCGCGCTGCCACCGCCGATCGCGTTGCCGCCTCCGGAGCTCCCTCCATCATCGGTGCTCACCACTCCGGAGCAAGCTGCAAGGACCAACACCAGCGACGCTGGAATGAAGACGTTTCGTTTCACGAAGGCGACCATTCTGTGACGGAGCACCTCACTCTGACCAGAGTCGCCCTCGAGCGAGCACGGGTTGATCAACGACGAGGCGAACGGCCACGCCTCGCTGCGTCACCAGCGTCAGTGCGCTTCACATCTCGTCGCCGAAGTGGCGCATCGACGTGCCACTTTCGACGTTTTCTTCATCTCGTCCTCATGTGGAGTGCGGCCCGGCCCTGTGCCAAACCGCACCGGCCATGGTCGAACCACTGCTGCAGGTCGAAGCGTTGACCGTCGCGCGCCGGGTTCGCGAGGTCACGTTTCAGGTGCCGCCGGGTTCGCTCACCGCGCTCACTGGTCCCAACGGCTGCGGCAAGAGCACGGTGCTCGACGCCGTGCTGGGCCTGGTGCCCTTCACCGGCCGGGTCGAGCTGCGCGCCGACACCACCATGGCCATCGTGCCGCAGCGACTCGAGGCGCCCGCTGCGGTGCCGTTGCGCGTGCTCGACTTCCTGGCGTTGACCCGAACCGCGCGCCCCGTCTTCCTGGGCGTGAGTGCGCTCGTGCGCCGTCGGGCGGAAGCGTTGCTCGCCCAGGTCGATTCGCTGGCCCTGCTCGAGCAGCCCCTGGCCGAACTCAGCGGTGGTCAGTTGCGGCGCGTGTTGCTGGCCGACGCGCTCGAGCGTGCGCCCGCGCTCTTGCTGCTCGACGAACCCGAGGTGGGCCTGGACGCGTCGTCGCGGCGCTGGCTCGAAGGCGTGCTCACGGGCCTGTCGTCGAAGGGCACCACCACGCTGCTGGTGACGCACGAGCCGGCCCTGGTGGCGCTCGCCACGCAGGTGGTGTCACTGGGAGGCGCTGCGCATGACTGACCTGCTCGGCTTCGGCTTCGTGCAGCGTGCGCTGGTAGCCGTCGTTCTCTCGTCAGTGCTGCTCGGCGGGCTCTCGCACCTGGTGTTGGCGCGCCGGCTCGCGTTCTTCTCGGCCGCGCTCGGGCAGGCGGTGCTGACCGGCGTCTCGCTGGGCGTGCTGTTGGGCGAGCCGCTCGACGCGCCGTGGGGCAGCGTGTTCGGCTTTTCGCTGCTGGTCGCGGTGTTGCTGGTGTGGGCGCGGCGCAACTCCTCACTGCCGACCGACACGCTGGTGGGCGTCGCGCTGGCCGGCACGCTGGGCCTGGGCGTGTGCCTGCTGGTGGTGATCACCCAACAGTTCAACGTGCACCAGCTCGAGGCGGTGATGTTCGGCAGCGTGCTGACCGTGGGCCCGGCGGACCTGGCGCTGCTGGGCGTGCTGGGGCTGGTCGTGCTCTTCGCGGTTGGGTGGCTGGAAAACCGCTTGCTGCTGTCCAGCCTCGACGAGCGCATCGCGACCGCCTCGAAGCTGGCCGACGCTCGTGACGAGTACGCCTTCGTGGTGCTCCTCACCGTCGCCATCGTCATCTCGGTGAAGGTGATGGGGGCGCTGATGGTCGAGGCGCTGTTGGTGATACCCGCAGCGGCCTCACGCAACGTCGCCCGGCACGTGGTGGGCGTGGTGGCCGGGAGCGTGGCGGTGGCGCTCGTCGCCGGCGTGTCGGGCCTGCTGGTCTCGGCGCGTTTCAACGCACCCTCGGGTGCGGCCATCGTGCTGGGGCTGGTGGGGCTCTTCGCGCTCTCACTGTCGGTGCGCGCCCTCAGCGCGCGTTCGCCTCGCTGAGCAGCCGGGAGGCCACCAGGCTCGCCGAGGTCCCCACGAAGCCCTGGGCAGTCCACCCCAGCTCGAAGGCCTGGGTCGGCAGGTTCGAGCCCCCGCCGTAGATGCGCAGCGCCGCGATTCGCGCGTGCACGGCGAGCAGGGGGCGCAGGGCTCGAGGAGCGCTCAGCGTGTCGGCCACCTCGAGCGGGAGCGCGCACTCGAAGCTGCGCCGCGCCGTGCGCACGAAGAGGGTGTCGAGGCTGACCATCACCTGGGTCACCGAGCCGATGAGCTCGTCGAGCACGGCCTTCGGGGCCCAGGTGGCCCACAGGGTCGTCAACCGCGAAGGCGACTCGCGCACCGCCCGCCAGTCCTTCCAGGGGCTGGCGTTCGCCAACAGGGTCAGCAGGTGCTGGTCGGACTTCACCGGCACCAGCCCCTTCTCGAGCAGTTCGTCGACGCGCACCTCGAGCTGCATGGTGTTGCCGACCGTCGGTGATTCACGCAGCACTTCGACGCGCGGTCGACGGGGGCGGCCCTTGGCGGCGTGTCCGAAGAAGCTGGCCAGCGGGCTGACGGTCTCGATGAGCCCGCGCTGCGAGGGCAGCAGCTCGGTCAGCTCGAGCATGGTGAGGTCGACGAGGCGCACGCGGTGCGAGTGTAGGGGTCCCGAAGGGGCGAGCGGGAACGAGTTTCCTCTTTCGCGCGGCCTCGTGGTGCGATTCAACCCGGGGCATGTCGACTGCTCCCCACTACAAGCCCAACCTGCGCGACCTCCAGTTCAACCTCTTCGAGTTCCTCGACATCGGCAAGACGTCGCTGGGGCACGCTCCGTTCGGTGAGCTCGACGAGGCCACCGCGCGCCAGACGCTCGAGACCATGGTGACGGTGTGCATCGAGCAGCTGGGGCCCAGCTTTGCGGAAGGCGACCGGGTTCCGCTCAAGCACGACCCGAAGACCGGCACGGTGACGCTGCCCGAGGGCCTGAAGAAGGCGTACCACGCGTACTTCGACGCGGGCTTGAACGTGCTGGACCTGCCGGTGCACCTGGGGGGCGTGGGCGCGCCGCCGTCGCTGATGTGGGCGGCCTTCGAGCTGGTGGTGGGCAGCAACCCGGCGCTGGCCTTCACCTTCCTGGGCAACGTGCTCTCGCGCATCATCGACTCGCTGGCCACCGAGTCGCAGAAGAAGCGCTTCGTGCTGCCGATGCTGGCCAACCGCTGGGGCGGCACCATGGTGCTCACCGAGCCGGACGCCGGCAGCGACGTGGGCGCGGGCCGCACGAAGGCGAAGCACGTGAAGGACGACGTGTACCACCTGGAAGGCGTCAAGCGCTTCATCACCAACGGCGACTTCGACGCGGTCGACAACATCATTCACCTGGTGCTGGCGCGGCCCGAGGGCGCAGGGCCCGGCACCAAGGGTCTGTCGATGTTCATCGTGCCCAAGTTCCTGGTCAACGACGACGGCACGCTGGGCGCGCGCAACGGCGTGTTCTGCACCAACCTCGAGAAGAAGATGGGCCTGAAGGCCTCGGCGACCTGCGAGATGACCTTCGGCGACGGCGCTCCGGCGGTGGGCTGGCTGGTGGGCGAGGTGCACGACGGCATTCGGCAGATGTTCCACGTCATCGAGCACGCGCGCATGGCGGTGGGCATGAAGTCGATGGCCACGCTGTCGACCGCGTACCTGAACGCGCTGGCCTACGCGAAGGAGCGCAAGCAGGGCACCGACCTCACCCAGGCCCGCGACAAGAACGCGCCGCGGGTGGCGATTCTGGCGCACCCCGACGTGCGCCGCATGCTGCTGCTGCAGAAGTCGTTCGCCGAAGGCATGCGCGCGATGATTCTGTTCACCACCTCGATTCAGGACCAGGTCGAGATCAAGGGCGGCCACAAGGCCGAAGCGGCCGAGGCCGAGAACGCGCTCAACGACCTGATGCTGCCGCTGGTGAAGGGCTACTGCAGCGAGAAGGGCTACGAATTGCTCTCGCTCTCACTGCAGACCTTCGGTGGCTCGGGGTACCTCTGCGACTACCCCATCGAGCAGTACATTCGCGACCAGAAGATCGACACGCTCTACGAGGGCACCACGGCCATTCAGGCGCTCGACCTGCTGCTGCGCAAGATCGCGCGTGACGGCGGCCAGACGCTGCAGGGGCTGCTGGGTCGCATTCGCCAGACGGCCGAGGGCACCGAAGGTGGCGAGACGCTGGCGGCCGAGCGCGCGGCGCTCAAGAGCGGTCTCGAGGCGATGGAGTCGGCCTTCGGCGCCCTGATGGAAAAGCTGGGCGAATCGCTCTACCACGTGGGTCTGCAGGGCAACCGCATGCTCTTCGGCCTGGCCGAGCTGGTCATCGGCTGGCTGCTGGTGCGGCACGCGGCGCTGGCCGCCTCGAAGCGCGCGGGTGCGAGCGGCCCCGAGCTCGACTTCTACGACGGGAAGATCGCCTCGGCGAAGTTCTACTGCCACGAGGTGCTGCCAGGCCTGAAGCTGACCGCGCGCCTGGTGAAGGACAGCTCGCTGCAGGCCATGGAGGTCCGCGAGGGCAGCTTCTAGAGCGCCGATCAGGTTTCCGCCCCAGGAATCTCGATCGCTTGCGTGATGGATCGACGCTGGCCCTGCCGGCGTGATCTCTTCGCCACCTCTGAGAGGTGGCGCATGGAACGTTGGAATCCGACCGTAGAAGTGAGCGCGCGAGAGCAGCGGCTGCTGAAGCTCGCAGGCAAGAGCAGGAAGCTGTTCGTGTTTCTCCGGCAGCACCGGCACGAGCTGTTCGACGAGAAGTTCCAAGGCGAGCTCGAGGCGATGTACCGGCAGACGGGGCAAGGCCAGTCGCCGCGACCGCCCGCAATGATGTGCATGGCGCTGCTGCTCCAGGGCTACTTGCAGACGTCTGATGCTGAGGCCGTGCGACTGTCGACGACGGACCGGTGCTGGCAGATGGTGTTGGGGACGCTGGACGAGAGCGAGGGTGAGCCCGCGTTCTCTCAGGGTGGCCTGCAGCAATTCAGAGATCGCCTCATCGCCAGCGAGATGGATCGCCGTCTGCTCGAGCGCACCGTGGAGTTGGCGCAGCGGACGCAGGGCTTCGACCCGAAGAAGACGCCGAAGTCGCTGCGCGTGGGGGTCGACAGCCGCCCTCTGGAAGGGGCCGGGCGGGTTGAAGACACCATCAACCTGCTCGGCCACGCAGGCCGCAAAATCGCCGAGTGCGCGGCTTCCGCGCTCGGGACCGACGTCGAGGAGGTGTGTCAGCAGGCAGATGTGCCCTTGCTGATGGCCAGCAGCATCAAGGCCGGCCTCGACATTGACTGGACTGAGCCCGACGCGAAGGAAGATGCGCTCAATCGACTCTGCCGCCAGCTCGACCGCCTCACGGCGTGGGTCGCGAAGCACACGGCCAAGTGCACGGACGCGCCGCTGACTCGCTACATCGAGGCGCTGAAGCAGGTGCGTACGCAGGATCTCGAGGCGCGACCGGAGGGCGGCGTACAGATTCGTCGCGGTGTTGCCGCAAACAGGCGCATCTCGATTGAAGACCCGGACATGCGCCACGGCAGGAAGAGCAAGAGCAAGCTCTTCAACGGCTACAAGCAGCACGTTGGGACCGACCTCGACAGCGAGCTCGTCGTCGCTTGTGCCATCACGCCCGCCAATCGGCCCGAGGGAGAGGCGACCGAGCAGCTGCAAGAGGACATGGCTCGCCAGGAACTCTTCCCCGATGAGCTGCTGGTGGACCGCGCGTACATCAACAGTCACCTCGCTGGTGACGTGCAAGCGAGCGGTGGAAGGGTCGTCTGCCGCGCGTGGGGCGGCACGAGTCCCAAGCCAGGTCTCTTCGGCAAACGGGACTTCAACGTGAACGTGCGCGACTTCATCATCACGTGCCCCGCCGGGCAGGTCGCTCACTTCGAGCCCGGCACCGTCGTCCACTTCAGCGCCGAAGTCTGCGGCCCGTGTGCTCTTCGCTCTCTGTACACGCAGGCTGAGCCCGATCGCGGGCGCAGCGTGACGATGCGTAACGATGAACGGCTGCAAAAGAAGCTGCGCTCGCGCGTGCGCACAAGCGCCGGCCGGGCCGAGCTGCGCGAGCGCGTCGGCGTTGAACATTGCCTGGCTCATCTCGCCAACCGCCAAGGACCAAAAGCTCGCTACCTCGGGACGCGACGAAACCTCTTCGACCTGCGGCGCCTATCGACCGTGCAGAACCTCGAGGTCATCGCGCGTCGGATGCACGATCAGGCGCTTACGCCGTGACCAAACCTGTTCGGCGCTCTAGCCGCGCGCGCTCAGGGCCCGGTGACGGTGGTGTGCTCGACGTGCACCCCGTCTTTCCCAAAGGCGCGCAGTCGCGCCGTCAGCACCACGCACGCGGGCCCCGACAGCGAGCCGTCGCGCACCGCGGCGATGACGTCTTCGGCGAACGGGTCGGCGCGCTCGTCTCCCAGGCGCCGGGCCTCGCTGACCGCGGCCACGCACGGCGCGTTCGCTCCGAAGAGCGCCAGCCACGCCACCAGCAGCACCGCGACGACCCCGCCCACCCCTGCTGCCACCAGCCGCTTGTCCATGGGCGCCGGCGGCGCCTGTTCGGGCTCTTGCTCCATCGTCCCTCCTCCCGACCTCACTTCGTGACGAACGAGAGCAGCACTGGCGCTGCGCCCGCGGGTATCACCAGCACCACGTGCTTCAAGACGTCGAAGCCCACCACCGGTGGAGCGCTGGCCTCGTTCAGGGTCGCGGCCCTCACCGTGGTGCCGAGCATGACGTGGTCGACCCCCAGCGTCGAGCGCGACTGCCCCGGGTCGAGCCGCGCTGCCACCGTCGAGCCCACGAAGACCGACACGCTCACCCCGTCACCTGGGCGGCGAGGCAGCGATTCGACCTGAGCGCTGGGCGCGCGCTCGTCGAGCCAGCGCAGCCAGGTGGCCAGCGGGCCGTCGAGCAGCACCAGTCGCTGCCGGGGAAAGTCGAGCACCACCGCGCCCGTGGTCGCCAGGTGCTGCGGCGCGAGCGACCGGTGCGCCGACAAGATGACGGCCCGCGTGCCCAGCGTCGCGCTCGGCCCGTCGGTGCTCGCACCGGTCTCGAGCCGCACCGTCTGGGCGTGTCCGTCGACGGTGACCTCGATGGCTGGCGCACCGTCGACGACCGTGAGCGGCCACTCGACCGTCGGGGTGGGGGCGCGGCGCATCGGCGTCGGCGCGCTCGCCTGACAGCCCAGCAGGAGCAGGGCCGCGGCGAGCGCGGCGCTTCGCTTCAGGGTGCCCACGTGACGTCGTACACGTTGTGGGTGCCTTCGAGCCGGGCGTGGCGCGTCACCACCTGGCGCGCGCCGCACAGCTCGACCGAGCGCTGCAGCGAGCCCGCCGAGATTTCGGGCCACGGGTAGCGGTCGGCGAGGAACAACTCGAAGTGCGCCGGCCCCAGCTCGGCCACCCGTGCGTCGGCGTAGTTGTTGATGTTGCGGTAGTTCTGCGCCGAGCGGAGCATCGAGCGGCGCGGGCCGATGATCTTCAACACGCCGATGAGCGCCACGCCCATGAAGGTCTCGAAGAAGCCGTCGGTCCACACCCGGCCGAACTCGCGGTACTGGGCCACGGTGGGCGTGGGCCCGTAGAGCGCGGCCAGGGTCAGGCGCAGGCTCTCTTCGAACACCGGGTACGGGTAGGCGGGCAACAGCTCGCGGCCCAGGTCCAGCCCCGCGGTCTTGAGCGCGGCGAGCGAGGGCGCGTCGAGCCGGCCCTTGAGCGCGCGCAGGAAGAGCGCGTCGAAGGTGCCCTTGAAGAC
>CAIWFK010000683.1 GCA_903911905.1 uncultured Myxococcales bacterium
CGCGGATGGTGGGCATCGGCATGAACTTCGCCGCGAAGCCCCGTACGGACGCGGACCTCGAGGCCACGCTTGTTCATGCCTCCTCCCTCGGCATGGACGACAGCGATCTCCGCGTGCTGTCGGTCCTGACGACCTGGCTTGGCGTTCACCACACGCACGTCAACGCGGACCGACTCGTGCGGCTCGCCGCGGCGGAGACCTCAGAGCGGGTGCGTGCCTACTGGGCGGCTATTGCCTCGTGGCTCGCCAAGGACCGCCGCTTCGCACGGCTCCACACCGCGTATGACGGTCCTCGCGTCGACCTGCTCCCTGTGGGCACGGACTTCCAATTGAAGCGCCGCGGCGAAGACCCACGCTTCGTCGGCTCGAAGTTGAAGGCCCCAGCCGGGACGCTCCGTGACCGCGAGGTCGACGCCTTGTCCCCGGAGGCGCTGGCCCGGCGCCATGCCGGCTACCGCAACCGCCTGCTGATGGGCCCGACCTGGCGCGCCGACGTGTGGACGGTGCTCGAGCGCGCGCCGGAGCTCAGCGTGGCCGAGGTCGCGCGCCGGGCCTCTTGCTCGTTCGCGACCGCGTGGCAAGTCGTTCAGGACTTCAAACTGTTGCGCGCCGTCGAGCCGCGCAGAACGACTGGATGAGGTTGGTCACCAGAGGTGTGGTCCCCGCCAGCCGCGAAGTTCCGGCTTTGGAGACGACATGGCTCAGATACCCTTCGCGTCCGCTTGGCCTCCCGAACTCCCACACCCAGCGACGTTCGCTGCGCCATCTACACGCGGCAGTCCGTGGCGCGACCAGGCGTCGATGCCGCGGTCACTTCGTGCCAGCTGCAGGCCGAGCGCTGCCGCGCCTTCATCGAGCAACGGAGCACGGCCGGGTGGCACTTCGTGCAGCGCTTCGACGACGAGGGTGAGAGTGGGGCGACGCTCGGGCGCGACGGCCTCATCGACCTCATGCTCGCCGCCGAGAACGGGGACATCGACCAGGTGGTGGTGCACCGGGTTGACCGGCTCTCCCGCAATCTCAGCGCCTTCGTCCACCTGCTCGACTTCTTCACGCGGCTCAACGTCGGCATCTCCTTCGTCGACGGGGCGCTCGCGTCTGGCGGTGGCGCGCTCGACAGGCTCCAACTCAGCATGCTCTCCACGTTCGCTGAGTTCGAGCACTCGATGATTTCCGAGCGACTGCGAGACGCGCACGCTGCACGGCGAGCTCAGGGCCTCCGCTCGGCGGGCCGGTTGCCCTTCGGCTACACCTCGTCAGCCGAGACGAAGCAGCTGGTGCCCCACCCGGAACAAGCCGCCTTCGTGAGGTCGTGCTTCACGCGCGCGGCGGCTGGAACACTTCCCGCGGAGATTGCAGCCGACGGGAAGCGGCGGGGCGGGGCGCTCGCTCGATGGTCCGCCCGCGCCGTGACGCGGCTGCTCCGGAACCCCGTGTACATGGGCCGGCACCCAGATGGCGCTCCGAGCGACCACGAGCCCCTCGTCTCTGCAGACCTCTTCGAACGCGCGGGAGCAGCCATCGCCGAGCGTCGAACAGCGCGCGCTTCGATGCGACGTCTCTCGACGGAGGAGGACCCGTTCATCCTTCGCAAGACGCTCAAGTGCGCGCGTTGCGAGAGGGCGATGATTCCTGCCGCGAACGTGCCGATGCGCGCCCTCAAAGCAGCGACGCCGCGCTACTACCGCTGCCGAACCCTCGGCTGCGACGGCGACCCGCTCAACGCGGCCGAGGTGGAGAACCGCTTCAGCGGCTTGCTTGCGCACCTCCCGGAGCCCTTCACCGAGGCGCAGCGCGAGGAGGGCGTCATTCGCTCCTCACTGTGGGCCTACCTCACCCCGCTCAACCGCCGCCGCAGCGCCTCGCTGCTGTTCTCCTTCCTTGCCTGGGACGTCGCTGCAGGCACTTTCATCACCGCGCCTTCCGACTTCGACTGGTCGTCCAAGCTGGGCGTCGCGCTCTCGATGCGCCATGTCCTCGCTGAGCTGACGCGCCTGCCCGTTGTGCCGCGGACGCCGCGTCCCCGCGCACCGCGGCGACCGAGCGGCCCGCCGCGCGAAGCGCAGCCGCTCGAGCCTCGCGTGCGGGCGTTGATTGAGTGGCTCGAGCGCTTCCGCGTGACGACCGACGAGTAGGTCGCGTACCTTCCGCGGGTGCCAAAGCGAGCCACGAGAAAAACCGCCGCTGTGTTCCGACTCCACGTCGAGCTCGAGGACGTCACGCCGCCGGTCTGGCGCAAGCTGCTGGTGCCGTCGAACATCACGCTCGCAGACCTTCACACCGCGGTGAACGAGGTGATGGGGTGGACGAACTCGCACCTTCACCAGTTCATCCTGCGTGACCGGCGCTTCGGCGATGTGACGATGCCCGACTCGGAGGAGCTTGAGCTGGAAGACGAGCGCAAGGTGCGGCTCGACGACCTCATCGGCGAGGAGCAGAGCATCGGGTACGAGTACGACTTCGGTGACGGGTGGCGCCACGAGGTCAAGGTCGAGAAGAAGCTCGAGTTTGATGCTCGCCTGCCGTACCCGCTCTGCGTCGGCGGCGCGCGCGCGTGTCCTCCTGAAGACTGCGGAGGGACGGGTGGGTACGAGCACCTGCTCGAGGTTCTCAAGGACGAGAAGGACGAAGAGCACGACGACCTCGTCACCTGGGTCGGTGGCCATTTCGACCCCGAGGGCTTCGACGTCAATCGCACCAACGCCGGGCTGCGTGAGCGCTGCGGGTGAGCAAGAAGAAATCGAAACGGGGAGCGACGAAGTGGAAGGGCCCCTGGCGCATCCACTTCTTCAAGCGCCACAAGGAGGACGACCCCGCGCAGTCGGTGCCGGGTCGCGAGTTTCTCGACGCCTGTCCGACGTCGGTCCGCGCGAAGTTGGTCGCCATCATCACTGCGGTCGCAGACGCGCCGCCGCCGATGTTCAGCGGAGGCGGCAAATGGGAAGCGATGCACGGCAACATGAGCGGCTTCTTTGAGGCCCGCACCGATGGCGAGAGCCGCGAGCACTTCAGGCTCTTCTGCGTGTTGGAGCGCGATGGCGCCAGTGTCGGCCTCGGCGGGCCCAGCCTCGTGATCATCACGGGCATGCGGAAGGGGTTCAAGACGACCTTCACCAACAACGACTACGAGCAGGTGCGCGCGCTCGGGCTCGAGTACTTCAAGCGAAGCCCACGGTCGGTGGCCTGACCTCAGCCGCGGACTTCGCGAGCCGCCAACTTCCGAACCCGACGGCCGGACACTCGTGGCTCGAGCCCGAGGTTGCAGTCGAGCGCGACTGCCAGGCGCACCACGGTATCCAGGGTGGGGTTCGGGTCGCTGGCCGTGAAGAGCCGCCGCACCACCTCC
>CAIWFK010000684.1 GCA_903911905.1 uncultured Myxococcales bacterium
TGAAGCCGATGCGCTTGCCCGGCTGGTCGAACGCGTCGACGTAGCCCACGCCGTCGCCTCCATCTCGAGCGGTGAGCCCGTCGAGCAGCAGCGCCTCGGCTTCGATGGTCGCTGGCAGCGTGCCGTTGTCGCAGGCGCGAGCGACGACGCCGGCATCACCTCCGCCCGTGCCGCCGCCGCCACCGCCACCGCCGATTCCGCCGCCACCGGCGACGACGCCGGGAGGGCTGGTCGTCGAGGTACAGGCGAGGGGCCAGGTCGCCATCAGGGTGAGCACTGCCAATCGAACGGTCGACTTCATGTCTGCTCCAGTCACAAAGACGGTCAGCCACGCGGAGCGCGCGGCTGGTGTCCGCAGCCCTCAGGGCCGCTGCGGTTCGCGAACAGGCCGGCTGCAAGAAGGTCTCCAGGCCTCGCTTCAGGTGACGGCCGGCCCGGGTCTGCCGGTTGCAACGCTGACCCGTCATGACCAAAACGGGACGCCAGCTCTTCGGTTTGATGGTGATGGGCGCGTGCGCGTGCTCGCCAACGGTCGGTGGTGGCGACGGCGGGCTCGATGGCGGTGCTCAGGTGGTCGACGCCGGGGCCCCCGACGCCGGCTCGGCCTTCGTGGTGCCCTCGTGCCTGCAGTCCGAGAACGGCGGGGTGCTGCCCGGCGACGTGGTGGACTCCGCGGGGACGGCGCGCATGCGTTTTTCTGGTTCGGCCTGCCATCGGACGTTCGTGTTGAGCACCACCGCCACGCTGCGCGACCCTGCGCCGCCCAACCCGCGCACGCTCGACGAGCAACGGCCTTCGCTCTCGTCGGGGAACGCGATGTTCGACGGCTTGTTTCAACTGGCGCTCGCCGAGTCGGCCGAGCTGTCGGTCTCACAGGTCCACGACGGGTCGTTCAACGGCGGGGCCAGCGTTCCGTGCGGCGGCTGCTTCGAAACCGGGTTCGCGTGGACCTTCGTGTGGACCCGCGACACCGCGTACGCGAGCGAGCTGGGTCTGGGCTTCCTGGACCCTCAGCGGGCGGCCAATTCCCTGGCCTTCAAGCTCTCGCCGTTGCGTGATGGGGGCAGCCCGCAGATCATTCAGGACACCGGCACCGGAGGCAGCTACCCCGTCTCGTCGGACCGGGTGGTCTGGGCGCTCGGCGCGCGCGAGCTGCTCTTGCACCTGACGGGCGAGGCGCGCCGGTCGTTCCGCGATCGCGCCTTCGAGGCCATCGTCGACACCGAGGCGCAGGACCGTGAGGAGGTCTTCGACGCCGCCGACGGGCTGTTCCGCGGAGAGCAGTCGTTCCTCGACTGGCGCGAACAGTCCTACCCGTCGTGGGAAGTGCCCAACGTGCAGTTCATCGCCACCTGCAAGTCGCTCTCGAACAACCTCGCGCACCTGGCCCTGCTCGAGCTCGCCGCGCAACTCGCACTCGAGAAGGGCGATGCCCGCTCGGCGACCTGGGCGGCCCGCGCCGACGAACTGCGTGCGCTGCTGGCGGTACGCTTCTGGTTGCCCGAGCAACAGCTCTTCTCGGCGTACCTGCCCACCGCGCTCGATGCCGCGCCGACCCGGCGCTTCGACCTGCTGGGCAACGCCCTGGCGATTGTGCTGGGAGTCGCCAGCGACGCGCAGGGCCAGGCGGTGATGGCGCACTACCCGCTGTTCGCCTTCGGCTCGCCGGTCATCTTCCCCGAGCAACAGCTCACGCCCATCTACCACAACCGCGCCATCTGGCCGTTCGTCACCGCCTATGCCGCGCGCGCGGCGCGAAAGGTCGGCAATGGCGCCGCGTTCGACGCGCACCTTCGCTCGCTGGTGCGGGGCGCCGCGCTCAACGCGTCGAACATGGAGAACCTCGAGCTCGTCAGCGGAACCACCTGGCTGGCCGACGGGGCCACCAGCGGCCCGGTGCTCGATTCGTCGCGGCAGCTCTGGAGCGTGGCCGGCTACGTGTCGATGGTGGTCAAGGGCCTGCTGGGTCTCGAACTGGTGGACACGAAGAACGGGGTGGGGTTGCTGGTCGCGCCCTTCGTGCCCCGGCAGACCCGTCGGGCGCTGTTCGGCGACGCCGCCACCCTGGTGCTCAACGACCTCGCCTTCCAGGACCGTCGGGTCAGCGTGCGCCTTCGCTTTCCGCCGCTCACCGACGGCGGCGGCAATTACACGGTCGACGAAGTTCGGCTCAACGGCGTGGTGCAGCCACGCGGAGCGGCGCTGATGCTCGAGCAGCCGCGCAACCTCGTCGACGTGGTGCTCGCCGAGCCCGCGGCCCCCAGCGCGCCCATCACCTTCGTGGCCGACGTCTCGAACTATCGGGTGCTCTTCGGGCCGCTCACGCCCTCGGTGACCAGCGTGCACGACGTGGCGGGCCTGCTCGCCGTCACGCTCGACGGCGCTGGCGAGAACCCGGCCGACGTCACCTTCGAGGTCTTTCGCGACGGCCAGCGCATCGTCACCGGCCTGCCGGGCACCACCACCTTCTGGCAGGACAGCGCGCCCGCCAGCGGTCGCAGCGCCTGCTACACGGCGGTGCAGAAATACGTGGCGACCGGCACCGTCTCGCACCACGCCGAGCCGGTCTGCTGGTGGGGGACCGGGGCCAGCCGCATCGTCGCCATTCCCTCGGCGAACTTCACGGTGGTGGGCGGCACCTGGACCACCGACTACGGCCACCAGTTCTATCGCGATTGGGGTGCCCCGGGCGACACGCTGCAGGCCGACTTCCTGGCCACCCGTACCGGACCCCACCTGGTGCAGGTGCGGTACGGCAACGGCGCGGGCCCGGTCACTTCGGGCATCACCTGCGCGGTCAAGCGCCTGCGCGTGACCCGCGACGACGGAGTGTCGGTGGGAGACGGCCCGCTCATCATGCCCCAGCGCGGCACCTGGAACTCGTGGGGCGATTCGACGTTCGTGCCCGTCACCTTCGAGGCGGGCCGACGCTATTCCCTCGTCATCAGCGACGACCCCGCGGCCATCAACATGTCGGCGTTCTCGTTCTTCGCGGGCTTCACCTCGGGCGTGGGCGGCGTGAGCGGGGCGTACGACGTGGTGAACATCTTCGAACTCGACGTGCTGTCGCTGGTGGAATGATTCTGATGGGGCCGCCATCAGAATGGACGACGGCCCTTCCCGGTCTTGCGTCTGGTACCGTCGGGGTGTGGCCCGGTTCTCGTTCGCCGTTCTCGTCTGCTTCGTGGCCTGTGCGCCGCCGAAGGTCTCGCCGCGCACCGTGCTGGGCGAAGACGAGCCGATGATTTCCGGCGACCTGTCCGACGGCCTCGCCAGCTTCGTGCGGGCCACCACGGCCAGCAGGAGAGCGACGCCCCACGGCGCGCCCATGCCCCAGGCTCACGTCGACGCCTGGGACCAGGCCTTCGCGCTGGTCGACCGCACGCTCGAAGGCACGCCCACCGCGCAGCAACTGGCCCGCCTTCGACTGACCCTCGAAGGCGCGTTCGACGACGATCGTGCGGTGTTCGGCGACATTCCCGCCTCGCTCGCCCAACGCCTGCCCGACACCTTCGCGCGCCTTCGCGCTCGCCTGGTCGCGCTCACCGAGCGCAGGCCCCGGGCCAACCCCAGGGCCTTCCTCTGGCCGACCTTTCCCGTCGAGGTCACCAGCCCCTGGGGCGACCGACAGCACCCCATTCGCAACGAGCCCAGGTTCCACCAGGGCATCGACCTGGCGGCCGAGCGCGCTCAGCCCATTCGCGCCGCCGAGGCGGGACCGTGGTCTTCGCCGGGTGGAACGGCGGGCACGGCAAGCAGGTCGAACTGCAGCACGACGAGCACTGGTCGACGCGCTACAGCCACCTGTCGACGTTGATGGTCGAGCCAGGTCACACCGTGAAGCGCGGCGAGGTCATCGGGCTGGCGGGCGCCACGGGCCTGGCCACCGGGCCGCACCTGCACTTCGAAGTGTGGCGTGACGGTGAGACGCTCGACCCCGAGCTGGCGTTGCCGCCGCCGCCGGTCGATGGTGCGCGGGTGGAGGTCATTCGATGAGTCTGTTGGCGACGGTGCAGACCCTGGCGTTTGGCCACGCGAACGCGGTGCAGGCCAACGAGGCCATCGCGGCGGCGCGCGAAGAGCGGGGCAGCGAGCAGTCGCTGGCGATCAGCTATGAGCTGGCCCTGCCGGCGCTCGACCCCGACACCTGGCTGCAGACCCGGGCCCTGCCGAAGCTGGTCTACTTCCTCGATTGCCGCGGGGCGAAGCTGCCCCACACGCCGGGCGTGTTCGTCTCGCTCTTCACCGCCGACGAGCTGCTCTTCGTCGATGCGGGTGCGCTGGTGCAGGCCATCGCCGAGTCACGCGGGCTGACCCTGGCCGAGGTGGTGCGGCGTTACGGCGACGGTGGCGCCGGCGACCCCGCGCTGCTCGGGCCGTGACCGGAAAAGGAAAACGGCTCCGGGCGAGTGCGCCGCGGAGCCGTTCTGGTGAAGCGTCAAGGTCGCGCTCAGAGCGTGGCCTTGAGCTCCTTCGCCGGGCGGAAGCCGATGGTCTTCGTCGCCTTGAGCTTCATGATTTCGTTGGTCTGCGGGTTGCGGATCTTGCGCGCCTTGCGGGTGCGAATGCTCCACGTGCCGAAGCCGGGGTAGCTGAAGCGGGCGTCGGCCTTGACGGCCTTGCCGATGTTGTCGAACACCACGTCGATCAGCTCCGCGGCCGACTTCTTGGTCAAACGGGTCTGCAGCGAAACCGCCTCGACGAGCTCTGCCTTGGTCATCTTCGTCCCTCCCGACGAAAACTTCGTTTGGTTTCCCCGTACCGCCACGATGCGGGGGCGCGCGAAGTACCAGACGGCGATCGACGGCGTCAATCAATGACAGACAAGGAAATCAGGGGTTTTCATGTCTGATCAGAATGCCCCGCTCGTGGATCACGGGCTGGCGCGAAAGTGCCGGAACGAGGCGGAAAATCGGCCTCGGCGCGATCGCTGGTTGATCGGGGTCGATCTCCTGGTGGGCCTGTTGCTGGTCGCCTGCCCGGCCGCGCGTGTGCCGGTGGTGGAACCGGGCCCGCCGCCACGCCCCGAGCTCTTCGTCGATGCCTCGGCGCTGCCCGACGGCGATGGCAGTCGCGCCCACCCGCTCAAGCGCCTGCCGCCGGCGGTGGGGGCGGTGCGGGTGTACCTGGCCAGCGGGCTGTACGCGGGGCCGTTCGAGCTGAACGACGGCGCCTCGCTCGAAGGGCGCGGCACGGTGGTGCTGGTGGTCGAGGGCGGCGAGCGCGACGTGGTGACCACCCACGGCGCGGTGTCGCTCTCGACGCTCTCGGTGCAGGGCGGCGCGCGGGGCCTGGTGGTGGGCTCGGGGCTGGCCCGAATCGAGCGGCTGCACGGCAGCGGGCATCGTCAGGTCGGGCTGCGGGTCGAGCCGGTGCTCGCGGAAGGTGCACACGGAGGGCGTGTGGCAGACATGTGCA
>CAIWFK010000685.1 GCA_903911905.1 uncultured Myxococcales bacterium
AGCTGGCCGAGCTGGGCCGCACCTTCAACGTGATGGGCGCCGAGCTCGAGACCTCGCGCGCTCGACTGCTGACCTGGAACGACGAGCTGAAGGCCCGGGTCGATGCCGCCACCGCGGAATTGCGCGCGGCGCAGGCCCAATTGATCGAAGCGCAGAAGCTGGCGGCGCTCGGCCAACTGGGCGCGGGCGTGGCGCACGAAATCAACAACCCGCTGGTCGGCATTCTGGGCAACGCGCAGTTGCTCTTGATGGAAAAGGCCGCCGCCGACCCCGATTTCGCGTTGCTGCAACAGATCGAACAGAGTGCCCGCCGGTGCCGGGAAATCACCCAGCAGTTGTTGCGTTTCTCGCAGCGCTCGTCGGGCGTCACCCTGGCCCCCGTCGATTTGAACCAGGTGCTCGCGCGCACCTCGCGGCTCGAAGCGGCTCGTCTGGCTGATGCGGGCGTCTCGCTGGTCGAACAGCCTGCCGCCATGCCGGTGATGGTCGACGCCGACCCCGAGGCGCTCGAACACGTGCTCTTCCAGCTCTGCGCCAATGCCCGCACGGCGATGAAGGGGTCGACCCGCAAGGAACTGACGCTGCGGGTGGTGGCGGAGCCGGTGCCCGCCATCGAAGTCGAGGACACCGGCCGCGGCATCGACCCGAAATACCGTGAGCGCATCTTCGAGCCGTTCTTCACCACCAAGGACGTCTGGTCGAACGTGGGCCTGGGGCTCTCGGTCTCGTACCGCATCATCGAACAACACCAGGGTCGCATCGAGGTGCAGACCGAACCGTCGGTTGGCTCGACCTTCACGGTGGTGCTCAAGCCTGCGGGTACGGCGGCGAAGGTGCCGGCCGCGAGTGCGGGCTCGGGAGCGTTGCTCTCGTGAAGCGCTCGAACGCCCGCTTCGTGGCAGGTCTGCTCGCGATCACGGCGCTCGTGCCGCTGGCCTGGTTCGTCTTTCTTCGGGAACCCCCGCCGCCTCCTCCTGCCATGCCGGTGGTCACCACCATCACCGCCGATGCCGGCGAGCCGTTGCCCGAACTCAAGCTGACCGAGGTCTCGGGCCAGGTGCAGGTGCGGCATGGGCTCGACGGCGGGTGGGAAGACGCGAAGGGCGGCGAGGTGCTGGCGCCCAACGACGGCGTGCGCACGGCCGACGGCAGCTACGCCTTGCTCGTCGGTGGCGAGTACTGGGAAGTGAAGATGGAGCCTGGCACCGAAGTCGGCCTGGGTGAGCTGTCGGCGTCGATCTCGAAGCTGCTCCTGGAGTCCGGCATGGCGCACGCCAGGGTGCATGGTGCCGGTCGGCACACCTTCGAAGTTCACGCTGCGGGCAGCGACGCGATGGCCACCACCGACGCCGGTACGTTCACCGTGGCGACCAACGGCCATGGCACGGTGGCCCTGGGAACGGAGTCGGGCGAGGTCTTCTTCTCGGGGCAGGGGCGGGTGGTGATCGTACGCGCGGGCGAGGCGTCGATCGTCAAGCCGGGAGCGCCGCCGAGCGCGCCGGTGCCCGTGCCGCGCAGCCTGTTGCTCAAGGTGGCGCTGCCTTCGCGCTCGACGTTGAACACGCGCATCATCACCGTCGCCGGCAATTCGGAGCCGGGTTCCCTGGTCGAAGTGCAGGGCCACGTCGTGCCCACCGGCGCCGACGGCACCTTCACCGCGAAGGTCACGCTCAAGGAAGGTCGCAACCGCGTCGAGGTGCGCTCGCAGGGCGTGGGCGGCACGAAGAACCAGTCGCGACATGAACTCGAGCTCGACACCACGGTGAACGCGCCCGTCATCGACCCACGCAGTCTGTGGAAAGAGGGCCTTCCAACCGGTCGCCCGAGTGTGCAAGACGCTGGGGAATGAACCGGACTGCGTGGCACGCGGTGTTGGTGGGGGCCTCACTTTCCATGCTGCTGAGCGCCTGCAACCAGGGCAGCGGTGCGCCCGGGCCGCAGGGCGAGCCAGGCGCGGAAGGGCCTCCTGGGCCGACGGGGCCCACCGGGCCTGCTGGCGTCGCGGGCGCGAAGGGAGACAAGGGCGACAA
>CAIWFK010000686.1 GCA_903911905.1 uncultured Myxococcales bacterium
ACCCCATCGCCGACATGCTCGAGAAGGGCGCGGTGCTGCTGCGCGAACGCCAATTCGACGCCGCGGGCCTGGTCTTCACACGCTGATGCAGCGCGACCCCGGCGATCGCCGCGTGCGCGAGTTCGCCCGGCTGGCCGAGCGCGAGCACGTCGCCGCGCTCTACGCCGAGCTGCCGCCGGTCACGACCTTCGAGGTGGTGCACGACCCCTCGACGTTGTCCGCGCTGCGGCCCGAAGAGCGCACCCTGGTCGCGCACCTGCAGTCGGGGTGGGACGTGTCGAGCGTGGTGCTGGCCAGCCCGCAGCGCGAACTCGACACGCTCAAGTCGATGACCCGGTTGTTGCGCATGGGCGTGCTGCGCCCCCAGGGCTCGAGCTGACGGCTCAGGTCGCCGGCGGCAGCCCGGCCTGGCTCAGCCGCACCAGCGCCTGCGAGAGCACGTACAGCGCGAGCGCGGCGTCGTCGATGCGGGCCGCGCCGCGAAGGGCGCGGGTCTGCAATTCCAGAATGTCGCGCCCGTTCATGCCCAGCAGGTAGGCCTGGTTGGCGATCGACCCGTCGCCGGCGAAGGCCAGCGCGCGCGCCAGGGCCTCGACGCAGGCCCGCACACAGCCATCGAAGTCGCCCTTCTCGAACGCCGCCTCGGCCACCGTGGTCTGGTCGACCAGCACGTGCGGCGCCAGCGAGGCGATGGGGCCCAGCGTGGGCGGCACCCGCGGCGCGTCGGACACCTGCGAGAGGTGCTGCTGAATGTGATCTTCGAGCGAGGTGTCGCTTTCCTTCGTGATGCCGCTGGGCGTCTTCTTCTCGCGATCGCGATCCTTCTCGCGGTCGAGCACCGAAGGCGCCTTGGGCGTGGGCACGACCTTGCGGGCGCGCAGGTCCTTGATCACCAGGCGAATCATCGCCTTCATCGCGTCGAGCACGCCCTCGCCGTTGGTCGCGCAGGTCGCGTACTCGGGCACCTCGCGCGGGTTGAGCGCCGCCTTCATCTGCTCGAGCGGCATGCCCTGCGCCAGGTCGCGCTTGTTGTACTGAATGACCAGGGGGAAGTTCTCGAGCCGAATGCCCTGCTCGGCGAGGTTCTCTTCCAGGTTGGCCATCGACTCGCGGTTGGCGTCGTCGGCGCCGGGGTTCGAGTCGGCCACGAAGACGATGCCGTCGGCGCCCTGCAGCACCAGCTTGCGGGTCGCGTTGTAGAAGACCTGGCCGGGCACCGTGTACAGCGCCAGCCGCAGGGCGTAGTCGCCGACGCGCTCGACCCGCACCGGCAGGAAATCGAAGAAGAGCGTGCGGTCGGCCTCGGTGGGCAGCGACATCAGTTCGCCGCGCAGCGAGGGCTTGATCGACTCGTAGATGCGCTTGAGCGAGGTGGTCTTGCCCGACAGGCCTGGCCCGTAGAAGACGACCTTGGCCGAGACTTCGCGGGCCATCACGTTGACGGTGCTCATGAGGTCTTTCCAGCTTTCAGGGGGTCGTGCTTCTTGAGCAGCTTTTCCAGGCGCTCCACCGCGCGCACCGCAGCCATCGCTTCGCCTTCCAGCCCCAGCCCCGGGTAGACCTGCCGGTTGGCCAGCAGCACCCGCTTCCACGGCGAGGCGGTGGCGTGCCCGGTCAGCCCCAGGGCCGAGTCGGTCGGCACGGTGAAGAGCGGGGCGGGCTCGGTCCTGGTGGCGTGCACCTGCTCGGCGTCGAGCCAGGGAATCGATTCGAACTTCACCTGCGCGCGGGCGAAGGGAAGCACGAATTCCAGTCGGGCCCACAGCGAGGCGGCGAAGGCCCGGGTGGCCTTCTCGTCGGTGCGCAACGCGCGGTCGGCCACCGTCGAGACGGTCAGCACCCGCAGCTCGGGGGTGGCGGCGTCGGTCACCTCGAGCAGCAGGGGGGCGCCTCCGGCCGGCTGCACCACGGCCAGGCGGCCCAGCCCACGGGGCAGCGCGGCCTCGGGCAACACGGCGTTGAACGAGAAGAGGGCCCTGGTGCTGGTGACCCGGGGCAGCACCTTCTTCGCGGCCGCCTGGCGGTTCTCGGCGACCAGCGCGGTCAGCTCTTCGAGGTCGATGGCCGCGAGCACGAAGGGCGCGCGGTACACGGTGTCGCCGCGCAAGAGCCGCACGCCCACCGTCGAGCCCTCGAACGAGAGCGCCTCGACGGCGTCGAGCGGGCCCAGCACGTCGGCCCCCAGCTCGCGAGCCCGGTCGGCCAGGGCCTTCGAGAAGCCTTCCCGACCCAGGGGCCAGGTCGACACGCCCGCCGCGAACCGGCCCAGGGTGCGGGTGTCGGCCAGCGGCGTGGATACCTCGAGCGGCGCGACCAGCGGAGCGAGCGCGCGCAGCGGGTTGGTGGCGGCCAGCGGGCTGGGCGCCTCGAGCCCGTCGGCGAAGCGCGCCAGGTGCCGCTTGAAGCGCCAGCGCCCGAAGAACCCTTCTGGGGGGAAGTCGGGCTTCGACTGCAACCACGCGTCGCCGGCGGTCGCCGAGGTGACGGCCTTCTGCAGTTCGAGCTCGAAGGCCTCGGCGCCGGTGCGCAGGGCGCGCTTGAACTCGGTGGCGCGCGCCTTCTCGTCGCGCTTGAGCTCGTACCAGTTGCCCGGCGTGAGCACCTGCAGGTCCTGGGGAACCATGGCCCGCGAGACCAGTTGGTTGAGCCCCAGCTCCGAGAGCAGCGCGTCGAGCACCGGCACGGTCTTGAGGTTCGGCAGCAGGAACGGGGCAATGGGCAGGTGCTCGCCCTGGTGATCGTACCGGGCGGTGAGGCCGTCGTGCGGCACGTGCAGCACCTGCATCCCATGTCGGGCGAGCAGGGTGGTGGCCAGCACGCCCCCCAACTGACCACCGAGCACGATGGCGTCGTAGACGTGGCGGCCGGGCGCGGTACCTCGGCGGGACAGGGCGCTCGTCATCCCACCCACTCCTGCAGCGTCACCGCGCCGCGTTCGACCTTCACCCGCCCGTCGGCGATGGCCCGCACCACGAGGGGAAACAGCCGGTGCTCCTGCGCTCGAATGCGGGCACTCAGCGCCGCCTCGTCGTCGGTCGGCAACACCGGTACCGCGGCCTGGGCGATGATGGGGCCGGTGTCGGTGCCCTCGTCGACCAGGTGCACGGTGCAGCCAGAGACCCGCACGCCGGCCTGCAGCGCCTGCCGCGCGCCGTGAAGCCCCTTGAAGCTGGGCAAGAGGGCGGGGTGCACGTTGATCACGCCCCGGGGAAAGGCGCGCAGGAAGGTGGGGGTCACCAGCCGCATGTACCCGGCCAGACAGACCAGGTCGACACCCCTCGATTGCAGTTCGGCGACCAGCGCCCGATCGAAGGCCTCACGGGTGGGCCACCGGCCGTGCTCCATCAGCACCGTGGGCACCTCGAGGGCGCGAGCCCGCTCGAAGACCTTCGAGCCCGCCACGTTGCCCACCAGCACCGCGACGTGGGCCTGCGACCCCGCGAGCCCCTCGACGAGCGCCTGGAAGTTCGAGCCGCTGCCCGACGCGAGCACGCCGACCTGCATCATGGCTCGACGACCGCCGTGGCCTCGGCGCCCGGCGTACCGGCGACGATGCCGCCCACGTCCCACGCCTGGAGGCCGTGCGAGGCGAAGTGGGCGATGGTGGCCTCGACCTGGTCGGCCGCGACCACCACCGTCAGGCCCAGACCCATGTTGAAGGTCGAGAACATGTCGTCGCGGGGCACCTGGCCGTGCTTCGAGAGCACCTCGAAGATGGCGGGGCGCTTCCACCGCGATTCGTGGAGCACGGCGGTCAGCCCGTCAGGCAGGCAGCGCGGCACGTTGCCGGGCAGCCCGCTGCCGGTGATGTGCGCCAGCCCCTTGACGGGGACCTTGTCGAGCAACGCCAGCACCGGCTTGACGTAGATGGTGGTGGGCGCGAGGAGCGCGTCGGCCAGCTTCACGCCGTCGATGGTGGCGCTCCACGACCAGCCCCGGTCGGCGACGATCTTCCGGGCCAGCGAGTAACCGTTCGAGTGCAGCCCCGAGCTGGCCACGCCCACCACCCGGTCGCCGGCGGCGATGGTCTTGCCGTCGATGATCTTCGACTTCTCGACCACGCCCACCGCGAAGCCCGCCAGCTCGTATTCGCCGGGGGTGTAGAAGCCGGGCAATTCGGCGGTCTCGCCGCCCAGCAGCGTGCAGCCCGACAGCTCGCAGCCCTTCGCCACGCCCGAGATCACCTGCTCGGCCCTGGCCACGTCGAGCTTCGCGGTGGCGAAGTAGTCGAGGAAGAAGAGCACCTCGGCGCCGCTGGTGAGCACGTCGTTGACGCTCATCGCCACCAGGTCGATGCCCACCGTGTCGTGGCGGTCGAGCGCGAAGGCCAGCTTGAGCTTGGTGCCGACGCCGTCGGTGCCGCTGACCAGAATCGGCTCGCGGTACTTGCCGGGGGGAA
>CAIWFK010000687.1 GCA_903911905.1 uncultured Myxococcales bacterium
CCCCGCCGGGCGCGGGCCGGCGCGGCGAGGGCGATGTGGTTGCCGCGGGCGAAGGCGTACCAGGCCGGCTTGGCCGTGCCGCTCACCCGGCGCAGCCCCAGGCGGTCGACCACCAGCGCCTTCATCGCCGCGGGCGATTGGGTGCGGCCGTGCAAGAGCACCACGCCCACGCCATCGGGGCCCGGCTCATCGCCCAACCAGGTCAGCGGCACCTCGAGGTGGGGGTTCATCAATCGCGCGGCAACGGACCCAGGTGGCGCACCAGCTCGTCCTTGCGGTGCATGAAGGGCGGCGGAATCTGCAGGCTGCGGCCCAGTCGATCGCTCGGCTCGTCGATGGTGAAGCCGGTGGGCTTCGAGACCGCCGCTTCGAACAGCGCGCCTGCGGGCGTACGCACGTAGACCGAATCGAAATAGCCGCGGTCCTTCCGGTCGCTGACGTCGGTGTAGCCCAGCCCCTCGAGGTGGCCCTTCACCTTCGCCTGCACCTCGAGGTCGCTGACCTGGAAGGCGCAGTGGTGCACCACGCCCTCGCCGTACGACCACGAGCCCTGCGGCAGGTCGGCGTCGTGGCGCAGGTCGACGATGGTGCCGGTGCCACCCTTCCCCACCTCGTAGCGGGTGACGCGGCCGTCGGTCTGGCCCCTGGTCCCCGTCCACCCCTCGGTGAGGAATTCCTCCGAATTGGGCAGGTCGCGCACCGACACCGTGATGCCATGCGTGCCGCGAATGCCGTGCTCGACCGGCACCGGGCCGCCAGCGAACGGCACCCGGGAATCGCCGTTGACGCCCACCAGCTCGTAGTCGATGCCGCACGGGTGGGCGAAGGCCAGCAGCGACTCGCCGAACCGCTCCTGCCGCCGCACCGTGAGGCCTCGGGCGGTCAGCCGCCGGTTCCACCAATCGAGCGATTCGGGCGCGACCGACAGGGCCAGGGTCGCGATCTGCCCACTGCCCTTGCGCGCCAGTCGCCCCGACTGCCTCATGGGGAAGCAGGTGATGAGCGCACTCTCTTCGCCAGCCGCGTTGCCGTAATAGAAGTGAAAGATGGGCTCTTCGCCGTCGTAGAGCGCGGTCTTCTTGATGCTCTTGAGCCCCAGCACCTTGGTGTGGAAGTCGTAGTCCTCCTGGGGGTCACCCACGTTCAGGGTGATGTGATGGTGCCGCTGAATCGAAGGGTTCCGCGCCATGGTCGACTCCCCGTGGATTTGTTCGTTTACCGAACAGCCGTTCGCTCTTCGAACGCCCCCAGGGTTGTAGGAATCGAAGGTTCACGCGGTCAAGCCCAGCGCACGCGCCGCTTGACTCAGTGCGGCAGCGGCGGTCACCTCGGCTCCCCGTGAGCGAACGCCCCAGACCCAACGAGACCTTCGTCGAGTCCTTCGAGAAGGGGCTGCGCGTGCTCACCGCCTTCGACGAACGGCACACCGCCATGACCCTGAGCGAAGTGGCCGAGCGCACGCACCTGACCCGGGCCGCGGCGCGGCGGCTGCTGCTGACGCTGGTCGGGCTGGGCTACGCGACGCTCGACGACAAGAAGTTCAGCCTGACCGCGCGGGTGCTCCGGCTGGGCCACGCCTACCTGCAGGCCTCGGCGCTGCCGGCCCTGGCGACCCCGGTGCTCGAGCGCCTGAGCGACGAGCTGGGCGAATCGGCCAGCCTGGCGGTGCTCGACGGGCTCGAGGTGGTCTACGTGGCGCGCGCGGCGAAGCGGCGCATCATGTCGGTCAACCTGGGGGTCGGTGCCCGGCTGCCGGCGCTCTACACGTCGCTGGGTCGGGTCTTGTTGGCGGCGCACCCCGACCGTGATGCGGTGCTGGCCAGCGCGCCACTCGAGCGGCACACGGCGCGGGCGATCACCAGTCGGCCGCGGCTGCGCGAAGTGGTGCGCGACGCGGCGACCCGGGGCCATTGCGTGGTCGACCAGGAGCTCGAGGCCGGGCTGCGGTCGATCGCCGTGCCCGTGACCGACGGGGCCGGCAGGGTCGTGGCGGCGATGAACGTCAGCGCCCAGGCCAACCGGGTTTCTCTCGAGGAACTGCGCAGCGACGTGCTGCCCGCCCTGCAGCGCGCGGCGAAGGCGCTCGAGCGCAATCTGCCGATTTCGACGAAGGACACCGACTCGCATGAGCGACCCCGTGGCACCTGAGCTCTCGACCATTCCCGAAGTGCTGCTGCACCGCCTGGCCGTCAGCGCCGACGCCAACGCGTATTCGTACCCGGTGGGCTCGACCTGGAAGCAGGTGACCTGGAAACAGTTCGGCGACCAGGTGCGCCAGGCGGCGATGGGGCTGCGCGCGCTGGGCCTGCAGCACGAGGAGCGCGTGGCCATTCTCTCGGGCACCCGCTTCGAGTGGATCGTGGCCGACCTCGCGGTGCTGACCGGCGCGGGCGCGACCACCACCATCTACCCCTCGAACCTGGCCGAAGAATGCGCGTACATCATCGTCGACTCGGGCACGCGCTTCGTCATCGCCGAGAACGACGATCAGGTGGCCAAGCTGGCCCGGGTGCGGGAAGCGATTCCGCAGGTCAGCGCCGTCATCACCTTCGACGGCCAGCCCAGCGCCGATGGCTGGGTCATCACCTGGGCCCAACTGCTCGAGAAGGGTGCGCGCGCCGCGGCAGCCGACTGGGAAGCGGTGTGCCGCTCGGTCAAGCCGCACGACATCGCCACCCTCATCTACACCTCGGGCACCACCGGCAAACCCAAGGGCGTGATTCTGACCCACGACTGCTGGGTCTACGAAGGCCAGGCCATCGCCGACATGAAGTTGTTGCTGCCCGACGACCTGCAGTACCTGTGGCTGCCGCTGGCCCATTCGTTCGGCAAGGTGCTCGAGGTGGCGCAACTGACCATCGGCTTCCAGACGGCGGTCGACGGTCGGGTCGACAAGCTGGTCGAGAACCTGAACCAGGTGCGCCCGACCTTCGTGGCCGCGGTGCCCCGCATCTTCGAGAAGGTCTACAACAAGCTGGTCGACGGGGCGAAGAAGGGCGGCGCTGCGCGCTTCGCGATCTTCAAGTGGGCCATCGCCGTGGGGCGGCAGGTCTCGGTCCTCACCCAGAAGGGCCAGCAGCCCTCGGGCCTGCTCGCGCTGCAGTACCGCCTGGCCGAGCGCCTGGTCTTCGCCAGGGTGAAGGCGCGCTTCGGCGGTCGCCTGCGCTTCTTCGTGTCGGGCTCGGCGCCGCTGTCCCGCGAGATGTCCGAATTCTTCCACGCCGCGGGCCTGCTCATTCTCGAAGGCTATGGCCTGACCGAGACCAGCGCGGCCTCGTTCGTCAACCTGCCCCACCACTTCGCGTTCGGCACGGTGGGGCCGCCGCTGCCGGGCACGCAGGTGAAGATCGCTCCCGAAGACGGCGAGATTCTGCTCAAGGGGCGCGGGGTGATGCGCGGGTACCACAACCTGCCCGAGGTGACCGCCGAGACCATCAAGGACGGCTGGCTGCACACCGGCGACATCGGCGAGTTCGACGCGACCGGGCTGTTGCGAATCACCGACCGCAAGAAGGACCTGATCAAGACCTCGGGCGGCAAGTACGTCGCGCCGCAGGCCATCGAAGGGCAGTTCAAGATGATCTGCCCCTACGTCAGCCAGTCGGTGGTGCACGGCAACAACCGCAACTTCTGCGTGATGCTGATCGCGCTCGACCGCGAGGAAATTCTGGCGTGGGCGAAGCAGAACGGCGTGGCCGGCGACTATGCCCAGGTGGTGAAGGACCCGCGCACCCACGCGCTCATCAAGCCCTTCGTGCAGCAACTGAACAAGGGCCTGGCCAGCTACGAGTCGGTGAAGAACTTCGCCATTCTGCCGCGCGACCTGAGCGAGGCCGAGGGTGACCTGACGCCCAGCCTCAAGCTCAAGCGCAAGGTGGTCGAGGGCCGCTTCAAGGACCTGCTCGACGGCTTCTACGCCGGCAACGTGGCCGAGGTCTGATGGGCGTGCGCCACCACGTCGCGCTGGGAGACCCCCAGGCCCCGTTCGCCACCGTACTCGAGGTGCTCGACCGGGCGCGCCTGCTGGGCGACCGCGGCCTGCTGCGCGACGACGTGCACCTGACGTCGATTGGCGACCACTTCGACTGGGGGCCGGTGAGCGAGCGCGAACGCGCCACGGCCGACGCGGTGGCCTTGCTCTCGTGGTTCGCCGCCCACCCGCCCGAACGACTGACGCTGCTGCTGGGCAACCACGACCTCGCGCGCGTGGGCGAATTGGCGCACTTCGCCGACGACGAGGCCTTCTTCGCGGCACGCGCCAGGGCCGACGCCATCTACCGACGAGGAAACGTCGACCTCGCCGCGCAGACCGCCTTCCTCGAGACGTACCCCTTCCTGCCCGACGTGGAATGCGTGGCCCGCGACTTCTCGGGGTTCGCCACCGAGCAGCGCCGGCTGGTCGAAGAGCTCTTGCGCACCCGTCGCTTCCGGCTGGCCGCCCACCACCAGGGGCTGTTGCTGGTGCACGCCGGCCTGACGGTCGACGACCTGAACGCCGTGGGTGCGCCGACCGACTCGGCGCAGGGGGCGGCCGACGCGCTCAACGCCTTCCTCGACGAGCGGGTCGAGGCCTGGACCGGCGGTGCGCTCGACCTGCGGCCGCTGCACCAGCCGGGCTCGGCGAAGACCCGTTGGGGCCGGGGCGCGCTCTTCCACCGGCCGGCCGACCCCACGCTCGCCGACGCCGACGACCTCGAGGGGCCGCCGCGCCGACGCTACGACCCGCGACGGTTGCCGCCCGGGTTCACCCAGGTCGTCGGTCACATTCGCGACAAGAAGTGCCGCGAGCTGATGCCCGCGTGGAGCGAGCCCACCGCGGCCGGTGACGGCCCGCTGCGCTCGCTGTCGGTCGAGGGTGACCGGGTGCGCTACGTGGCCGGCGTGGCGGCCGACGCCAGGCTCATCTTCATCGACGGCGGGCTGCTGCACACCTCGGCCGAGCGGTACCAACTGCTCGACCTCGACGCGCGCGCGCCTCACCAGTCGACGCGGGTCACAAGAGGCGAATGATCGGACAGCCCGGAAAACGGGCTGCGTGCGTCGCCGAAGGGCAACGTGCCTTCCATGTCGGTGAAGGTGACGCCCTGCCCGAACACGTGGTCCAGATGCATGCGCATGGCCATGAAGCCTGCGGTGAAAAAACTGTCGGGGCGAGTGGCGTCGATGAGCCCCAGCGCTTGCTGTGCGCCGGTGAAATGGGCGTGACCCGTGACGTACTCGTACACCGGTGAGGCCGGCGACGAATTGAAGTCGCCCAGCACCAGCACCGGCTCACCGCCCGCGCGCCGCACCGCGAACTCCACCACCGCCTTCGCTTCCTCGAGTTGGTTGACCCCGAACCCCATCTTGCGTTCCTGCCGCCAGAACTCCGGCGCCCAGGCCGTGGGCAACGAGAGGTGGGTGTTGACCAGGTGCAGCCGCCGACCGGCCTTCGTGGCCAGGGTCACGTGCGCGGCGATGCGGGTCTGCTTCACGCCGCGCAGCCGCTCGTTGCGATGGTGGGTGATGGGGTGCGGCTCGTCGCCGTTGTGCTCGAGCGTGGTCAGCGTGGTGCGGTTGACCAGCACCGCCAGCCCCGTGGTGTAGAAGGTCACCCGACCCAGCCGGTACACGTGCGCGGGAAAGTAGAGCGGCTCGTACGGTTGCTCACGCCCCGCAGCCGTCATCGCTTCGCCCAGGTGGCGCATGAAGACGTCGAGCTGGGTCTCGGCAGGCCCGGCCATGCGGCTGGCCCGCGACCGAATCGAGCGGGTCTCGACTTCCTGCAGGGCGATGACGTCGGGCAGCGCCGGCAGGCCCGCCACGGCGGCGGCGATGGCGCGCTTCGAGGCCCGGGTGCTGGCCAGCCCCTTGAGCCGGTGCGCGAAGTACCGCACGTTCCAGGTCATCACGCGAACCGTCACGAGGCGCTCCCTTTCCCTGTCAACGCGAGCGACGGCGTTGCCATTCCAGCCGGAGCCCTTCGGCGCGCGAGGGGCCGTCGCTGACGAAGAACTCGGGCGCCGACGACACCAGCTCTTCGAGCGCCATCGCGGTCGCTGCCGACCAGCGCTCGTCGTCAGCCCACCCATCGCGAGGCAGGCGGTCGGCGTGGAAGGCCACGCGGCGGGCATCGGCCGTCAACCCGCCCAGCCGCGCGAACTGCGCCAGCAACAGCGTACGCACCCCGTCGGCCTCGAGCCGCGGGTCGTCGGGCAGCGAGGGCAACCGCGCTCGGCGCACGAAGCTCGAGAAGCGGGTCTCTCGCGGAGGCCGGGGGCGACCCACGCGCGCCAGCCTGCGCAGGCAGGCCCGGGCATCGACCGCCTTCAGGTCGACCGCCGAGCGGGCCACGAAGGCCACGAGCGCCTCGGGCGCGCCTCGAAGGACCGAGGCCCAGGTGCGCGACTGGTAGAAGGTCGCTTCCGACCGTCGCTCCCACCGCGCCGCCTGGGAAGGCGTGAGCACCTTGCGGCGCACCGCCGCGCGCAGGGTGGCCCAGACGTTGACGTGGGGCACGGTGAATGGCCGGTACCCGCGCGAGGCATCGGCGTGAAGCAGGGCCACGAAGGCGTCGTCGTTCCATTCGCCCGAGACGTAGCGCTTCGCGATGGTGCCCACCGGCGTCACCACGCCAGGCAGCTCGGCGGCACGCAGCGCGCCCATGCTCGAGGCGCCCAGCACGCGCACCCCCGCGGCGTGGGCGGCGATGAGCTCGTGGTGCCAGACCGAAGGGCTGGCCTCGAAGACGCCGTCGATGAGCGCGATGGCGCGCGGGCGGTGGCGCAGCGCCGCGAAGACGTCGCCCTGCCGGGCCGGCGGCAGGAAGGTCGCGTGAACCAGACGCCGGGCCTCGGCCAGGGGCAGCGAAGGGCCGAGGAAGACGACCAGTTCGCCAGGGCTTTCGCCTCGGCCAGCCCAGCGGCGCTCCGTCATGGGCGAGCTCCACCCTGGAACTGACGACGCGCGAGGCCGTGGGCGACCCGAGCGATCAGGCGCTCCCCTCTGCGAGGAACCAGAGGAGGCGCAGCACCCGAGCACGCCGGGGCGCTCGCCCGCCGCGAGTGCGGGGTGCAGCGCAAGCCAGGACTCGGCCGAGGCCGGTGGCCCGAGCGCGACCCGACGAACCGGAGGGTGCCCCGCCGCGGGCACCATCGGCCGCGCCCTTGCGCCCGCAGGTCCACGTCGTCGACCGCGCCGCTCACAGCAACTCCGTGACGAGCGCCGTGGGGCTGACGGCCTTCACCACCCACGGCGACTCACACAGCGTGACCATCGACACCCGGGGCGTGGGGCCGCGGCGGGTTCGGGGAGCGGTGGGCCGAAGGGCCCGCAAGGCCTCGAGCAGCGCCCGCCCGGCCTCGCGTTCGCCGACCACCACGTCTTCCCGCGCGCCGTGAATCTCGGTCAGCCGTGACTGGGCCGCCTCGAGGAACGCGGCCTCGACCGCTGCCTTCAGGCTGGCCCGGGCGGCGTAGCCCGCGGTGAGCGGCACCGGCCCCCCTTCGAGGTCGAAGAGCAGCACGCCCGCCACCGGCGTGGGGCCCGCCGAGCAATCGACCGCGAAGGCCTCGAAGCCGTGCGCCCGCACCGCGCGCAGCGACGGCGCGGGCGCGAGCAGGCGATTCTTCACGGCGTCCACGGTCCACCCGTCGGGCAGCACGCGGGCCAGGGCATCGCGCTCCTGAACCTCGAGCCAGGCATGTCGTCGGGCCCGCGCGCGCGAATCGGGGTGGAAGCCCAGGCCATTCGAGCGCCAGCGGGTGCCGACCGGCCCCAGCCACACCAGCCCCGACGGCGGGCAATACACTTCCTGTGCGGGAACCCAGCCGCCGTCGTCGTCGCGCACCCAGGCCACCTGCTCGTCGCCCACGGCCCACGCCGAACCGCCGTCGCGCCGGTACACCAACCGCGCGGGGTCGGGCCGTTCGGCGGCGGCCAGTTCGATGGCCTCGCCCAGCGCGCTCCACTGCGCCTGCAACAGGGTACGGCCCTTGCCCTGCGAGACCTGCAGCACGTGCCCGAAGGGGCGCACCGCCGCGACCACTTCGATGCCCAGGCGATCGAGCCCGGTCACCCGCGCCAGGCGGGTCACGCCAAAGCGGTTCATCAGCCCGCGGAAGGGACGATTGGTCTCGGTCTTCGCCATCGGTGAAGGGTACCTTGCGCGCATCGTGGCACGAGCCGAGTCGACGCTGGGGCTTTTGGTTTCAACCAGGCGCGGCGCGTTGCTGGCCTGCAGCGCGGCGGTGCTGTGGGGCACCTGGCCGCTCTACGTGCACGCGTCGGGCGTGCAGGGGCCGGCCCTGGCGCTGGTGACCATGCTGATGATGGCCCTGCCCTCGCCCTGGCTGCTTCGCCGCGAAGCGCTGCGCGACACACGGGCGACCCTGGCGCTGGTGGTGGTGGGCCTGGCCGACGCGGCGAACGCGGCGCTGTATTTCTCGGCGCTGGCCCGCGGCCCGGTGGTGGTGGCGACGCTGACGCACGCCCTGGCGCCGATGCTGGTGGCCCTGCTGGGGCCGGTGCTGGTGGCCGAGCCGCGCTCGCGGCGGGCGCTCATCGCCGCGCCGGTGGTGCTCGGTGGCCTGACGCTGGTGCTCTCGCGCCCCGGGGGAACGGAAGCGGCGGGCGACTGGGTGCCGACCGCGCTGTTGGGTGGTGGCAGTGCCATTTTCTATGCGACCAACGTGCTGGCCAGCCGGGTCGCGGTGCGCGCGTACCGGCCCCTGGCCATCGTGTCGCTGCACTCGGTGGTGGCGGTGGTGGCCCTGGCGCTCTTCTTCGGGCCCGCCGCGCTGCCGCCGCTGACGGGCACGCTCTGGCTGGCGGTGGTGGGCGCGGTGGTGAACGGGTGGTTCGCGGCCGTGCTCTTCAACCTGGCGCTGGTGGAACTGGGAGCGCCGCGCACCGGCGTGTTGACGGCGCTCGAGCCGTTGACGGCCTCGCTCATCGGCGTCTTCGTCTACGCCGAGCCCGCGGGCTGGGCCACCGCGGTAGGCGCCGGCGTGGTGCTCCTGGCGGGCGCGTGGTCGGCCGCCGAACGCGTCATTCCTTCGCGCACACCTTGAGCTGCTTGAGCAGCTTCGCCAGTTCCGCCTCGTCGGCCACGGTGCCGGTCAACGAGAGCGCCTCGTTCTTCTGGTCGGGCGCGGGGTCCTTCTGGATCCACGTGGCCAGCTTGAAGCCGCCCTCGGGGCAGTCGAAGAGCAGGCTCGAGGCCAGCCCGGCGACGGCG
>CAIWFK010000688.1 GCA_903911905.1 uncultured Myxococcales bacterium
GCCGGAGTCGGTCGCCATCACGGACCCGAAGAAGCGCGTCTCCGTACTGGCCCAGGGTGCAGTGCTGGTCCTCCTTACCCGCGAGGCGCTCCCTGCGGGTGCCTCGGTCACCGCCACCCTCACCCTGGTCGACGGCACCCAGCTGACCTTCGCGTTGTTGGGCACCACTGGCGGGTTTGACCGCTACGTGCGCGTCGACGTGGCGCTCAAGGAGCGGGCGGCCGCTGACAGCACCCAGCGCCTCAAGACCCAGCTGCAGGAGACCCAGGCGCGCCTCGACGAGTGCGTCCAGGGTGGCGCGGACGAGGGCGTTAAGAAGCTGGGTGCCTCGATTCTGCAGCACGACCTCGAGAAGTCCGACGTCTGGACCGTCGAGAAGCGCGCGTACCGCAGCGGCATCGACAAGCAGAACCGGCTGCTGGTGGAGACCCAGTTCCTCTTCAGGCTCTTCGAGCTGACCTACCTCGTCTTCACCATCGAGAACCGCGACCCCACCAAGACCTGGGTGCTGGAGCGCGCAGAGTTGGCGGCGGTCGGCAACGGAAGCCGCGTCGACGTGAAGGTGACCAGCGTGGAGCAGGCCCTCAACGCCATTCCGCCGGGCGAGAGCTCGAAGGTGGTGGTGGCCTTCCGCATGCCGCAGCTGTCGGCGGGGCAGACCTTCACGCTCAAGCTGACCGAGAAGAACGGGACGCGCCACTTCGAGCTGGCCGACCTCCGCTTCTAAGCGCCCTCGCCCCAGGCCCATCCATGAGTGAAGAAGAAATCACCAACCCAGGTGTATTCAATCTCGAGCAGCTGCCGCCCGGCTTCTTGCTGCGGGACCTGGTGCTGTCGGAGAGGATCGGCCGCGGCGGCTTCGGCGTCGTCTACAAGGCGACCCGCGGCACCCGCACCTACGCCGTGAAGGTACCGCGCATCGACGTCTCGGGCAGCGACGCCGAGGCCCGGGCGCGCGCCGAAAAAGAGCTCGCGGACATGTCGCGCCGCATCTCGACGGAAATCAGCAGCCTCAAGGCGGTACGGCACAAGTCCGTCATCGAGGTGACGGAGTTCTTCTCGTGGGACCCGACCTCCGGTGACATCGGCGGCGAGAGCGGCGTGCCCATCATCGTCATGCCCTTCATCGCGGGGCCCCAGATGGACACCTGGGTGGAGCGCGACAAGCCGTCGCTGCGCCAGATTCTGTACGCCTTCCGGGACCTCGCCGACGCGCTCGAAGAGGTCCACCGCCGCAGCATCAGCCACCGGGACATCAAGCCCGAGAACATCCTGATGACGCCGGCGGGCTACCCGGTCCTCATCGACTTCGGCATCGCCAAGGGCCAGGCAGCCGCCACCAACACCGAGCGCGGCAGCCTCCTGGGTACGAAGCACTACTTCCCGCCCGAGTACGTCACCTACTACCGGACCCGCGGCGCGCTGAAGGGCCAGCCCTACCGCTTCCTGCCGACGCATGACCTTTTCGCCCTGGGCAGCACCTTCTACCGCCTGCTGACGGGCCTGCATGCCACCGCGCCCTTCGTGGGCGAGAGCGCCTTCGAGGGCTCTGGCGTCGACCAGCGCCTCATCGAGCTCGCCGACGAGTGCAACTGGATTGCGCCCTCGCGCCTCAACCCCGCGGTGCCGCCAGAGCTGGACGCCATCATCCTGAAGCTCATCGAACTTCGGCCGGCCGACAGGTTTCAAGCGGGGCGCGAAGTCATCCGGATGGTTGAGCAGCTCATCGCCTCGTTGCCCAAGCCGGCCGCCGTCCTGGACGAGCCCTTCCTGCTGCCCCCCGAGGACGAACTCCGTCGCCGCAGCCGTGAGAGCAGCGAGGAGCAGCTCAAGAAGCACCTCGAGGGCGAATTGCTGGCGGGTGCGGAGCTCGGCCCCAACGGCAGCGTGGAGGTGTCGCTCTCCAGCATGAAGGCCAGCGCAGCCCAGCCCGACGAGACAGCGCCGCGCAAGCCGCCACTCGTCGTCCTGACTCGCAACGTGCGCGGCGCCCCGTCTGTACTCGCCCCAGCCCCAGCGGCAGCCGGCTCAAAGACCTCCTCGTTTCGAGCGCCAACGGGCGTGACGCCGCCCCCGCCCTTCGAGGCGCCCCTCCCAGCCATGCAGAAGGCAGCGCAAAGCGAGATGGCCGTGGACCCAGAGCTCGAGCGCCTCCGACGGGACCTCGCAGCGAATGCGCTGGGCGCGCGCCGGCCCACCGCGCTGATTGTGGGCTTGGGCCTCGCTGCGGTGGTGGCACTTGTCGCCCTGGTGCTCGCCCTGCGCCACAGCGCCCCCGCCACGCAGCCCGTCAGCCTCCTCGACGAGGCCGAGAAGAAGGCCTCAGCCACGCCTGCTCCCCTCCCCCCGCCGCTCGCGGCTCCGATGCCCGCGCCGCTGCCTGTCGCCACCCAGGCGGAGAGCCTCGACGCGGGGCTCCTTGTGGCCGCCGTGAAGCCCTCGGCCAGGAGCAACCCCGACGCGAAGGCCATCGACGACATCCTGAAGCGTGAGTACGGCGGGCAGCGCCCGACGCTCTCGGCCGACGGGAAGCTGGTGGGTGCGCCGTCACAGAGTGCACCGCACACTGCGCCAGCCAGCGAGCCGGACTTCGTGGTGCGTGCCGCGGGCCCGGGGGCGAAGCAGGCGGCCGCAGGCCCAAGGAAGTTCGGCATCCCGCTGGGCAGCGAGATTCCGGTGAAGCTGGTGAAGCCACTCGACTCCAACAGCCGCCCCTGCATCGTGGTGGTGAAGCTGGCGCGGGCCTACGCGCCCCGGGGCGAAGTCGTGCTGCCCACCGGCACCATGGTCTACGGCGTGGCCTCGGCTGGAGGTGGCCGCTTCGAGGTGACTTTCAACCGGCTCAAGCTGCCCTCGGGCGACGAAGCGGCGCTGCAGGCCATCGCGTACGACGCGGCGGACCGAAAGCCCGGCCTCTCCCCCTCGCGTCGCGTCACCAACGCTGTCCAGCAGGGCCCCGGTGTCGCAGAGCAGGTGGCGAAGACGACGGCCAACGCCGCGCTGGGCAAGGTGGCGGGCGGCGATGGCGTCGACGTCGCGCGCGCCGCAGGCCAGGTGGTCCTTAATGGCCAGGGCTCCAGCGGAGCCACCGCCCAGGAGGCGTTGTTGCTCGATGCCCCGGCGGACCTCACCATCTTCGTCACTGAAGCGTTTTGAAAGGGAGCACCATGTCCATGAATCGGCGGGCAGTGAAGCTGGCGTTGGTGGCGATGGGAATGGCGGCGGCGGCCAGCTGTGGCGGCGGCGTCATCCCGAAGATGAATGGCACGGCGGCCGGGAAAATCTCCGGCATCGTCTTCAAAGGTCCGGTGGTGGCCGGCACCGTGAAGGCCATCAAGCTCTCGGCCGCGATGGAAAGGGGCGACGTGGTAGCGAGCGCCACGACCGGTCCGGACGGTACCTTCGAACTCACCATGCCGCCCTTCTCGGGGCCGTTGCTGGTCGTGGCCTCGAGCGGCACCTACGTCGAGGAGGCCATCGGCCTTGGGGTGAAGCTGGATGGCAACGAGCTCACCTGCCTCATCCCGGCGTACACGGGCGGGGCCGTCATCACCAACCTGCACCTCACGCCTGTCTCGACCCTCGCGGCGGCGCTCACGGCCTTCCACGTCGTCAAGGGCCAGCCCATCGTCGACGCTGACGCCGAGGCGCGGCAGCACCTCAACAAGCACTTCGGGGACCTGGACTGGGCAGTCGTGACTCCGGGCGACCTCACCGTCGCGGGCGTCACCAACCTTTCGCCCGAGGCGCGCGCGGGGCTACTGGTTTCGGGGCTCTCGTGGCTTGCCAAGCAGCAAGCGGAGACGAGCAGCGTCACCCCGGGGCTGGTGGTGAATGCCGCCACCCTGACTGGCCTGCTGGCGAAGGACGCGGCTGACGGGACCCTGGACGGCCTTGCCGGCACCACGGTGCTCAACTCCTCCAAGGTGCCGCTCACCGGCGTCACGCTGCGCGCGGAGCTGGTGCAGGCGATGACGGGCTTCATCAATTCGCCGCGCAACGCCTCAGCGCTGCAGCTGCAGGACACCACGGCCTTCCTGGCGGCCGTGGGTACCGACAACGACCCGTACCTCTTCTGCCCAGGGCAGATGGCGGCGCCGGGGTGCGGCACGGGGCCCATCGACACTGAGCCACCGGTGCTGGCCTTCACCAAGCCTGTGGATGGGGCTGGTGTGGCCGGCATGACGACGGTGGAAGTCGTGGCGAGCGACAACGTGCAGCTCAAGACGCTGAAGTTCAGCGCGCCGGCCTCACTCACCGCCGTGCAGCCCACCTTCGCCAACGGCGGCACCACCGGCATCCTGTCGGCGGTGCTGGACGTCTCGGCGTTGCCTGACGGGCCGGTGCAGATTCGCGCGGAAGTCACTGACAGCTCGGGCAACCCGTCGGCGAAGAGCATCACCATCACCGTCAGCAACCAGGGACCGCACATCACCATCACCTCGCCCGGAGACGGCACCACGGTGCGCGGTACCACTGTCACGGTGTCGGCAACGGCGCAGGCCTCAGCGCCCGGCGCCACCATCGCGAAAATCGAGCTCGTGAGCCCGCCGCCCGGAGTCGGCCAGGACGTGGTGCCTGCGGCCGACACCTTCTCGGCCACCTGGGACACCACCAAGGCGCTCGAAGGCCCCACGACGTTGACCTTCCGTGCGACCGACTCATTTGGGACCGCGACTGACGCGACCGCAACTGTGACGGTCGACAACGTGCCGCTGGGTCAGGTTGTCGTGGCCGTGACGGCCGGCGCCCCGGTGGACGGCCTGACGGTGAAGCTCGTCGCCATCGACCCGACGACGGGCGCGGCAGTCGCAGGTCGCCTTGGTGGGCCGGTGCTGGGGCAGTCGAGCTCGGCGACGGTGGACGGCGGCGTCAGTTTCACACTGACCCAGGAGAACTACTCGGGCCCGGTGCAGTTGATGGCCACGGGCTCGAGCGCCTCGTACATCGACCCTTCGGACGGCGTCTCCCAGGTGGCGCTGCCGGCGACCTTCACCTTCACCAGCTACGTCAGCAGCTACGTCGCTGGCGACAGGTTGGAGCGCCCGCTCTCGTACTGGACGACTCTGGCCGACGAGGCGGTGCTGGCCTACGCGCTGGGCCACAACCCCTCGCAGCCTGCCCCCGTGCTGCTGCCGGCGGCGATGCGGGTGGTGGACCCCCTCTTTGCGCGTCACATCACCATCGCGCCCTGGGACCTGCGCGCCACCTTCCCGGTGACGATGACGGTTGGCTCCCAGTCGCTGCGTGACGTCGTCTTCGCGGCCTTTCCCGATGTGTCGCTGAACCAGCTCGCCCGGGACCTCGCTCAGGAGGTGGGACTCACCGCCGGCACCGGCTTCGCGGCGCCGCAGTTGGTGACGTTGCTGCGCCAGGACCTCCAGGACGGGCAGTTTGACGGGCAGACGAGCGGCGTGCCGCTGCGTACCGGCGGCTCGATGCCCTACAGCCTCAACGCGGACACCACCCGCTTCCGTCAGGCCATCTCGCTGGACCGGTTCGTCCGCAGCCCCTTCAATCGCACTGGGCTCGCCAGGGCGGACCTCCAGACCCAGAGCATCTACGACACCATGAGTAGCGACACCTCGCTGCTCTACCCCTCGACGTCGCCGCCGACGGCTTTCGACAACGTTCCGCCCGTCCTCACCCAGGGGCTGACGTTCAGCAATGGCGGGCAGGCGGGACTTGCCCCGGTGGGCGCCTCGAAGACGGTTGCAGGGACGCTGGCGCTCGACCTGGTGGCCACCGACTCCTCGGGGGTGCAGAGCCTCACGGTGGTGGTGAATTCCAACCTCGTCGTCAGCCCGACGGTGACGCCGCTGCCTACGCACTTCGTCGGCACCTTCGACACCACGACGCTGACTGACGGGCCCGCCACGGTGAGTGTCACCACGTGCGACCGGGTGGCGAACTGCGCCACCACCAACACCGCCATCTTGGTGGACAACACCAGGCCGGCAATCAGTGTCTTGAAGCCCGTCGCCGGCTACTTCTCTGCCACCATCGACGTCGATGCCTCCGCTACCGACGCCAGCGGTGTGGCATCGCTGGTGGCGGCGGGACTTGCTGGCTTCGCCGACACCGACGCGACGGTGGGGCGAGTTGCTGGGAGCTGGACGGTGACTGGCGTCGACGGGGCGCTCTCGGTGGCCTTCACCGCCTGCGACGTCGTCAACAACTGCACCACGACTCCTGTCGCCGGCATCGCCGCGGACCGCACGCCGCCGAGTGTCTCGTGGCACACCACCCCACCCTCGCGGACCAACCAGACGGTCATTTCCGTCACCGTCGACGCGACGGACACCGGTGCCGGCGTCACGGGTGTCAGTGTGAGGTCGGGCGCCACCACCGTCCCGGCGACGAAGCAGGGCTCGAGCTGGGTGGCGGTGGTGCCGGTCGACACCGGTGGTGCCCCCTCTACCCTCAGTGCCTGGGCGAGCGACGCGGCCGTCACCCCCAACGTCGGGCAGGGCCGTGGAGCTCCCTTCGAAGTGCAGGCGAGCGTCACCTATGACAACGCGCCTCCGACCATCACCTGGGCCTCGAGCTTCACCAACGGTGCCCTCGTCAATTCGCTTCCCGTCGGTGCTGGGCAGGCCGTCGCTGGCACCCTGAACTTCACCGCTGACGGGAGCGACCCGGCTGGCGTGGCGAGCGTCACCGTCACGGCGGCCAGCGCCACGGTCCCGGCGAGCGCGGGCTCGAGCGCTGCGCACTTCGTGGGGAGCTTCCCCACGGCGACTGTGCCTGACGGGGCATTGGCCATCGTTGCGCGGGCCTGCGACTCGCTGGGCAACTGCGGCAACACGACATTGACGCTGACGGCCGACAACACGAAGCCGGCCATCTCCGTCGTGAGCCCCGCCGTGCGTTACTACTCGGCGCCGGTTGACCTCGACGCGAGCGCAAGCGACGCCTCTGGCGTTGTCTCGCTGACGGTCGGCTCGAGTGTCACCAGCACCCTGGTCGACCAGGACGCTGCCATCGCCCACGTCTACGTGCCGGCCGCTGTTTGGGCCATTCCGGCGGGTGTCGCCGACGGCCCGATGTCATTCTCGTACGTCGCGACGGATGCGGTCGGCAACGTCGCGACCACCAACATTGCGGCGCAGTTGGACCGCACGCCGCCCACCATGACGGTGGTACCGACGGCTCCTGCGTACACCAACACGGCGACAGTCACGCTCACGGCGACCTTCGTTGATTCTGGGGCGGGTTTTGTGCGGGCCTGGGCGAGCAACGGGTCGACGACTCCGAGTCCCACCCTGGTAGCTGGCACCTGTGCCTCAGGGGTGTGTTCCTTCATCGTCCCGCTTGTCGCGGGCAGCGGGAGCAATGTCATTAAGGTTTGGGGAGAAGACGCGGCGACGCCGACTAACGGATCTGCCGCTGCGGCGCCGCCGTTTGCCTCAACGCTCACCGTATTGAGGGACATTCTTCCCCCGGTCGCCTTCACGCGCTCGCCCGTCTCGTACTTCGACGAGCGCGGAATGAC
>CAIWFK010000689.1 GCA_903911905.1 uncultured Myxococcales bacterium
CTTCCTTGAACGCGTCGTGCTCGATCGTGACCTTCTCGACCTTCGTGCCCGCGATGTAGTGGGCGAGCGTGTAGGGAATGACGAAGTAGCCGTCGGCGAGTCCCTGCATCAGCGCGCTGGCGCCGAGGCGGTTCGCGCCGTGATCCGAGAAGTTCGCCTCGCCAAGGACATGCAGACCCTGCACGTTGCTCATGAGGTTGTAGTCGACCCAGAGCCCGCCCATCGTGTAGTGCACGGCGGGGTAGATGCGCATCGGCTTCTGGTACGGGTCATCACCGGTGATGGTCTCGTACATGTCGAACAGGTTGCCGTAGCGCTCGGCGATCTTGTCCGCGCCCAGGCGCTTGATCGCGTCGCCGAAGTCCAGGTACACGCCGCGGCCGCCCGGGCCCACGCCCTTGCCCGCGTCGCACGCTTCCTTCGCCGCGCGGCTCGACACGTCGCGGGGCGCCAGGTTGCCGTAGCTGGGGTACTTGCGCTCGAGAATGTAGTCGCGCTCGGCCTCGGGAATGTCGGAAGGCTTGCGCGCGTCGCCGGCCTTCCTGGGCACCCACACCCGGCCGTCGTTGCGCAGCGACTCGCTCATCAAGGTCAGCTTCGACTGGTAGTCGCCCGAGACCGGAATGCAGGTCGGGTGAATCTGCGTGAAGCAGGGGTTGGCGAAGCCGGCACCCTTCTTGTGCGCCCGCCAGGTCGCCGTCACGTTGCAGCCCTTGGCGTTGGTCGACAGGAAGAACACGTTGCCGTAGCCGCCGGTCGCCAGCACCACCGTGTCGGCCGCCCAGCTCTCGAGCTTCCCGCTCACCAGGTCGCGGGTGATGATGCCCTTGGCCTGCCCGTCGATGGTCACCACGTCGAGCATCTCGTGGCGGGTGTGCATCTTCACCGTGCCCGCGCCGACCTGCCGCTCGAGCGCCTGGTAGGCGCCGATCAGCAACTGCTGGCCGGTCTGGCCACGCGCGTAGAACGTGCGGCTGACCTGCGAGCCGCCGAACGAGCGGTTGTCGAGCAGACCGCCGTATTCACGCGCGAAGGGCACGCCCTGCGCCACGCACTGGTCGATGATGTTCACCGACACTTCGGCCAGCCGGTACACGTTCGATTCACGCGCCCGCCACTCGCCGCCCTTCACGGTGTCGTAGAAGAGCCGGAAGACCGAGTCGCCGTCGTTGCGGTAGTTCTTCGCGGCGTTGATGCCGCCCTGCGCGGCGATCGAGTGCGCGCGGCGCGGGCTGTCCTGGAAGCAGAAGGCGTCGACCTGGTAGCCCAGCTCGGCCAGCGTGGCCGCCGCCGAACCACCGGCCAGACCCGTGCCGACCACGATCACCTTGTACTTCCGCTTGTTGGCCGGGTTGACCAACTTCATGTCGAACTTGTGCTTGGTCCAGCGCTGTTCGATCGGGCCCGTCGGAATGCGTGCGTCGAGTTTCAGGGTCATGGCTTGACGATTCCCAGGAGGACGGAAAGAGGAATGGAAGCGAACGCGGCGCACAGCCCGTAGCCGGCGACCAACGCGCCGTTCTTCACGAACGGGGTCCACGCCTTGCCGTACAGGCCCAGGTGCTGGAACATCGAATACAGGCCGTGCGAGAGGTGCGAGGCCAGCAGCACCTGCGCCACCACGTACGAGAGCGCGATGATCGGGTTCTGGAACCCCATCACCAGCATCGTGTACGCGTCCCACGAGCCGTTGGCGGTCGACGCCGTCGGCATCGGCCCTACGGTGTGCAGCGTGAAGTGCAGAATGTGGAAGGTGAAGAACGCCAGAATCACCAGGCCCGAGAGCAGCATGGTCTTGGCAGCCATGCGCGCCGGCGACTTCGCCTCGTAGGCGTACGGCACCGGTCGGGCGGCGCGGTTGAGTTGCGCGGTGCGGAACGCCGTCAAGAAGTGCAGGGGAATGCCGATCAGCAGGGCGGTGCGCGTGCCCCAGAGCAGAGGCGCGTTCCCTTTGAGCGTCTCGGCGTAGTGGTTGAACGTCTCGTGACCGACGTACACCAGCAGGTTGCCGGCCAGGTGTCCGACGATGAACAGCGACAGGCCCATGCCCGTCACCGCCATCACCACCTTCGAGCCGACCGACCCCGTCGCGAACTTCACGAGGTTGTCGATCAGGTTTTCTGCGTGAGCTTCAGCCATGGGTGCTCCTGACAGGGTTTGACTTGACCCGAGGTGATACCCGTCAGGCGGCACCTCGGCCACGACCGTCTGCAGCCGGCCCGGCGCGTGCCCCAACCGAAATTCTTCAGTGCTGAAAGCTGGGGTGATGGGGTCGCACCGGGGGTTCACGCTCTTCGCGTCGCCGGGGGGCCTGCTGGTACCATCGCGCAGCGCCTGACGACCCGCCTCAAGCCCCTGACCTGGGACTCGGTCGTCGCGCGCGGCGGCAACGGCCTCGCGTGGGACCTCGACTGACTCACGGGGTGACGAAGCAGGCGTCGACGGCGTGGCCCCGGTTCCAGTCGTCGAGCGCCGCGCGGAGTCGACGCTCGTCTTCCGCCGAGCCGATGGCGTGGTCCACCAGGCGCCAGTCGCGCGGGAAGTTGCTCGAATAGCCGTTCACCGTCGGCACGCCCAGCCGCAGCCCCGCCCACATCGCGTCGAGCTGCGTCTTCGCGTCGAAGCTGATCGCCCCCGGGGTCGCTCGCGGCGCCCAGAAGAACGACGAACAGTCGTTCGGCACCGAGCGCACCACGGCCTCGATGTCGTCTCGCTGCGGCTGCTTTTCGTAGGCGTCGGGCGCTTGCTGCCCCTGCTCGAGCAGGCACAGCAGCAGCATGGCCCACAGACCCGGGCGCGCCTTCGCCACGCTCGCCAGCCCCAGCCCTGCGGGTATCAGCAACAAGAGCGCGATGCGGCCCACCGCCCGAATCGAATTGGCGCCCGGCACCACCGCCATCACCACCTGCCAGGGGCTGACGTGCCCGTGCGTGGTGGTCAACGCCAGAATGGAAAACGAGGTCAGCCCGACCACCTGCACCCATGGCCGCGCCCGAGCGCGCCAGAGCCCGACCAGAAGCACGATCGTCGTCACCGGGCCCAGCCCCAGCCGTTGCTCCCCTTCGAACGATTGCTGGGTGAAGAGGTGCAGCCCCGCGAGCCGGCCGTACAGCCAGTTGTGCGGGCCCTGGTACAGCCACGACTGCGCCCACGGCAGGAAGCCCCGCACGTCGAGGAACTGACGGAAGCCCACCTCGCGCCCCGCCGCCAGGTACGGCCCTGCCAGTGGCCAGAGCGCCAGGCCCGAGCCCACCGCGAGCAACGTCAGCAGGCCCGCGTTCGACCTCGTCAGCGCCAGCACCCGTGGCCGGGTGCCGCGCAACGCCAGCGACCAGCCCAGGGCGATCGCCAACACGAAGAGCAGCATCCACCCCAGTTGAATGCCGCAGTAGAGCTGCAGCAGCGCGCTCGCCGCCAGCACCACCAGCCAGCGTCGCGGCTGCGCGGTGGTGAAGAGCCTGACGATCGCGTGCACCGCCAGGAAGGTGAAGAAGTGCGGCAGCAGGTGCTGGTGGTTCAGTTGATTGAGCCGCACGCCGCCGAACGCCAGCATGAAGGTGCCCACCGCCGAGGCGAACGGGCCGAACGCCAGCGCCTCGTGGAAGAGCAGCCACGCGGCGATCACGTTCAGCGTCAGCACCGTCACCGTCCACGCCTGGAAGGCCGAGTCGGGCTCGAGCCCCACCAGCCGCCACGCGCTGTAGAAAGGCACCAGGCCCAGCAGCAGTTCCGTGTACGCAGCGACGTTGCGCTCGGGGAAGAAGAAGGGCGGGCTCCACAGCGCCGCGTTGCCCGTGAGCCAGCGGTGCCCCCACTCGAGCACGTAGTTCAAGTGCCGCGTGTCTCCCGGGTCGCATTCCATCAGCGCGAAGCCCGAGCGCCACATCGGCCAGCAGGAAATCGCGAGCCCGACCAGCAAGGTCGCGGTGAAGGCGGCGATGGTGGGTATTCGGTTGGGGTTCACGGCGCGCCGTACCTGGCGTGCTGTCGACGGCCTCGATGGGGGAGGGCGTGAGCGGGTTCCGTCACCGTGCGAACCACCGTCAGCCCTTCGGCGCGTGACGCCAACCAACCATCGTCAGCCAGGACCCCGTCGGTTGGTCGCGGTGCGAAGCGAGGAGCTCGTGGGGCAGGGCACTGCGAGGGAACCACGCCGGGGACACTCACCTCGAGAGCGGTTTGGGACTGCAGCAGACGGCCCCGATGAGTGAGGGCACCAGGGTATTCCGTCGCCGCGCGAACCACAGTCAGCCCCTCGGCACGGGACACCAACCAGCGGTGCTCCACGGGGATTTCGTCGACGAGTACCCCGAGACGACGTTCTGGCAGTCGTTTGTGTTGTCCCCACAGCAAAAGTGACTGCCAGAACCCGTCGATCCGTCGCGCCGCGAATCGAGGAGCTCGTGGGGCGTGGCACGTCGAACGAACCCAGCCCAGCCCACCCGCTCGGAGCGAGGTTTGGGTTTTCAGAGACTGCACCCGCTCGGGTTCCGCCGTGTCTCGCGACGCACGGCTGATCACCTCGCGGACGTCGAGCGTCGCCGACCCGCGGCAGATGCGTTGGAGCGCAGCTGGAACGGGCTGCGAAGACGCCACGGGACCCTCAGAACGTCTGGAGCGCCGTCTGCGTCCCCGCCGCGCCGGCCACCGCGCCCGTGCCACCCGTGCCGCCGTTGCCCTGCGCGCCCAGGTTGATGCCCGAGACGGTGGAGGTGGTGCTGCGCGCGAGGCCAATCGACGAGCCGCCCGCGCCACCGCTGCCGGCACCACCGGCGCCGCCCGTGCCGCCCGCGCCGCCGTTGCCACCACGCGTGGCGAGGCTGCCCGTGTCGGCCGGGTCAGGCGACTGGCCACCCGCGCCACCGCTGCCCGGCGCGCCGCCGCTCCCACCGTTGCCGCCGTTGCCGCCGTTGCCGGTGTTCACGAACACGCCGACGCCGGTGACCGTCGAGGCGTTGACGAACAACCCGATCGACGCACCGCCACCGGTGCCTCCCTGGCCGCCGCCACCGCCGCACCCGCCACCACCACCGCCGCCGCCCGCCGAGCCGAACGCCTGGCACAGATTTCCGGCTATGTTGATGATGGGCACCCACCCGCCGGCACCACCACCACCACCGCCGCCGCCCTTCCCATCTTGCCCGGCGACGCCGTTGAGCCCGTTGCCCACTTGCCAACCGTTGATCGTCAGCGTGCCCGCCGGAGCGGCCGTGGCGTTGGCGCCCGCCGAGCCATTCATGCCGATGCCGCCGAAATAGGGAGCTCCCGAAGGCTTGATGCCCTGCGGTGCGCCCTGCCCACCCAGCCCAGAGCCGAACGGCGCGGGGCTCCCCGCGATACCGGGCGTGACGGTGTTGATGGCGGTGTTCGTCTGGTCCATGTGCGAAGCCTGGCCACCGATTCCGCCCGAGTAGGCGGTGGGCGAACAGAAGCTCGCACCGCCCGTGCCCTGGACCGGACCGCTCGCTCCGTTGTTGCACGCGGTGGTGAAAAAACCGAACTGGCAAAGCGTCGCAAACGACGAGCCGCGGAAGTCCCAGATGCACCCAGCCTCGCCATCACCGCCCGGCGTACCCGCCAGCCCCGCGGCGCCAGTGGCCCCGTTCGTACCGTTGGCGCCAGCGCCCGAGGTGAGGGTCAACGCCTCGAGCTTCACGCCCGTCGAGTCGGTCACGAAGCCGCCGTAGGCCGTCGGCGCGCTCACCGTGCCGTCGGCGCCCACCAGGGTGAACAACTGCACCAGCACGTTGCTCGCGCCCTGAATCTTGAGCGCAGGGTTGCTGCCCTGAATGGTGACCCGGTTCGAGGGTGCATTCGAGCGCTTCCAGGTCGCCGGGTCGTACCCGCCCGCCAGGTTCAGGTTCGAGCTCAAGAGCAGCGAAATCGGACCGGCGTAGGTGCCCGAGGCCACGTACACGTCGCGCTTCTGCCCGGTGACCGCCGCCGTCACCGCTGCGGCGATGGTGGCCTTGGGGTGCGCCTTCGACCCATCGGCCTGATCGTTGCCGCTGGTCGAGACGAAGATGCCGTTGGTCACTTCGCCGTCGATGCCGTCGCAGTTCGCGTCGACGAACTGGGTGTCGGGCAGGTCGGTGGCCGAGACGAAGGTGCACGCGTACTCGCAGCCGTTGGTCGGGTCACCGTCGAGATCGTAGTAGCCGGGCGCGCACTGAAAGACGCACATCGAGTTCGCGCACGTCGCGGTGCTGTTGGGCCGATTGCACGAGAAGCCGCACGAGCCGCAGTTCATCGGGTCGTCGCTGAGCTTCACTTCGCAGCCGTCGGGGTCGAGGGCGTTGCAGTTCGCGTAGCCCGGGTCACAGCTCGCCACGTGGCACTGCCGCGTGCTGCAGGTGCTGGTGGCGTGCGAGAGCATGCACACGTGGCCGCAGGCACCGCAGTTGTTCACGTCGCTGTCGACCGGGAAGCCGTTGTCCACCACGCCGTCGCAGTCGTCGTCGATGCCGTTGCACAGCTCGGCGGTCGGCATGCCAGGCGTGCACACGCCCACGCCGCCGTCGGCCACGCAGGTGTCGACCGAGCGCACGCACGCGCCGGTACCACAGGTGGTCTGGCCCAGGCCTTCGTCGGTCTGGCCGTTGCAGTTGTCGTCGACGCCGTTGCAGGTCTCGGCCGCCGGCGTCTTCGCGTCGCACACCACGGTGTTGGCGGTCAGGTCGCACTGCTTGATGCCGCTGCAGGTGCCGAACGAGTTGGTCACCGTGCACGGCTGCATGAAGTCACCGCGGGCCAGACAGGCACAGCTCGCGTTGACCGGCTCGCACTGCTGCAGCTTCGGCTGGCCGTCGGTGCCCTTGCCGTTGAGGCACTGGTAGCCCATGGGGCAGCTCTGATCGAACGCGCAGTCGCGACCGCACACGTTCTCGCCGTTGACCACGATGCACTTGTCCGACGGGTAGGGGCAGTCTCCGTCGACCTGGCAGGGCTGACACAGCTTGCGCTCGTCAGGCTGACAGGCGAACCGCATCGGCGTGAGCTGCGTGCAGACCTCGCCCGCCAGACAGCCGCTGGCGCACTTGCGTACGCACACAGACTGCTGACCGGGCGCCGCGTCACACAGGCCGGTCTCGCACTGCTCGTCGGACCCGCAGGCCTCGCCTTCCTTCTTCTGCGTTTCGACGACCGGCTTCTTGCCGCAGTTGCAGCCAGAAATGGTCACACCGAGCGCGACGACGAGCAGGAGAACGCGGTTCATGGAGGCACCCGAAAAGGGGAGGACGGCCAATGCGAGCCACCCTTTCGCATTGAGGGGCGGGCAGAAGCAAGCCTTGGGCCGCACAGTTTGCGACCAGTGCCTTTATCGCTTCGGCGGGAACGTGGAGTCCAGCCAGGCGACGTCTGCGAGGTCTTTGGGGCGCGCCGAGGCGGCCTTGTTTCTCCGGAGCGCTGCAACCCCGATGAAGGGAACCGGGTGCCCCAGAGGTCTGCCCGGGCGTGGTCGAGCTGATCGGGGCCAGTCCTCCGCGGACCGTGGTCACCGGCACGCTCCACGTGGAGAACGATGGGGTGGTCAGCCCGGGCGATCGCGCGAAGGTGCGCTTCGAGCTCGAGCGCGCGGTCGGCGTCGAGCCGGGCATGCGCTTCGCCCTCCGCGAGGGCGGGCACACGGTCGGCGCGGGCGTGATCACCAGCGTGAC
>CAIWFK010000690.1 GCA_903911905.1 uncultured Myxococcales bacterium
CCTCGTAAGCGCAAGATGAGCTCCTCGTAATTAACAGTAATTGACAGTAATTGACAGTAATTGACAGTAGTTAGCAGTAATTAACAGTAGTTAACAGTAATTGACAGTAACTGACCGTAGTTAACAGTAATTGACAGTAATTGACAGTAATTGACAGTAACTAACAGTAATTACCGTTACTTACGGCGCAGGTCCTGTGGCAGCCCTGCGCCAGCCTGCGTGACAGAGGGAAGGCCGGAGCCGCCCCTTAAAAAACGCGGCACGGGCTACGGGATTCTGAATGTCGCTTATGGCCTCGCTGGCGGCCTTCGGCGCCGGCTTCCGGGTGATGAGCTGACGGCAAAAGCGCTGCAATTCGCCGCCGACCCGGTAGACTTTCGGACATGGCGAAGGAGAAGTACGACGAACTGATCTTCCAGTTGGGCGATCTCGCGCGGGAACACCTGGCCGAGTCGAAGTATGCGCCGCGCGCCATGGAGGGCGTCTTCGAATGCGAAGACATCGTGCTCCAGGTGCGCGAAGAGGTGACGGCGCTCGAGCAGCAGCTCAACGAAGAAGACACGGCCTTTCAGGACTTCCTCGATCAGCAGGAGGTCGAGAAGGCCGAGCAGCAGGAAATGATTCGCAAGTTCCGCACTGCCGTCGCCGGCGTCGATGCGCGCAGCCGCGAGATGAAGAAGAAGATCAGCTCGCTCAAGTCGGCCTTCGCCTACCAGAAGCGCTCGCTGAAGATGGCCGAGGACAAGCACAAAGAGCTCGAGATGCGCGAAGGCCACGACGTCGGCAAGATCGTGCTCTCGAAGGAAATGCTGAAGAAGAGCCGCCTGCACATCATGCGTGAGCAGCGGCACCTCGAAGAGCTGGAATGGGACTTCAACCAGATCCTCACGCCGCGGCCCGGCCAGGTCGGCGCGCAGGGCATTCTGGCCCACCGACGCATTCTCGAGATGGAAGACGAGCTCGAGGCCCGCAAGGCCCAGCACGAGCAGACGATGAAGGACCTGGACGAGGCCATCGCCGCCAAGGAAGAAGAAGTGACCCTGGCCGAGGAAGACCTCGACGGCGCGCTCTACCACCTGGGCGAAGAGGCCTATGCCGCCCGCGTGCCGCACCCCCAGTTGAACCCGCTCTACAGCAAGCTCGACAAGTCAAAGTAGCGCCGTCGCTTGTGTTCAGTCGGACCTTCGCCTAAGGCCCGAACCCTCACCTTCCAATGACGGCGGGTGTGTCTTCGCGTGCGTACCGGCCTGGCGCCCGCGCAAGAACGTCTCACCAACCCGGGCAGCCGTACCGTCGTTTCATTTCAGGACAACCACTCTCATGCAGCAGAACGTGAACCAGCAGACCGGCTTTGAAGGCGAAGAAGACTTTGCAGCGATGTTCGAAGCCTCCCTCAAGGAGGGCGGGCGCGGTGGTCTCGTCAAGGAAGGCGAGGTCATCAAGGGCACGATCGTTCGAGTGACTGGCGAGTACGCCGTCGTCGACATCGGCTACAAGTCTGAGGGCCAGGTCGCGATCTCGGAGTTCACGAGCCCCAAGGGCGAGCTGACCGTGAAGGCTGGCGACGTCATCGACGTCTACCTGGAGAGCCGTGAGAACGACACCGGCATGGTCGTCTTGTCGAAGGAGAAGGCCGACAAGATGCGCATCTGGGACGAGATCTCGGCTGCGGTGAAGGACGACCAGATCATCAAGGGCACCATCACCGGCCGCGTCAAGGGCGGCCTGCAGGTCGACATCGGCGTCAAGGCGTTCCTGCCCGGCTCGCAGGTCGACATTCGACCGGTGCGCAACCTCGACCAGTACCTGGCCAAGGAATTCGAGTTCAAGGTCATCAAGTTCAACCCCAAGCGCGGCAACATCGTCCTCTCGCGCCGCGTGCTGCTCGAGAAGCAGCGCGAAGAGCAGAAGAAGGAGACCCTCAAGAACCTGAAGGAGGGCGCGATCATGAAGGGCGTGGTCAAGAACCTGACCGACTACGGCGCCTTCATCGACCTGGGTGGCATCGACGGCCTGCTGCACATCACCGACATGTCGTGGGGCCGCGTCGGCCACCCGAGCGAGATGTTCGCGGTCGGTGACGAAGTTCGCGTGGTGGTGCTCAAGTTCGACCCCACCGCCGAGCGCTTCAGCCTGGGCCTCAAGCAGATCCAGGAAGACCCGTGGCACCGCGCCGACGAGAAGTACCCGGTCGGCACCCGCGTCAAGGGCAAGGTGGTCAGCCTGACCGACTACGGCGCCTTCATCGAGCTCGAGCAGGGCGTCGAGGGCCTGGTGCACGTCAGCGAGATGACGTGGAACAAGCGCGTGAAGCACCCCAGCAAGCTGATGGAGGTCGCCAAGGAGGTCGAGGCGGTCGTCCTCGACATCGATCCCAAGGCCAAGCGCATCGCGCTGGGCATGAAGCAGATCGAGCAGAACCCCTGGACCGTGCTCGAGGACAAGTACCCGATCGGCTCGGTCATCAAGGGCATCGTGCGCAACGTCACCGACTTCGGCATCTTCGTCGGCGTCGAAGAGGGCGTGGACGGCCTGGTGCACGTGTCGGACATCTCGTGGACGGTTCGGGTCAAGCACCCGGGCGAGCTCTACAAGAAGGGCGACACCGTCGAGGCGTGCGTGCTCAACATCGACGTCGAGAACGAGCGCTTCAGCCTCGGCATCAAGCAGTTGCTCCAGGACCCGTGGGACACGCTGTCCGAGCGTCACCCGGTGGGCAGCCGCGTCAAGGGCAAGGTCACCAAGGTCACCGACTTCGGCGCGTTCGTCGAGATCGAGGCCGGCATCGAGGGCCTGGTTCACGTCAGCGAGATGAAGGAAGAGCGCGTCGAGAACCCCCGCGACGTGGTGCAGGAAGCGCAGGAAGTCGACGTGAAGATCATCGACATCAACACCAGCGACCGAAAGATCGCGCTGTCGATGAAGGCGCTGCTGCACGAGGGCGAGGACGACTACCGCGAGTACCTGAAGAAGCAGGCCGAGTCGGCCAAGGCTCGCCTGGGCGACGTCATGCAGGGCAAGCTGAAGAAGTAAGACCCTTCGCAGCGTGAAGGAACAGCGGCGGGCCAGCTTCCTTTCGGGGAGCTGGCCCGTTTGCTTTTGGGCCGTCGGCGGCGTAACCGTCGAGGCCTGCGGTTCGCATTTCAACCAAGGAGAAACACCATGGCTCGTGAAGTCGTCATCGTCGGTGCAGCGCGGACTCCCATTGGCGCGTTTCAGGGCGCGCTCTCGTCGTTCACGGCCCCCCAGTTGGGCGCGGTCGCCATCAAGGCGGCGCTCGAGCGCGCTGGCGTGAAGCCCGAATTGGTCGAGCAGGTGTACATGGGCAACGTGCTGACCGCGGGCGTGGGGCAGGCGCCGGCGCGGCAGGCGGCGCGGTTCGCGGGCCTGGGCGACACCACCGTGGCGGTGACGCTGAACAAGGTCTGCGGCTCGGGCCTGCAGGCGGTGGTCAACGGCTACCAGGCGATCGCGCTCGGTGAGGCCGAGGTGGTGGTGTGCGGCGGCCAGGAGTCGATGACCAACGCCCCCTACCTTTCGATGCAGATGCGTGGCGGCGCCCGCATGGGCACGGTGGAGCTGAAGGACTCGATGGTCTCGGACGGGCTGACCGACGCGTACGACAACGTGCACATGGGCATCTGTGCCGAGGCCTGCGCGACCGAGATGAAGATCAGCCGCGCCAGCCAGGACGAGTTCGCGGTCGAATCGACCAACCGCGCCATTCGCGCCCAGAAGGAAGGCCTGTTCAAGGCCGAGATCGTGCCGGTGAGCGTGCCTCAGAAGAAGGGCGACCCGGTGCTGTTCTCGGAGGACGAGGGCCCGAAGAACGCGAAGATCGACAAGATTCCCACGCTCAAGCCGGTGTTCAAGAAGGACGGCACGGTGACCGCGGCGAATGCTTCGTCGATCAACGACGGCGCGGCAGCCCTGGTGTTGATGAGCGCCGAGAAGGCCAAGGCGCTGAACCTGCCGGTGCTGGCGAAGATCGTCGGCCACGCGGCGGCGGCCCGCAAGCCGGCCGAGTTCACCATCGCGCCCACCGACGCGGTGAACAAGCTGCTCAAGAACACCGGCAAGACGGTCGCCGACGTCGACGCCTGGGAAATCAACGAGGCGTTCGCGGTGGTCTCGCTGGCCAACAACCAGTTGCTCAAGCTGGACCCCTCGAAGGTCAACGTGCGCGGCGGCGCGACGGTGTTGGGTCACCCCATCGGCGCCTCGGGCGCGCGCATTCTGGTGACGCTGCTGCACACCATGAAGGACCACAACCAGAAGCGCGGCGTGGCCTCGCTGTGCATCGGTGGTGGTGAGGGCATTGCGCTGATGATCGAGCGCTGAAGTCTTTCGCTCCGCAGCTCGAAACGGGTCGGCCCGCACGGGTCGGCCCGTTTTTGTTTGTACCCGGCGGCACCCTGCGGAATGAAGTCGTCAGGTCTTCGCGAAAAGGAGCACGCGCATGAACAAGGTGGTCGCCTCGGCAGACGAGGCGGTGAAGGACTTCTTCGACGGCTGCACCATGATGTCCGGCGGGTTTGGACTGTGTGGCAACCCCGAGAACCTGATCACCGCCGTGCTCAAGAAGAACGTGAATCAGTTGACGATCATCGCCAACAACTGCGGGACCACCGAGCTTGGCCTGGGCGTGCTGCTCAAGAACAAACAGGTCAAGAAGATGGTCTCGAGCTACGTGGGCGAGAACAAGGAGTTCGAGCGCCAGTTCCTCTCGGGTGAGCTGGAGGTCGAACTGACGCCCCAGGGCACGCTGGCCGAACGCATTCGCGCGGGCGGGGCGGGCATCGGCGGCTTCTACGTGCGTACCGGCGTGGGCACCGAAGTGGCCAGGGGCAAGGAAACGAAGACCATCGACGGCCACGAATACGTGCTCGAGCTGCCGCTCAAGGCCGACTTCGCCATCATTCGCGCCTGGAAGGCCGACCTGTGGGGCAACCTGGTCTTCAACAAGACCGCCCGCAACTTCAGCCCCATGATGTGCGCCGCGGCGAAGGTGACCATCGTCGAGGCCGAGCACATCGTGCCGGTCGGCAGTATCGACCCCGACCAGGTGCACGTGCCTGGCGTGTACGTGAAGCGCATCATTCAGTCGGGCAACCTGCAGAAGTGGATCGAGCGGCGCACCGTTCAGAAGAGGGCCTGAAGACCATGCCATTGACCCGTGAACAGATCGCCCAGCGCGTCGCCCGTGAGCTGCAGGACGGCTTCTACGTGAACCTCGGCATCGGC
>CAIWFK010000691.1 GCA_903911905.1 uncultured Myxococcales bacterium
GGCGTTCTCAAGCTCAGCATCGACTGCTGCGTCTTCTTCGGCCCGCGCATGCGCCGACAAGATCACGCGGCCGGCGCCTCGTCGATCGTCCAGGGCGAGTTTTTCAACACCCTGCTAGCTGGATGTACGGAGGCTACTACCGAAGCTTGGACATGAGCGGAGCGACGACAGCAACCGGCTGTGCCGTTGGTGCGCCAAATCATGTCTGGGGTGACCAAACGTGCGACCTTACGCCATGCACTACTCTGGCCGCTTGGTATCCGGCGACGGCCTATTGCGGTTGGAATATTCATGCGCGTTTAGCCACGCAAGTCTTCAATTTGAGTGCTCCTCCCGGGCTTGGAACTTGGGACTTTCAGCAAGTCATCACCCACGAACTGGGGCATAACCTCTTCCCTTATCACATCGGCGCTACCTCAAACTGCATGATGGCAATGGCGTCGAGTTCTACCTCCGTCCGTGCGAATGGGTTCTGCGGCGCTGAGATCGACGCCGCGGGTGCGGCAGGTGGGTACCCCTCAGGCACCGTTTACCTTACGAGTTCTACCGCTGGATTTCCGACTCCAACGACCTGGAGCGCCTCGACCAATACGGGCGAGCCCTTCGGGCTAGGTTTCCTAGACGCCGCTCGGGGAATCGTGTCACCCAGTTTTGTGCGGGACTCATTCTTCTCCGCACAGGTGGGAGTTGCGACACATTCTGTAGCGACCTGCGACTATCGATTGGCTTCCTGTCCGGCGGCAGTTGCGCCATTCGATTCACTCAAAAGGCCTGTTGCTGTTTTTGATCCAGTGAGAAGGAATTGGTGGGTCTTTTACCGGCCCGAAGTGCAAGCCATTGAAAACAGCGTTTCCTATGCGGTAAGTCCGAACCGCACTTCGTGGGCTAGCTACACGCTCATCGACGCCCGCACGCGCTACCCCGTGGCAGCGGCATATGATCGGTGGTCCGACCGAATTGTGGTGGCGTGGGTCAACGAAAGAGACGATGCCAATGCTGCTACTCCGTGCTTCTCCGCACTAGGCTGCACCCTTGATATCGTAATCACGACGATTCAAGCAGGCACGCCCTCAAATCAAAGCGTGTCCTCTCGATTTTTGGCTACGGGAAGCCCCAGCACGGCCTATGGCTACGCCGGATACGGCCAACCATCGATGTATTGCGACACCGGGGGTGCTCTCTATAATTGCGAGATATTTAGCCGCCGCGGCTCGAGTTCCCGAATGCAGTCGGGCATCGGCTCATGAAACCAGTTCAGTTTTGCGAGGTTACGGGGGCAAGCGAGATTGCCGTAATCGGATCGCTCGTGCGTTTCTCTCCGCCAGAGGTTCACTCAATCGGAGGAAGCGACGAGGCGCTTACACCGGTAACGATTGCGGTTGAGCGCGTCATTAAAGGCGCCGCGGGTCCGACTCTTCAGGCGTATGTCGCCGGTTCGATGACCGCTACCGGATTGAGCGAGTTCGGAGAGCTTTCCAAGAACGGAGTGGGCTCGCGAGCAATCTTTGCCATGAAGACTATTGGTGGCTTGTTGGTTGTCGGCGCCCCGGGACCTCTTATCTACGATGGCACTGGTCGCCGCTTTCAGAACGCGTCAGCCGGGGTTGACGAAATGGGTATGGCGACGGCAGCCTCGTCACCATGTCTCTCGGCGGTCTCGACGAACTTTGTACCCTCACCTGATGGTGGCCTATGAAAAGCACTCTTACGCTTCTTGTTGTCGTCAGTCTCATGGAGTCCTGTGCCGCCACACCCGATAAAGTCATTCGAACCGTTGAACTCTGCGAGCTGACGCAACCGGCCAGCTACGCTTTCGCGGGGGGGCTGACGAGCACTGGGGCACACTCCTCAATCGGTGGAGTAGATTTTGTTGCTGGAGCGTATTCAGTCGACCACGCCATCTGGGGGGTTGTCCCAACTGGCTCGCTTCCAACACCGAAAGACTGCCTGTCGCTTTTGGGTAAATCGGGCTCATACTTCACTTCGATCGACTTCCAGGGTCAGGTGATTGTAAATGGCTGCTTTGCCGCAAGTGGCAGTAGCTATGTGCTCCAGTCGACATCCCAAGAGTTTCCAGGACCCGCTCAGGCCTTCGAAGCGAGCTTGGTTGGATCGCGAACCGGTTCGTGCGCCACTCTCCCAGACGCGGGTTTGGAAGACGCCGGTCATTAGCGGCAAACATGAAGGGCAAGAAGACTCAGACGACACGAGGGCATCGCCGCCGATCAGATCAAGTCAGCGAGCACGACGGCGAGCCCTCGTTTTTGACTCGGCAGGCTTTGCGCGGTGACTCGGCGGTCATCCGCCCGTCCGCGCCGCGTGTGCGGCCTCCACGCCCTCGATGAACTCCGTCCGCCGTGGGGCTCGCCGTACCTGCGACAACCAGCGAACTCGCCTCTTCATCGGACTCGAGCCGTCGGGCAATCCCCGAAGAGGACCGCGCCGCTCTGTGCTCTATGTACATCGTGACGCTCGAACGTTTGCACCAACGTCAATGCGTGCCTTGGCGGGTTCTGAGACGGCGTGCTTCAGCAGCTCCGAAACTGATCCACCCGCCGGCCTGAAACTGATCCACCCCAGGTTGGACTTCCAGCCTACTTGCACTGTCTTGGTCGTCGCGGCCCGCAGGGAGCGCAGGCGGCCCTTGGCCCTTGGCGTCGTTTTGAGCACTTGAGGTCTGGCCTCGGCGACGTATTCGGAAGCTCTTCCCCTGCCGGGCACCTTCCCCCGCTCCCTTCGGCGTGATGACGGTCGCACCGTCGGCGAGGCGGTCGAGCAGCGCGGTCGTCAGCTTCTCGTCACCGTCAAACACCTTGGGCCATTCCGAGAAGCTGAGGTTGCTCGTGAGCATCACGCTCTTGCGCTCGTAGCGGTCGGCGATGACGTTGAAGAGCAATTCGCCGCCGGTCCGGTCGAAGGGTACGAAGCCGAGTTCGTCGAGGATGAGCACCTCGACACGCAGCAGCCGCCCCTGCGGGCGGCTCAGCTCGCGCTGGTCGCGCGCTTCCACCAGCGTCCGGACGAGGTCGGCGGCCCGCCAGAAGGCCACGTGGTGGCGCTTGCGCGCCGCCTCGATGGCCAGGTGCGTCTTGCCGGTGCCGATGGGCCCCACGAAGAGGACATTCTTGGCATCCTTCACCCAATCGCAGCGGCCGAGGTCGGCTACCAGCTTGGCGTCGATGCCCTCGGCCTCGCGGAAGTCGAAGCCGTCGAGCATCTTCATCTCAGGGAAGCGCGCGTCGTGGATACGGCTGCTTGATGGCGGACTCGGCGCGCGAGGTTTGCTCGGCCGAGAGGACTTCCTGCAGGTAGTCCTCGAAGGCCCACTTCTCTTCGCGGGCCTGCCGCGCGAGGTTCTCGAAGACGCGCGCCAGCCCCGGCATCTTGAGTCCTCTCGCCTGCGCGCGGATGAGCTCGCTCACGACCGTCTCGCGACTCACAGTGCACCTCCCAGGAGTGCGTCGAAGTCGGCTGCGCGGGCCGTGGCCACGACGACGTTTCGCAGCGACGCCGGCAAGGCCTCGTCATTGAGCGTCGGCGCGGCGTCGGCAGGTGGCCGCACCGCCAGCTGCAGCGCCTCGCCCGACAGCAGCGCACGCTCGAGCCGCACCGCGACGACAGCCTTCAGGACCTGCGCCATGACTCGCGCGGCCTGCTTGGGCCCATGCAGGTCGACGAGGTGCGCCCAGGCGCGTTGGAAGCGGCGGTCGAGCTTCGGCATCAGCTGTCGGCCACCTGGCGCAGCGCCTGGGGCTTCTTGGCCAACACCGGCAGGTAGTGCCGGTAGTCGACCTCTCTGCGGCCAAAGCCCACTCGTGGGTGCACAATGGGCGGCTGCACCTTCGAGGCAGTGGGGTCGACTCCCCAATGACCTTGTGCCACAGGTGTGCCAGACAAAATCGGCCCGAGGGGAACCGGTGGACTCAGTGGACGACTCTGACGAGCCATCCTCTTGAAACCAGTGCCCAGAGACGGAATCGAACCGCCGACACGGGGATTTTCAATCCCCTGCTCTACCAGCTGAGCTATCTGGGCAAACTTCTTGAAACGGTTCGCTTCTGCCGCACGGCCCGGAACACGTCAAGCGAGATCGATTCCTGACCGCGGTGGTACACCGTCAGCCTCGATGCCCGTCGATCAGCCCGCATGTCCCACGGACCCCACCACCGGTGTCCAACGTCGCGGGAGCACCTGACGTGGGCCTCGATCGCGCCGCGATTTCAGCCCTCTACGAGCAGTACGCGCCGGTGGTCTACCGTCGCGCCCGCTTCATCCTCGGCCGCGACGCCGACGCGTGGGACGCCGTCCAGGAGGTCTTCACCCGCATGCTCACCGACGGCGCCGCCTTCCGACACGAAGCCCGCCCCATGACCTGGGTCTACCGCGTCACCACCAACGTCTCGCTCAACCTGCTGCGCGGCCGAAAGCTGCGCGAACCCCTGCTCGCCGTCGCCGACGAGCCGACCGGCACCATGTCGAACGTCGAGGCCCGCCAGTACCTCTCGAAGTGGCTCTCGGCGCTGACCGAACGCGAGCTCGAGGTCGCCTCGCTGCTCTACCTCGACGGCCTGACCCAACAGGAAGTCGCCGACGTGCTCGGCCTCTCGCGCAAGACCATCGGCCGTGACGTCGACGCGCTGCGCACCCGCCTCGGCGAGCTCGACGCCCTGCCCCCGGAGCGCCCATGAGCCACCTCTCCGCGCTCGCCCTCGACGAGGCCGCTGCCGGCCTCCCCCTGCAGCCCGACGATGGCGCCCACCTCGACTCGTGCGCCGAGTGCCGCAACGAACGCGACGCGCGGGTCAGCACCAACCGGGCCCTGCTGGCTTCTCGCCCCGCGGCGCTGACGCTCGACGCGCTCACCCCCAAACGCAGCCCCTGGCGAATCGCGCTCGCCGTCGCCGTGCCGCTGGCCGCCGCGCTGCTGCTCTTCCTGCTGCCACAGCCCACCTCGACCGGCTCGCGCCTCAAGGGCGGCTTCGCGCTCGAGCTCCTCGACCGTACCGGCAAGCCCGTGCACACCGCCCACCCCCACGACGGCCTCGACCTCGCCGTCGGTGGCGCCGGCGCTCCCCGCGTCGCCGTCTTCGCCATCGACGCCCAGCACGCCGTCACCCCGCTCTACGTCGGCGACCTGCACGGCAAGGCCCTCGAGAAGGTCGCCCACCTCGACGTCACCCCCGGCAACGTCACCGTGCTCGCCGTCTTCGCCACGCCCACCGTCTCGGCCCACGACGTCGAGACCGCGCTCGCCGCCGGCACCACCCTTCCCGACAGCGTGACGCTCGAGCTCGAGGTCAAGTGACGCGGCTGGCACTCTTCGCGATGGTGCTCGCCTCCGCCGCCCAGGCGCGCCAACTCGCACTGGTGGTCGGTGAGAACCGCGGCTCGGGCCCCGACGAGCCGTTGCGCTTCGCCCAGGCCGACGCCCTGAAGGTACGCGACGCGCTGGTCGACGTCGGCGGCTTCACCACCGCCGAGGTCACCGTGCTCGAAGGCGCCTCGGCCGAACGGCTGCGCGGCGCGCTCATCGCCATCACGGCAGAACTGCGCCGCGAACCCACCGAGCGGCTGGTGGTCTACGTCTCGTCGCACGCGGGAGACGGCGCGCTGCACCTCGCCGGGTCCGACTTCCCGATGGACGAACTGGTCTCGTTCATGAAGCAGGCGCCCGTGCACGTGGGCGTGCTCATCGTCGACGCCTGTCGCAGCGGCGCGGTCACCCGCCTCAAGGGGCTCACGCCCTCGGGTCCGCCCACCGTGCTCGAGGCCACGGGCGTCGAAGGCCGCGTCTTCATCTCGGCTTCGGGCGCCGACGAATACGCGCAGGAATCCGACGCGCTCGGTGGCAGCACCTTCACCCATTACCTGCTCACCGGCCTGCGCGGCGCGGCCGACCGCTCGGGCGACGGGCGCGTGACGCTCGACGAGGTCTACGGCTGGGCGTGGGCCCGCACCATCGAGGCCACCTTCGGTTCGCGCGGCGGCGTGCAGCGCCCCAACTTCTCGGTCGACCTGCGCGGGCAGGGCCAGTTGGTGCTCTCCGAGCCCAGATCGTCGCGAGCGCACTTGAGGCTCGAGGTGAAGGCGCCTGGCCACTGGCTGGTGGTGGGCGTCGAAAAGGGAGACGTCGTCGCCGACGTCGACAAGGCCGAAGGCCCGCTCCAGTTGGCGCTCAGGCCCGGCACCTACCGACTGCGCCTGCGGACCGGCCGCGAGGTGCTCGAGCGAGCCGTCACCGTGCCCGAGCAGGGAGACGTGCTGGTCACCGAGCGCGACCTCGAGTCGTCGGGCTTCGTGCGCGTGGCGCGCAAGGGCGCCGAGGACGCGGTGTTCGTGCTCTCTGCCTCGGGAGGCGTCGCGTCGGGGCTGGTCGCCGCCCTCACCGCGCAGCCCGGAGGCGAGCTGCGGCTGCGCCGCGACGGCTGGCTGGTCGGCCCGCTCAACCAGGTCGCGCTGTCCTTCGGCGTGCGCGACGCCTTCAGCGCGGCGGCGTCGCACTTCGAGCAGGTCGAGCTCGAGCTGCGCGTCGCCACCGGGCACCGCTTCGTCTTCGGGCGAGTCAGCGCGCTGCTGGGCCTCGAGGCCGGGCCGATGCTCGTGCTGCAGTCGCACCTGCCCGACGGCACCGGCCGCACCAGCCTGGCGCTCGACGTCGACGCGGCGGTCGAGCTGCGCTTCGCGCTGGTCGACTCGTTGGAGCTCTCGCTGCTCGGCGCCGGCGGCGGCGTGCTGGCGAAGCGGCCGCAGTCGCTCGTCTTCGCGCCGCGCGCGTTCGGCACCCTGGGAGTGGCCTATGGCTTCTGAGCACTCGCGGCTGGCCTTCGCCCTGGTGGTGGGCGCGCTCATCGGCGCGTGCCTCGACCCGCTCTATGCCGACGGCGACGCGCTCGCCCAGCAGTGGGTCGTGTGCTGCCCCACCGGCCTGGTGTCGACCTGCCAGTGCAACGACCCCACGACCTGCGCACCTGAGGTCTTCGCGTGCCCGGGGCAGAACCGGTGCAGCCTGTCTCCCAGCTGCACGCAGGGCGCGGGCGGCGGCCAGGGCACCGGCGGCGGGAGCAGCGCGACCGGTGGCGGCAGCGGCTTCGGCGGAGGCACCGCGACCGGTGGCGGTGGGCAAGTCGAAGACGCAGGCGCACCAACCGACGCCGGTTCACCGTCCGACGCCGGTTCACCGACCGACGCGGGCACCCCGACCGACGGCGGGTTTGAAATGGACGCGGGCACTCCAATCGACGCCGGTGTGCCGCCTGACACCTATGAGTTCTGCTGCGCCGCGGGTCATCTCGCGACCTGCGTCTGCCCGCTCGGTCACTGTGCAGCTCAACCGTTCACGCCGTGTGCGAATGCGACCTGCGTACAGGGCACCACATCCGGCCAATGTCCCTGACTGATTCTTCGATGCGATGTCCCATCGGCCGTCGCCGACGTGTCTCATCAACGACGCGCAGCATCCCGACGAGTCGGCGGAGAGAACATGCGGACATTGCGAGTGGTGGCGTTTCTGGTGGCGGTTGGCTGCAGTGGCGGCACAACAAAGCCTAGCGATGGTGGAGGGGACGCGGCACTCGGCGGCGGCAGCACGGCAGGAGGAGGGACTGCGTCCGGCGGAGGCGGACAAAGTGGCGGAGGCTTGGAAGCGCCGCTCCCGGACGAGTTCATGGGCGTCTTTCATCTCGAACCCGCCCCGCCCGCCACGTCCGGTGTCGGTCAGGAGACTTTCAATCTGGAGTTCCGCACCGGAGGCGACGTCGCTTTATTGCGGCTTGGCTGCGACTATGCCGAACAGCGTGATCTCCCGTGGACACTCGTCGACGCCGGAGTGCTCTCCGTGCGCAGCCTCGTCGTCACCTCCGACGGCGGCACTCTTCTTGCTCGTGGGTCGCTCTATTCGGGAATCGCGGGCGCCGCACAGGAATGGGTCCGCGGCGGGCAGTGCGTCATCGGGTGCGACGCGGGAGCGCTCGTCGTGTGCACCCCCCCGTTTACTGGGCCGACGGATGGCGGCACTATTTCGACGGACGCAGGCACCATGATGGACGGCGGCTAACTCAGGCCGCGACGGCCTGCTCGAGCGTCGGGGCGATCGCCTTGAGCGCCGCTCGTGCCGGCGCCCCCTTCCTCCACACCAGCGCGATGGTGCGACCCGGCGCTCGCTCGACGAACGGGCGCAGGTGCAGCGTGCCCAGCCGGTTCTCCACCGGCACCGCGAGCGCCGGCAGCAGCGTCACCCCCGCCCCGCCGACCACCATCTGCGAGAGCGTGCCGAGGCTGGTCGCGCGCACGTCGAGCTCGACGTGCCTGGCCCGCCCACAGAACTGCGCCACCTGTTCGCTCAGACAGTGCCCTTCTTCCAGCACCAGCACCCGCTCGTGGTCGAGCGCCTTCGCCGAGACGGGCGCGCGCGTCTTCGCCAGCGCATGGTCCTTCGCGGTCGCGAGCAGGAACGGGTCATGCCCCAGCACCACCGAGTGCAATTCGCCGCGCAGGTCTGAGTCGAGCGCCACGATGCAACCGTCGAGTTCCCCGTCACGTAAGGCCTTGAGCAGCGCGTCGGTGCGCTCCTCGCGCCACAGGAACTGTAGCTTGGGAAAGCCGCGCCGCAAGGGCCCCATCGCCTTGGGTACCAGGTACGGCCCGATGGTGGGAATGACGCCCAGCCGCAGCGGCCCGGCCAGCGGGTCCGCGTCGCGCGCCGAGGCTGACACCAGCTCGTCAGCCGCCAGCAACAGCGCCCGCGCCCGCACCAGGAAGGCGTGCCCGGCGGTGGTGATGATGACCCGCTGGGTGTCGCGGTCGAACAGCGTCACCCCCAGCACCTCCTCCAGCTGCGCGACCTGCGCGCTGAGCGACGGCTGACTGACGTGGCAGACCGACGCCGCCCTGCGAAAGCTGCGCTGCTCGCCGACCGCCACGGCGTACTGCAACTGACGCAACGAAAATGGGTGGGGTGAGAAGCGCATCGCGGTGTCGGCTCCCTCGAGAGAAACGGCGACGGAGCGGGAAGTGCCCGCCCCGCCGGGTCACGTCGGCTCAGCGTACGTCGAAGCGGTCCAGATTCATCACCTTGACCCACGCCTTGACGAAGTCCTTCACGAAGCGCTCCTGCCCGTCGGCCGACGCGTACACCTCGGACACCGCGCGCAGCTCCGAGCTCGAGCCGAACGCCAGGTCGACCGGCGTCGCGGTCCACTTCACTTTGCCGGTCTTCCGGTCACTGCCCTCGTACAGGCCTTCGGTCTTCGCCTTGCTCCACTTCGTGCCCATGTCGAGCAGGTTGACGAAGAAGTCGTTCGACAGCGTGCCGGGCCGCTCGGTGAAGACGCCCTGCGCCGACTGACCGACGTTGGCGTCGAGCACCCGCAGGCCGCCCACCAGCACGGTCATCTCGGGCACGGTCAGGGTCAACTGCGCCGACTTCTCGACCAACAGCGAGGTCGGAGAGGCCTTCACGTCCTTCCCGAACCAATTGCGGAATCCATCGGCCGCCGGCTCGAGCACCGCGAACGAGGTCACGTCGGTCTGTGCCTGGCTGGCATCGACCCGACCCGGCGTGAAGGGCACCGACACCTCGACTCCGGCCTTCTTCGCCGCCTGCTCCACCGCCGCCGAGCCGCCGAGCACGATGAGGTCGGCCAGCGAGACCTTCTTCGCGCCCTTGTTGAAGTCCTTCTGCACGGCCTCCAGCTTCGCCAGCACCTTCGCCAGGCTCTTCGGGTCGTTGACCGCCCAGTCCTTCTGGGGCGCCAGACGCACCCGCGCGCCATTGGCGCCACCGCGCAGGTCGGTGCCGCGGAAGGTCGAGGCGGCGGCCCACGCGGTGCGCACCAGTTCCGCGCTGGTCAGGCCCGAAGCGAGCAGCGTCGTCTTGAGCGCGGTGACGTCGTTCGCATCGAGCGCCGCACCCGTGGCCAGAGGCAACGGGTCCTGCCAGAGCAGCTCTTCCTTCGGCACGTCGGGGCCCAGGTAGCGGGCGCGCGGGCCCATGTCGCGGTGGGTGAGCTTGAACCACGCCTTCGCGAAGGCCAGCTTGAAGTCGTCGGGCTTCTCGAGGAAGCGCTTGGCGATCTTCTGGTACGCGGGGTCGAACTTCAGCGCGAGGTCGGTGGTGAACATGATGGGCGCGTGGCGCTGCGCCGGGTCGTGCGCGTCGGGCACCAGCGTCGCCGCCGCACCCTTCGCCGGAATCCACTGAATGGCGCCCGCGGGGCTCTTCGTCTGCTCCCAGTCGTAGGCGAAGAGGTTGGTCAGGTAGTTCTGGGTCCACGCCACGGGGTTGCCCGACCACGCGCCCTCGAGCCCGCTGGTGACGGTGTCGGCACCGTTGCCCTTGCCGCAGCTGTTTTCCCAGCCCATTCCCTGCTTCTCGACGCCCGCCGCCGCAGGCTCGACGCCCACGCAGTCGGCCGGCTTGTGCGCGCCGTGCGCCTTGCCGAAGGTGTGGCCGCCGGCGATGAGCGCCACGGTTTCCTCGTCGTTCATCGCCATGCGGCCGAAGGTCTCGCGAATGTCCTTCGCGGCGGCCAGCGGGTCGGGCTTGCCGTTGGGGCCCTCGGGGTTGACGTAGATGAGCCCCATCTGCACCGCGCCCAGCGGCTTCTCGAGCTTGCGGTCACCGGTGTAGCGCTGGTCGTCGAGGAACTTCTTCTCGTTGCCCCAGTAGACGAGCTCGGGTTCCCAGTCGTCCTTGCGGCCGCCACCGAAGCCGAAGGTCTGGAAGCCCATCGACTCGAGCGCGACGTTGCCGGCCAGCACCATCAGGTCGCCCCACGAAATCTTCGCGCCGTACTTCTGCTTCACCGGCCAGATGAGCCGACGCGCCTTGTCGAGGTTGCCGTTGTCCGGCCAACTGTTGAGCGGCTCGAAGCGCTGCTGCGCGCCCGACGCTCCGCCGCGGCCGTCGCTGACGCGGTAGGTGCCCGCGCCGTGCCACGCCATGCGAATGAAGAAGGGCCCGTAGTTGCCGTAGTCGGCGGGCCACCAGTCCTGTGAGGTGGTGAGCACCTTCTTCAGGTCGGCCTTCACCGCTGCCAGGTCGAGCGTGGCGAACGTCTTCGCGTAGTCGTAGTCGGCGCCCAGCGGGTTCGACTCGGCCGCGTTGCGGCGCAGGGCAGAGAGGTCGACCAGGTCGGGCCACCAGAATGAATTGGGTCGCGGCTCGCCGTCGGCGGCCAGGGCGTGGAAGGGAAAGAGCGCCAGGCCGAGCAACGCGGCCAGCGGAGTGCGCAAGGAAGTCTTCATGGTCGGGCCTTCGTGATGCGGAAAAGGGTTCGACTGCGGGGGTGAACATAAGAGCCCCACCGCGCGCGCGTCGTCGAATGATTCGATGAAGTGATAGGACCGACCTATCAGCCCGCAAAGCCGAAGGGGGCGGACCGTCCCCACGGCCCGCCCCCCTCTTATCTTTGTTCCTGCTCACCACTTCCTGCCAGGCCCGGGCGTCCCCTGTTTCCCCGTGTGTCCCGAGCCCGTCCCCTCCCGAAGTGGTGGTCCTGCTACGCAGCACTCGCGAACCGTGCTTCGACCGGAGTGAACTCCACGCCGCGCGCCGCCCGCTTGTCTGCGTACATCTCCTCGTCTGCTCGTGAGAGCATGCGAATCTCGTCGTCTCCCGGCTGCCAGGTCGACGCGCCGATGGCGAGCCCCCGGCGCCCCAGCCCCACGCCCTCGAGCGCCGCCAGGTGCACCTTCAATCGGTCCACCACCGCGCGGCACGCCACTTCATCGGTGTCCGGCAGCAGCACCACGAACTCGTCGCCCCCCACCCGGCAGCACAGGTCTTCGGCACGGGTGAGCGATTCCAGAAACCGCCCCACGGCGATCAACGCGCGGTCGCCAGCAGCGTGCCCCATGCTGTCGTTGACCTGCTTGAAGTCATTCACGTCGACGCAGATGAGCGACATCACCGACGAGCGGCGAGCCACGCGGCAGACCTCTTCCCCCAACCGCTCCGAGAAGAACCGACGGTTCCGCAGGTTGGTGAGCGGGTCGCGATAGGCCAGCGCGGCCAGCCGCTGGTTCTCGCGACGCAGGGTCTCGACCTCTTCCCTGAGCTTCGCCAGTTGCTTCGTCGTGAACTCGAAGATGCCCATGTTCCCCATGCCCCCTGCGGTGCTGCACTGACAGGACACATGAGCAACTGCCTTGCCAACGGGTCGCCGTGACGCGTCAACGGATGATCACGGGGTTGACCGAGGGGTCGTCAACGCCATGACGCTGACGCCCCCTGCACACGTGGGGTGGATTTTTCGGCTGGTCGCAGAAGACCCGGATCACCTGCGGCCACCGGTTGTTCCGCGCCGTTGCAATGGGAGTAGGGTCACGACCCGTGAGCGAGGCGCTGCCGTTTCCCCACAGCCAGTGCCATCAATGCACTCACCGCGAAGTGGTTCGGGGTGCGAGGTCGACCTTCCTCAAGTGTGGGCACCCCGAGCAGGTGCGATATCCACCGCAGCCGGTGAGCGGGTGTGGGTACTTTCAGCCGACGGCGCCGCCGCTCAGCCGCTGACCGCAAGCAGATGGAAGCGATACGCCGAACGTGACACGGAGGCGCGCAGGAAAGACCGACTGATGGCGGTTGCATCGGTCGGCCGAAGCGCCGGAGTGGCACAGGCAAGACCGACTGGCTTTCGTCGCCCGGACGTCCGCTCCTTCGCCTGAAGGGCAGGCGGTCGGGCCCGGGCCCAATCGCCTTGCGCGTCGCGCGGCAGCTCCTCCTGCGACGCGTTTCCACTCAGGCGGAATCGTTCTTCACTCCAGCATCGGATAGCGAGGCTGCAATGAAGAACGATTCGACAAGGACAAGGTGACGACGGTCGAGGTGAGCGAGACGCCCAAGCCGAAGCCTGGCGCGTTCAATGCGCCGCCGGTCGAGCTCATCGTGGCGTCGCTGCGGAGCCTGATGAAGCGGCAGCCGAATCGGGGTGAATGATGACCGACTCACCCGCATCAACTTCCCATTCGACGTGGAGTTCGACACCGCCATCGACATGAGTGACGGTGACGGTGCTCGACGGTGTCAACCCGAGATCGACCCTCGCCGCAGCCTCGAGCAGGTCGAACTCGAGCGGCACCACGTCGTAGCGGAGCATGAAGCCCGACATGGGGCTCTTCGGCCCAGGGTCGGCGAGCGCCTCGAGGAAGCTGTGCTCGGACTCGATCGACGCCATCGCGCTACGACGAGTTGGGAGTCGCGCTGCCGCCGAGAGCCGACGAGCGGTGTCGACAGCTTCGGACCAGTAGAGCCACCGTGCCACGGACCTCAGGGGGTGTTCCCCGTCCTCCGCGTTGTGCTCGTTCGCCAACTCGCGCGCGTTTTCGGGCAGCAGCCGCAACTGCCGCTCGCTCAAGAAGTCACCCCAGGCGATCAACTGAATCTCGACTCGCTCGGTGTCGAGAACATCGGCGAACGAAGGGAGCCCACGACGCAATTCCACGAGTTCCGCGAGGAACCTCGACTTCGCCCCGACTGACGCGCGATCAACCGCGAGGCCACAGGTCTGCATCGAGCGCTGGACCATGGCCGTGCAGAGCATCGCCCCAATCAACCCCTCATCGTAGACGACGTCGCGACCGAAGGCCCACACGTCACCGCAGAGTTCGAGCGCCTCGTCAGCGTGACCGTCGCGCAGCAGTTCCTGGGCTTCGAGCAGGGCCAGCTTGTTGATCTGCAGTTGCGGCGGGTGACGCTTCCGTGGGTGTTGCCACCCGGCCAGTGGGCCCATTCCTGGCGCGTCGCCCATCATCGGGGCGCGCGAGCAGGCGAGCGCCTCTCGCGCGATGGGAGCGTCGTGGTGCAGCGCGGTGACGGTCGCAGTCGAGAGCTGAGCGAACTCCGCGCGCCCGTCGAGGACGTCGCTCACGAGGTCTGCGTCCGCTTTTCCTGTGAAGGCGAGCAGCCCTCCATCCGGCACGCTGTCGATTATTGGGCCGAGACAAGCTTGAAAGGTCGTGCCCTCGGCAGGTTGTCGGTGCACCGGCCTCGCGAAGTCCTGGCTGCGCGCGTTGGCCGCGTCGACCAGTGAGTCTCCGAGTCGCTTGCTGCGAGACCACACGTTGCCGGCGATGACACCGAGCAGCAAGAGAACCAACCCAGTCACGCCGCCGACGACTCTGCGCATGGAGTCATGGTGCCCTGCGGTGTCGCCTCAGGCAACGCTCCTTCTGGGGTGCAGCGACGCTGAGGCTCTTCTCGCGTGGCACGTCGAACGAGGGCACCTTCACCACGGCCAGCGACGGGCTCGACTGCTCGCTCTGCCCCCTCAGGCCCGACGCCACGGCGCCGCACGCCACTGCCCACGCTTCGCCGCGAACACCAGCGACGGAACCGCCGCCGCCAGGCACACCACCACGGCAACCACCGACGCCTCGGCGCCGAACGCCCCGCCACTGAGCCACTCGGGCCCCGAGAGCGAGCCGACCAGCAGCCCCTTCGCCTCGTTGCCCGATACCGCCACGCCGAAGAGCCCGCCCTGCGTGAAGTTCCACCCCGCGTGCAGGCCCATCGCGAACCACAGCCGCCGGGAGACCAGGAACGCCGCCGCCAGCAACACGCCGGCCTCGAGCGCGATGGAGATGGCCGCGGTCAGCGTCGCGTTCGGGTTGGTCAGGTGCAGCACGCCGAACAGCGCCGCCGAGACCGCGAGGGAGCCCCACGTCCCGAGCAGCTCTTCGGTGACGCGAAAGACGATGCCCCGCAGCACCAGCTCTTCCCCCACGCCCGAGATGAGCGCCACGCTGAGCATCGGCCCGACCACGCTGACTGGGTTCTGGCCCAGCACGTGGTAGCCGCCGAACGCCGCGATGACCCCGACGGTCGCCGCGAAGAGCGCGGTGCCAGCCAGCAACCCCACCAGGACCTCGGGCGCACGCGCGGGCTGCAGCTCGCTCACCGTCCGCTGCTCGAAGAACCGCACGAACCCCACGTACGCGCCCAGGCTCAGCGCCACCGAGAGCACCGCGCCGGCGACCCCCAGCGCCGCGCTCGCGCCCTGCCCCACGCCCAGCACGAACAGGCCGCCGAACAACCCGATGACGAGCCGGGAACCGGCGCGGGAAGCGAAGGCGCGAACGCGAGAGGTGGTCATCGCTGCAGCTTACGAGCGCCGCCAGCCACGATTGCGCAATCTGACAGGAGACGATCGACGAGCGACCGACGTCGATGGCAACATCACCCGCATGAAAACGCAGAGCCTGACCGATGCGCAGTTCAAGGCCGAAGTCCTCGACTCGAAGGAGCCCGTGCTGGTCGACTTCTGGGCCACCTGGTGCGCGCCCTGCATCGCGATGGAGCCCACGCTCGACGAGCTGGCCACCTCGCACGTGGGCAAGCTCAAGGTGGTGAAGATCAACATCGAAGACAACCAGGTCTCGGCCCAGGCCTATGGCGTGCGCTCGCTGCCCAACTTCCTGCTCTTCAAGCAGGGCAAGGTCGTGGGGCAGATCGCCGGCGCGGTCTCGAAGCAGAAGCTGGGCGACGCGGTCGCCAAGGTGCTCTGAACGCGGGGAGTGCTAACCTCTCACGTCGTGGCGCACTCCGGAGAAGAAGCCGCGAAGTTCACCGACACCTCGCCGCGGGCACGGGCGCGGTATCTCGAGCGGCTGCGCGCGATGAGCCCGCTGGATCGTCTGCGCCGCGCAATGGAGCTCTCGAAGCAGATGCGGGACCTCACCATGTCCGATGTGCGTCGGCAGAACCCGGGCGCGACCGAGCGCGACGTGAAGGTGGCGTTCGTGCGTCGGGTCTACGGAGACCGGCTCGCCGACCGCCTCTCGAAGAGCCTGAAGTGACCATCGAAGACGCGACGCTGGTGGTCGCCCGCGCGTTCGAGCGCCTCAAGGTGCCGTATTACGTCACCGGGTCCATCGCCAGCTCGCTCCACGGCGAGCCACGCGCCACCAACGATGCCGACCTCGTCGCCGAGCTGCACCTGCACCACGGTGACGCGCTGGCCCGGGAGCTGGCGGGCCGCTTCTTCGTCGACCTCGAAGAGGTCGCGTACGCGGTCACCAATGAGCGCTCGTTCAACCTCATCGACGAGGTCGAGCTCGCAAAGATCGACGTGTTCTGTGTCCGCCGGCTCGGCTACCAGGCGGCCGCGCTCGCCCGTGCGGTGCGCCGAGACCTCCAGCCCGATGACCCGTTCAGCGAAGCCACCATCGCCTCGGCTGAAGACTCGCTGCTCTCGAAGCTGCGGTGGTACCGGCTCGGAAACGAGGTGAGCGATCGCCAGTGGCGTGACGTGCTCGGGTTGATCGCCGCCCAGCGCGCGGTGCTCGACCACGCGTACCTCTCGCAGTGGGCACGGGAACTCGGCGTCGACGATCTCCTCGCGCGGGCCCTGGCTGCCGAACGCTGACACCCCGCGACCGCCGGGCGCCTCGGTGCTAGTCCGTCGCCCGTGACGAACTTCTTCGAAGAGCTGACGTGGCGGCGCATGCTGAGCGACTCGATTCCGGGCACCGAGGCCCTCCTGCAGAAGGAGCGCGTGTCGGGCTACATCGGCTTCGACCCGACGGCTGATTCCCTCGGCGTCGGCAACCTCGCGGTGGTGATGCTGCTGCGCCACTTCCAGGAATGCGGGCACCAGCCCATCGTGCTCGTCGGTGGCGCCACGGGCATGGTCGGCGACCCGTCAGGGAAGAGCGCCGAGCGCAACCTGCTCACCCGCGAGGTGCTCGAGGCCAACCTCGCCGGCCAGCGCAAGCAGCTCGAGAAGCTGCTCGACTTCGGCCCCGGCGGCGCCGAGCTGGTGAACAACTACGACTGGTTCAAGGACCTCGGCTTCCTCGACTTCATTCGCGACACCGGCAAGCACCTGACCGTCAACTACATGATGGCGAAGGACTCGGTGAAGCGCCGCATCTCGGGCGACGACCGCGAGGGCATGAGCTTCACCGAGTTCACCTACCAGCTCATCCAGGGCTACGACTTCTGGTGGCTCTGGAAGAACAAGGGCGTGAAGCTGCAGATGGGCGGCAGCGACCAGTGGGGCAACATCACCACGGGGACCGAGCTGATTCGCCGTCGTGAGGGCGGTGAAGCCTTCGCACTCACCATGCCGCTCATCAAGAAGGCCGACGGCACCAAGTTCGGCAAGACCGAGTCGGGCAACCTCTGGCTCGACCCCGCGCGCACCAGCCCCTACGAGTTCTACCAGTTCTGGCTCAACGCCTCGGACGAGGACGTGGGCGGCTTCGTGCGCATCTTCACCCGCCTCGACCGCGCCACCATCGAAGGGTTGGAACAGGAGCACGCCGCGGCTCCACAGAACCGGCTGCTGCAGAAGACGCTCGCGAAGGACATCACCGCCCGCATTCACGGCCAGCACAACGTCGAGGTCGCGCTCGCAGCCACCGACGTGCTGTTCGGCAAGGGTGCCATCGAGCAGTTGAAGGCGCTCACCGAAGAGCAGTTCGTGCAGGTCTTCGTCGGCGCCGGCGTGCAGGTCGCCGAGGTGCCGCGTGACGCACTGTCGGCGGGAGTGAGTGCCATCGACCTCTTCTCGACCCACGCCAAGCTCGCCAGCTCGAAGGGCGAGGCCCGCAAGCTGCTCGAGGGCAACGCGCTATCGGTGAACAAGGCCAAGGTGTCCGACGTGAAGGCCATCATCGGAGTGGACCAGCTCATCAACGGCCGGTACCTGCTCTTGCAGAAAGGCAAGAAGGACTACTGCCTGGTCAAGGCGGTCTGAACGACCTCGATGGTGGGCCGCCCACCGCAGAGGCGTCGCAACCGACGTGCCACCAGCGAACCCCGTGATCACCTTCGCCTCACGGGGGTTCAGCCACGACCTCGCGTCAGAGTGGCCGCTCGTACAGCCGCCACTTCTTGTAGACCTTGGCGCCCATGCGCTCGATGCCGCGGTTGATCTGCACGTTGTCCTCGAGCGTCCACGACAGCTCACCCGCGCCGTACCCACGCGCGCTGCCGCGCTTCGAGATTTCCTCGTACAGCACCGCCGCCAGCGCACCGTACTTGCGCGAGGCCCGGTACTCGTTCTTGACCCCCAGCAGAATGAGCCGCGCGTTCTTCGGCCGGTTGAACTTCAGGCGCCACAAGAGCTTGATGAGGTTGATGGGGTTCTTCATCAACTCGCCCTTGAAGTCGCGCACCAGCTCGTTGATGTCGGGAATGGCGAAGAGCATCGCCGCCGGCTTGCCGTCGACCTCGGCCACGTACGCCAGCTCGGGGTCGATGAAGAGCTTGTACTCGTTGGCGATGACCTCGAGCTCCAGGTCCGTGAAGGGCGTGAAGTTGTAGTTGTGTCGCCAGGCCTCGTTGTACACGTCTTGAATGATGCCGGCCTCGCGGTGCAGTTCGGCCGGGTCCATCAGCCGAATCTTCACGTTGGGCAGCGCGCGCGTCTTGGCCGCCACCTTCGCGGTCAGCTCGTCGACCGGCGTGCCCGCCTCGTACCACCAGCCGAACAGGTCCTTCGCCTTGCCGTAGCCCGCCGACTGAATCAGCGCGTCCATGAACGGCCGGTTCCAGGTGGTGCCGATCATCGAGGGCTTCTCGAACCCTTCGATGAGCACACCCGACTCGCCCTTGCTGTCCATGGTGAACGGGCCACGAATGCGCACCCGCCCCTTGCCGCGCGCCCACTCTTCGGCCTTGGCGAAGAGCGCCCTGGCCACCTCGGGCTTGTCCACGCACTCGAAGAACCCGAAGAAGGCCGTCTTCGGCTCGTCGGGCCAGGTCTTGTCGTAATCGAAGTCCACCTGCGCGCTGATGCGGCCCACCGGCTTGCCGTCTTCGAAGGCGGTCCAGATTTCGGCCTCGCCGTGCGCGAGGAAGACGCTCTTCTTCGGGTCCAACTGCTTGCGGTAGTCGTCGAGCAGCGGCGGCACCCAGTTCTTTTCCTGGTCCAGGCCGATGGTCCACGGCACGTGGAGGAACACCTCCAACTCCTTCTTGCCCCGCACCAACCGAACGTCGATGGTCATGGGCGCGTTGCCTAGCGCTTCAGGTGCCGGGCTGCCAACCCATTCTGCCGCCCCTTTCCCTCTGCCTCGTCCTGGTCACCGACCGAAAGGCCCACGCCAGCCGCGCGGCGCTCGAGCGCGCCGACCGTCAGCTCAATTGATGCTCGAAGGAGCCGAGCGCAGGTTGAGATCGCGCTGCTGGGTCAGGTCGAGCGCCGCGCGCCCTTCTTCCAACACCGACACCGGCAGCGACAGGTCGAAGCGCGTGCCCTGACCCGGCGCCGAGAAGACCCGCACCGCGCCTCCCAGCTCGCGCACCGCCGCCAGCACCGCGCTCAGCCCCACGCCGCGCCCCGAGAGGTCGGTGGCTTCTTCGCGCGTCGACACGCCGTCGAAGAAGAGCGCGGCCTCGAGCTCGGCCTGGGTGTGCGCGACCAGCCCCTTGCGCTGCGCCGCCAGCGCCACCTTCGCCCAGTCGATGCCCTCGCCGTCGTCCGACACCGAGAGCACGATGCGCTCGCCATCGAGCCGCGACTGGAACCGCAGCGTCCCCGCGCGCCCCGACCCGACGCCATGGTCCACCGCGTTGCGCACCAGGTGCACCATCGTCGACCACAGCCGCGCCAGCGACTCGCGAGGCAACCGCACGTCGTTGGCCTCGATTTCCACCTCGAGCGAGCCCTTGCCCTGCCGCTGCATCAGGGCCCGCGCCTGGTCGGCCAGCCGCTCGAAGCGCCGCTTCACCGGCTCGAGCCGCCACGAGGCCACCATGCGTCGAATGTCGACCCGCGGCACCCCTTCGTCGATGGCCTTGACGATGGCCACGAAGTCGCCATCGTCCACTTCGATGGCGCGGCGCCCTTCCCCCAGGAACGCGCGCACCCGCGCCGCCGTGCCGGCCCAGGCCTGCGCCACCCGCTGACGGTCTTCGCGGCGCACCGCCCCACCGTGGTCGGCCACCTCGGTCTCGACCTCGTGGCAGACGTGCGCCACCGAGCTGACCCCGAAGAGCGCGCAGTTGCCCTTGAGCGTGTGCACCAGTCGCAGA
>CAIWFK010000692.1 GCA_903911905.1 uncultured Myxococcales bacterium
CCAGGCCGTCGACCCCCGCGTCTGGCACCAGCACGTTCGACCCGCCGCCGAGCACCACGTGGCGCACGCCGCGCGCCGAGGCCCAGGCCACGGCTTCCTGCACCTCGGCGGCGGACCGGGCCTCGAGCAGGAAGGTGGCCGGCCCGCCGAGCTCGAAGGTGGTGCGCGGCGCGAGCGGCGAGGCGTGGCGCAGGCGGTGCTCGATCACGTCGACTCCGGGTCAGAACGGACGCTGCGACGGCGACTGGACCCACCTCGCCGGAAAAAACACTCCACGGCGTGGCACTCTAGCGTGGCCCGCGTCGTGAACGGAGGATCACCGAATGCCCCTCATTCCCCCCAGGTCGGACCCGCGCTGGCGCGCTCTCGTTCGGGGAACGACGCCCTACAAGCTCAAGGGTCTGGCCACGCGCATGCTGCTGACCCGCGTTCGCCTGATGGCGTCGAGCGGCGACGAGCGGGTCATCGGCGAGGCCATCGACACCGCGTGGGACTTCTTCACCCGCAACCGTGAAGCCCAGCAGGACGTCGAGGCCCTCTTCGGCGCCGACGCGGCCTCGCTGCTCACGCTCGAAGCGACCCGCGCGCTCATCGCCACCGGCCAGCCGCTGATGATCGCCGGTGACGAGGCCCTGCTGCGCCAACTGCCCATGGGCCTCTGGGTGGGCGGCACCATTCCGTATTTCATGAGCGAGCTGGGCGGCACCCAGACCCGCGAGCGGCTCTTCGTGACCCGCCTGCCCTCGGTGACGAGCGCCCAGACGCGGTTGTACGAGCGCTCGACGCTCTCGCAGATTCCCTCGCACTACCCGACCAACGGCGTGTCCTTCGTCATCGTGCCTGCGGGCAGCCGCGCCCTGGCCGAGTTCGCCGAAGAAGGCCCGCGGTGGAAGGGGCTCTTCGACCGACCGCTGGTGGGGTGGGTGGCGGGCGTGGCCATGACCGACGTCGGCGTGGCCACCGCCAAGGTGTTCGACGGCGCGACCGGTCGCTGCAGCGACGACGCGGCGGTGGTGCTGCACGCCCAGTTGCCCGACGACCTGGTGGCGCGCGTCGACCTCATCAACCTCTTCGCGCAGGGAGACGGCGAGGCCATCACCTTCCCTTCCGACGGCTTCGTGGTGGGCGAGTGCGTGGTCGACGGGCGACCCACCCGACTCTCGAGCTTCCTCGCCGAGCGCGGCATCGACACCCGCCAGCCGCTGGTCGCCGACTACAACGGGGCGATGGTCAACGTGAGCATTCAGCAGATCGAAGGCGACCAGGTGCGGCTCTTCGCGCCCGTGCACCGCGGCGTGACCTACCGCTTCGCGAGGTCGCTCGAGGGCGACTACGCGCAGGTCTTCCAGCGAGAACTCGACGCGCGCAACGTGAACCCCGTCTTCGCGTGCAACTGCATCCTCAACTACCTCTACAGCAAGCTCGAAGGTCGCACGACCGGGTCGATGGTCGGGCCCATCACCTTCGGTGAGATCGCGTGGATGCTGCTCAACCAGACCATGGTCTACGTCGAGTTCGTACCGCGCGGCTGACGAGCCTGAAGCGCGCGCCCCGACGTGGTGATTCTCTGACCACGCAGCCACTCCCGAAGCGTCGGGTACACCTCGGCGCCCAGCAACCCCAGGTGGTCGACGCCGTACGCCAGGTGCCGATGCGCCTCGGGGAAGTTCAGCGTGAAGGCGCGCTTCTCGTGTCGGCCCAGCGCACTGGCGACCGGTACCAGACCATCGGACGGCGGCCTGGCGCGAGGCGTCTTCGCGGTGGTGCCGGCGAGCGCGAAGCATTCGACGCCGACCGGCAGGGGCAGTGGCGTACGAGGGTCTGCTCGAAGGGCGAAGCGGTCCTGCCCCTGCCACTGCTCGTCGAGCACCAGGCCATGCCGCAGGTCGGTGACGCCGGCGCTGCGCAGCGTGGCCAGGCGGGCGAGCGGCGCGCTGTAGCGGCTGACGGTCAGCAGCGTCTCGAACAGGTTGCCCGCGCGCTCGAGCGGCGCCCCGTGGTGCGGGGTGCCCAGGGTCACCAGCGCGCGCAAGGCCGTGCGCCAGCGCAGCCTCGGCGCTTCAGCCAGGTGCACCGCGCTGCGGGCGATGAGGCCTCCCATGCTGTGGCCCACGAGCGTGACGTCTTCGAGCGTGGTGGGCCAGGCCCCGACCAGGCGCTCGAGCAGCGCGGCGAGCTCACGCCCGTTGGTCGACACGTGGAGCCCGGTGTTGGCGTACAGGTACACCGGCGTGTAGCCGTGGTCGCGCGCGAGCGCCGCACCGTGATCGTGGCCGCCGCGGGTCCACTGCAGGTCATTCATCGACGAGCCATGGAGCAGCACCAGCACCCGCCCCGTGGCCCCGGGAAGTTCGCGTCGCAGCGCCGCTCGCTCGAGCGTCAGCGGGTGACCACCGCGCCGCAGTTGCATGGCGATGGCCAGCGGGTTCGAGGTCTGCGCGAGGAAGTCCCCCAGCACCCCGTTGAGCGCGGCGAGCACCGCTTCACGTTCGGCACCCGGGACGGCGTCGTCGAGCAGCGGCGCCAACTGCCCCAGGGCGCGATCGAGCCCGGTGCCCACCAACCCCGTCACCGACCGAATCGCCCCGTAGAGCACGCTGGTGAGCGCCGTCGCCGGCCGCGTCAGCGGAGCGCCCAGCACCTTCGGGCCCGAGGCGATGGTGCGATGCATGGCTTCCACCACGCTGGTGACGGCCGTGGTGGCGTCGATGGCGAGCCGACTGGCGCCACGCACATCTTCCAACACGTTGCGGGCGCGAGTGAGGGCCGCGGCACGCGTGGGGCGGCGAACGGCGCGGGTCTTCGAGCGGGCTGGCACCAGGCGAGCGTAGGCGCTCGTCGAGCTAGATGGTGATGCCGATGCCGAGCCACGGACCGTTGACGGCCGGCGCCGCGAGGAACGAGGTGAAGAACGAGCCGTCGGCCGTGGTGTCGATGACCTGGTAGCGCCAACCGCCGGCGACCTCGAAGATGCCGAACCGCAGCACCACCGCCGCATGCAGGTCGAGCGCGCGGAAGGGAAACGGCGTCAGCGTCGCCGAGCCTTCGACGCCGAACAGCCCGCTGCCCAGACGCGTGTTGACGCCGACCACCGGCGCGAACCCGAGCGCGTCGGGCGTGCCCACGACGTCGAGACCTCCGAGCAGGCGCAGTCGCCCCGCGTGCCCCGAGAGCACCGAGTAGCCCACCATGGCGGTGAACTCGTTCACGTCACCTGAGACGAAGGTCGGCGAGTAGAACCGGTTGTAGGTCAGGTTCACCGCAATGCGGTTGATGTCGAGCTCACCGCGCACCCCCGCCGTGTAGCCCTGCGCGCCGTCGAAGAGCCCGGCGCTACCGATGAGCATCGCGCCGAAGTGCACGCCGGGGTTCTCGTCGCGACGCTGCCGGGGAACGTACGAGCGCTGCTGCGGGTACCGTGGGTCCTGATACTGGTAGCGCGGGTCCTGGTACTGCGGTTGCTGCTGGTAGCGCGGGTCCTGGTATTGCGGTTGCTGCTGGTAGCGCGGGTCCTGGTACTGCGGCGGCTGCTGATACGACGGCTGCTGGTACTGCTGCTGCGCAGCACCATCGACCGGAAGCGGCGCGACGGGCGCGTGGTCCTGTTCCCTCAGCTCGGGTTGAGGCGCCACGGGCGGAGCAGGCGCGGCCGGCACCGTCTGCACTGGCTGGTCGACCGGAACCAACGGAGGCGACGAGAAGTCCGACGTCTGGGCGAGCACCAGCGACGACGAGAAGGCGAGCGCGGCAGCGAGCATGCGGACCATGTCGTCAGTGACGCACGTCCCGCGAAGAAATTCAGCCCCTTCGCCAGAGGCCCGGAATGAGACGGCTTTTCAAGTGTGTTAGGGGCGCGGCATGACTCCCGCGGTGACGCCCCTGAACGGCTCGCTCTTCGGTGCCGGCCAACCCTGCTTCGGCTGCAGCCCCGATCACCCCACCGGCTTCCACCTGGCCTTCGAGCTCGATGGCGACGACGTGGTCACCCGCTTCACGCCCACCACCAACCACCAGGGCCCGTTGCGCTTGATGCACGGCGGCCTCATCAGCACGCTCGCCGACGAGACTGCGGCGTGGGCCGTGCTCGCCACGCTGGGCAAGTTCGGCTTCACCACCACCTTCTCCGCGCGCTTCGTGAAGGGGGTGCGGGTCGGCGTCGAGGCCATCGCCCGCGCGCGGGTGACCAAGACCTCGAGCCGCATCGTGCGCACCACGGTGAACATCACGCAGGAAGGCGAGCCGTGCTTCGAGGGCGAGTTCACCTTCGTGCTCCTCGACCGGGCCGGCGCCGAGAAGCTGATGAACGGGCCGCTGCCCGAGGAATGGCTGCGGTACTGCCGCGACTAGGCCCCCTGGAAGGCTCCCATCAGTACTCGACGCGAACTCCGAAGAACGGCCGAATCGGCAGGTGGTTGAACGAGCCGCGCGTGGGGGTCACGCCGTTGGCGAAGTCACCCGAGCCGTAGAGGTACGAGTACACGTTCATGGTGTTGGTCACGTTGAGCAGCTCGGCGAACACCGCGCCCTGCACCGGCCCCACCTGGAAGCGCCGCTCGCCGCGCAGGTTGAGCTCGAAGAAGAACGGGTAGGTCGCGCTGCTGGTGTCCCCGAAGGTCGGCAGCCACTTCTGGTCGGCCTCGTCGGCCACGAAGCCCACCACCGGCGTGTACGGCCGGCCGGTGCGGAAGTTGGCGCGCGCGGTGAAGACCCAGCGGGAATCGGGGCTCCACGACAACCCACCCGAAGCGGTGAAACGCTGCTCGTACTGCACCGCGTAGGTCTGCACGCCCATCGCCAGCGGGTTGGTGCGGTGCGCGAACACCAGACCCAACCCCAGTTGATACGAGAAGTGCTGCGTTCGGCCGACCAGCATGCCGTCGGCGCCCCACGCCGTGCCGCTGCCACCGTTGGTGTACACCGGCTGCCCCGACGCCAGCCGCTCGCCCACCGCCGCCGTGGAGTCGGGGTTCACCACCAGGCTCGACTGCCACTTGCCCCACCCCTCGAGCCGCAGCAGCGCTTCGAAGGGCAGCGGCTGCTCGAGCCCGCAGATGAGCTGCAGCGCGCGCTCGGGCGCCAGCTTCGGGTTGCCGTAGGTCGGGTCGAGCGCGAGCAGCGACTGCGTGGGCTGCCACACCACGCCACCCGACAGCTTGAGCACCGTCAGCCAGGGCAGCGTCAAGGCCGCCGCCAGCCGCGCCGAGCCCGAGAACTGCGCGTGGTCGAGCTCGTACTGAAAGCGCCCGCCGCCTTCGACCGAGAAGGTCTGGGTCGGTCGGAAGGTCTGCTCGGCGGCGACCGCCACCAGGTCGCGCGTGAGCGAGGGCGACACGTCGAGGTTGGGCCTCCCCGCGTCGACGATGGGCTGCCGCGCCCAGGGCGCCACTGCGCGCGAGTCGGTCACCTGCCCCACCAGCCCCAGGGTGCGCTGCGAGTACTGCACGCCGAAGTAACTGCGGTGCGCGCTCGAGTGGGCCAGCGTGAGGTCGGCGCGCGCCAGCACCTGTCGCTGCGAGGTGTCGTTGCCGAAGCGCTGCGCACTGTCGACGCCGAAGTGGCTGGCGTCAGTGGTGTACGCGACCTGGGCCGAGAACTCGCTGTCGCCGCCCAGCGCCACGCGGTGCTTGAGCGAGAGGATGTCGCCAGAGTTGAGCAACTTCAAGTTGCCCACGAAGTTGACCAGCACCTGCTCGCCGGGTTTGACGACGAAGTCGAACCCGTCGCTCGAATGCACCCACGTCAGCAGCGTCTGGTGGGCGCCGTGGGTGTAGGCCACCCGCACCAGGCCTTCGGTGATGTCGGGCGCCACCACGTTGCTGCCGAAGACCTTGAAGGCCTCGAGCACCGCGAAGTACGCCTCGAAGTAGCTGCGGCGGAAGCTGGCGGTCACCGACAGGCCTTCGATGTCGAGCGGCAGGTCGACGCGTACCTTGGCGGTCTCGACGCTCAGGTCGGCCCACAACCGCGGGCGCTTCGTCTCGCCCGTCGCGTACTTCACCTCGAGCACGCCCGAGAGCGCTGGCTCGTACCGGGCGGGCGCGCCGCCAGCGTAGAAGTCGGCGCCTTCGATCATCATCGGGTTGAAGATGCTGGCGAAGCCGCCCAGGTGGTACGGGTTCGAGAGCGGCACGCCGTCGATGTAGAAAATCGTCTCTTCCGGCCCGCCGCCGCGCACGAAGAAGTTGGCGAGCAGGTCGGGGTCGGCGGCCACGCCGGGCAACTGCTGCACCACGCGGGAAATGTCTTCGAGCGCGCCGGGCGTGCGGTCGAGGTCGGCTCTGGTGAGCGAGGAATGGCTGACCTGCGGGGTGTGGTCGGCGTCGGGCACCGCAGGCAACACGCGACTGCCGGCGACCCGCGTCTCGAAGCCGCGCGCCTTCACCAACGAATAGCGCACCGAGGTGGTGACCCCAGGCGTGTACGTCTCGGGGAAGCCCTTGAGCGCGTAGCCCTCGCGCTCGACCACCACCCAGCCGTCTCCTTCCGGCAACTGCGCGAACTCGAGGCGGAAGTGGCCACCCTTGTCGCTGCGGGTCAACTGACCGCCCAGGCTGATGGTCGCTCCCTCGACGGCCTCGCCGAGCTCACCCACCACCACGCCGTCGAGCGCCCAGGGCCGCGCAGAGGCTGGCGCCCCCGCGTCCACCTGCCCCAGCAGCATCAACAGCGCGACGAGCACGTGAGGCAGAGCCTAACCCGGCTCACCACACGCGGCACGGCTTCGCGCGAACCATGGGCGCGGTCGGCTTGCAGGCGAAGGCCTTCTGGAACTCGGGCATGTTCGAGACCACCCCGTTGATGCGGTACTTGCCCGGCGAATGGGGGTTGGTGACCGCGCTCACCCGCAGCGACTCGGGCCGGTTGTTCTCGCAGGCCCACTGCGCGTACCCGATGAAGAAGCGCTGGTCGGGCGTGAAGCCGTCGACGGTGTCGAGCTTCTGGTTCACGGTCGCCTTCTTCCACGCCAGGTACGCGAGCACGGTGCCGCCCAGGTCGGCCACGTCTTCGCCCAGCGTGAGCTTCGAGTTGATCTTCACGTCGTCGACGATGACGTACTGCGCGTACTGGTCGACCACGCACTGCGCGCGGGTCTCGAAGTTCTTCGCGTCGGCCTCGGTCCACCAGTCGCGCAGGTTGCCGGCGCCGTCGAACTGCCGGCCCTCGTCGTCGAAGCCGTGGGTCAGCTCGTGGCCGATGGTGGCCCCGGTGTTGCCGTAGTTGGGCGCGTCATCGAGCTTGAAGTCGAACAGGGGCGGCTGCAGCACGCCCGCAGGGAAGTTGATGTCGTTCATCTGCGGGTCGTAATAGGCGTTCACCGTCGGAGGGGTCATGCCCCACTCGCCGCGGTCGAGCGGCTTGCCGATCTTCGCCAGTTGCCGCTTCGCTTCGAAGAGGCTGGTGTGCTCGCGGTTGCCGAAGAAGTCGGTGCGCGAGATGGCCACCGACGAATAGTCACGCCACGCGTCGGGGTAGCCGACCTTGTTGCGAATGGCGTGCAGCTTCTCGAGCGCGGCCTTGCGGGTCTCGGGGCCCATCCACGTGAGGGTCGTGAGGTCTTCTTCCATCGCCGCTTCGATGCGCCTGGTCATGTCGACGGTGCGGGCCTTCACCTCGGGCGAGAAGGTCTTCTTCACGTAGGCCTGGGCCAGCGCCTCGCCCAGCTCGCCGTCGACCCATTCGGTGCACTGCTTCCACCGAGGCGGGTGGGCTTCGATGCCGCGCAGGGTCTTCGAGAAGAAGTCGAACTTCGCGTCGGCGTACCGGTGCGCCAGCGACGAGGCCTTGCTGCGCAGCAACTGGTACTTGAGGAACACCTTGAGCGTGGGCAGCTCGAGCGTCTTCAACTGGGCCTCGAAGGCCTCGAAGAACTTCGGCTCGGTGACGTTGGCCTCGGTGACGCTCAGGTTCAGCGCCTTGAAGTAGGCGGCCCAGTCGAAGGACGGGGTGAGCGCGACCAGGTCCTTGAGCGGCAGCAGGTGGTAGAGCGCGTGGGGGTCACGCTTCTCGACGCGGGTGAGCGAGGCCTTGGCCAGCGTGGTCTCGAGCGCCAGCACCTTCGCGGCGTCGGCCTTCGAGGCGGCGGGCGTGGCGCCCAACTGGGTCAGCGCGGTCTCGACGTACGCGAGGTACTTCTTGCGCAGCTCGACCGAGCGCTCGTCGTCCTTGGTGTAGTAGTCGCGGTCGGGAAGGCTGAGGCCGCCGTTGTTCACGAAGGCGATGACGCGGGTCGAGTCTCCGAAGTCCTGCGCCGAGTCGACGTGGAAGAAGAGCCCCAGGTCGGCCGCCACGGGGTGCAACGTGCCCAGCAAGGCGCCCAGCCCCTTCACGTCCTTGAGCGCGTCGACCTTCGCCAGTTGCGCCTTGAGCGGCGTCAGCCCCGCCTTCTCGATGGCCGCTTCGTCCATGCAGGCGGCGAAATAATCACCAATCTTCTGGTCGACCGGGCTGCGGGTCTTCGACGGCTTGCTGGCCTCGTCGAGAATGCCCCACAGCAGGTGCGTGGTGTCTTCGGTGAGCTTGCCGTACACGCTCATGCTCGCGCGGTCGGCGGGAATGGGGTTGGCCACGATCCACCCGCCGCAGCTGTACTGGTAGAAGTCGACGCAGGGGTCGACCTTCGGGTCCATGTCCTTCAGGTCGAGGCTGGGCGAATACGGCAGCTCGGTGAAGGGCTTGTCGGCGGCGAGGCCACCGTCCTTCACGGCCGCAGGCGCAGGGGCGGCAGCGAAGGCCGGAGTGCTCGCGAGCACCGCGAACACCAGAGTCCCGGCGATGGTACGCGGGGCGACGGACGGTCGAGACAGGTCGGACATGGGGGCGGACCCTCGCAACGCTCGAGGTCGAGCGCAAGCGCGGCCCCCCGAATCTCGAAGCAGGCTTCAGCGGCCGCAGAGCGCCGACACCGTGCGCTCGAGCAGGGGCAACGAGCCACCCAGGGCGAGGACCGCGCCCAGCCACATCACCAGCAGCAACTGCAGCAGCGCGCGTCGGCGCGACGTGTCCATGTCCAGCGAGCGCAGCAAGGCGCATGCCCTCGTTCACCCCTGCGTTTGCGAGGCCCGGGCGGGGTCAGCGCGCGTCACGTGGTCGCGAACGACCCGCAGCGAGAAAGTCGTCGAGCGCCCGGGCGAAGGCCTCGGGCTGGTCCAGCATCAGCCAGTGCGAGCTCGAGGGCACGTCGACGCGCGGCACGTCGGGGCGCAGCGCCGAGTAGCGCACCGGCGCGTCGTTGCCCGCAGCCTCGATGGCCAGCGTGGGTATCGACGCGTCGAACGGCGGCGGTGTGAAGCGAGCCAGGTCTTCGCGCAGGGTCGACCAGGCCGCGCCGTCGAGGTGCCCGAGCGAGCGCAGCACCCGCGCGTTGGTCTCGGGTCGGGCCTTCGAGGCGAGCAATTCGGTGAACTGCGCGCGGCGCTCGTCGAGGGTGGTGGGCCGGCGCTGCGCGAGCGCGAAGGCGTCGACCTCGTCCTTCGTGCCGGCCCGGGAAAAGTCGCCAATCGCGTCGACGAACACCAGGCCCGCCACCAGCTCGCGGTGCTCGGCGGCGAAGCGCTGCAACACGCAGCCGGCCATGCTGTGGCCGACCACCACGACCTTCTTCAGGTGAAGGTCCTGCACCACCGCGAACAGGTCGTCGCTCCACTGCGCCAGGGTGGCCGGGCCGCGGGCACTCTGGCCGTGGTTGCGGGCGTCGAAGGCCACTACCCGTCGCGACGGTGCGAGGTGCGTCATGGCCTCGGCCCAGGTGTCGGTGTCACCGCCCAGCCCGTGCACGAAGACCACCGGCGGCGCCGCTCCCGCCCCTCGCGACTCGACGTGCAGGCCGGTGACTCCCGCCGTGGCACACCCGGCGAGCACGAGGAGCAGCGAGGCGGCCAGGCCAGGGCAGAACGCTCGCATGGCGCGCTTTTCAGCTCCGCGCCGCCGCGGCGATGACCCGCACGTCATCGTCCGACAAGCGCACGGTGCGCGCGGCCCAGTTCTCTTCGACGTGCTCGGGCGAGCTGGTCCCGGGAATGGGCAACATGACCTTCGAGCGCGCCAACAGCCAGGCCAGCGCCACCTGCGCGGTGGTGGCGTTCACCCGCTTCGCCACGGCATCGAGCGCCGCGTGCGGCTTGCCCAGCGCACCCACGCCCAGTGGGAAGAAGGGCAGGAAGGCGAGGCCGTGCTTCTCGCATACCGCCAGCACCGCCTCGGGGTCGTCGACCACCGAGTGCGTCTGCCTGGCCAGCGCGCCGCCGCCGCCCATCACGTTGAAGTGGTTCTGCACCGCGACGATGGGCGTACGCGCCAGGGCCTGTTCGACCTGCGCGGCGTTCACGTTGCTCAGCGCGAGGTGACGAATCTTCCCTTCCTTCTGCAGGGCCACCAGCGCGTCGAGCGACTCGAGCAGCGGCACGCCCGAGTGCCCCATGAAGCGCAGGTGCACCACGTCGATGCGCTCGCGCTTGAGCTCACGCAGGTCGTGCTCGAGTCCGACCTTGAGCTGCTCGGGTCGGGCGAAGGCCGCCCAGCTCTTGTCGGGCAGCCGCTGGCCTCCCAGCTTGCACGCGATGACCAGGTCGCTGGCGTAGGGGTGCAGCACCTCGGCGATGAGCCGGTTGGCGACGTGCGGCCCGTAGAACCACGAGGTGTCGATGAGCCGAACGCCCAGTTCGACCGCGCGCTTGAGCGTGGCCTTCGCGCGCGCGGGGTCGGTCGGCTCACCCCAGACCTCGGGGCCCGGCAGGCGCATGGCGCCGTAGCCCAGGCGGGGCACTTCGAGATCTCCCAGACGAATGGTGGCAGGGCCGTGCGCGAAGGACATTCGCTGCTTCTACCAGCCAGCATCACGCCGCACGCAACCGTCTGCTCCGGATGATGAAGACGCTGAGGGTAGCGTGGTTGGCATTCTCGCTGGGGTGCGCCCGGGCCCCATCACCCCAGACGCTCCCCACCTGCGGCAGCACCGATTGGACCGCGATGGGCCAGGCACTCCAACGCGCGGGCAGCGGCGAGTCCGACCAGCCCGAGAGCCCCTGCCGCATTCTCACCGGCTCGTGGAGCCGCTGCCCCGCCGACCTTCGCTGGGCGGCGCCATCAGCCACGTCGGCGGCGAGGTCATCGTGATGAGCGCGCTGGGTGGGTATTGGGTCGGCGCCGTGTTCGACCGGCGCGGGAACGCGTGGACGGTCAGAGGCTTCGAGGGCGGCGACATCAAGGAGCGCGCACGCCGCCGCCGCCGAGGAGCGTTGGCACCCGGTGCCGCGAAGCGCGCCGCGTCAGAGAGCCAGCGACCCGGTCGTACGACGACCTCGAGTGGAACGAGCCGCAAAGAGAACCCGGGTCGCCGGGGTCGCTCGAGCCTGGCTCGACTCGCTCGTCGCCGAGCAGCCCGCGCGCTGGGCGCCGGGCGAGCACGCGAGGCTGGAGGAAGCCGTGGTTGGACCTGGCGACGAAGCCTGCCGCGCCGGGTCGCTCGGAGGTTCGCTTCTGGCTGCGAATCGAACTGGGAGCCCGACCTCGCTCAGCCGCCGAGCAACGTCGAGGCCTCGTCGCGACCCTGTTCCCACCCCAACGCGACCGCCAACCGCCGTGCCTCGGTCGCCGCGGGCTTGAGCTGCGCGCCGCCGGTCTTCTTGAGCACCTTGCCGTACTGAAGCAGCGCCTTGGCCTGGAAGAGGAAGTCGCCTGCCTTCTCGGCGGCCTGGGCTGCGGCGGCGAAGTGCACGCCCGCGTCGGCCAGCTTGTTGCTCTGCGCGCACACGCTGCCCAGGTTCGACAACGCACGCGCCTGGGCGGCGAAGGCCCCGGCGCGCTGCCACCGCGTGGCCGACGACTCGAGCAGACGGCGCGCGGTCGCGAAGTCCTTGCGGGCGTTGTTGAGCGCCGCCAGCCGCGCCTCGATGCGCGCCACCAGGTCGACCTCTCCGTGCCAGCGCGCCACGCCCGCCGCGGCCTGCGCCCCCACCAGCGCCGCTTCGAAGGCCACCATCGCCCCCACCGCGTCACCTTCCTGCTCGCAGGTCTCGGCCTTCTCGACGTCGAGCAGTGCCCCCAGCGGCGTCGAGCCGCCCAGTGCGCGGGCCTTCTCGAGCGCCTCGGCGGCCCGCACCCGCCTCGCTTCGCTGCGCAGCACGCGCGCGAGAATGAGCGAGAGCTCGGCCGACGGCACGTCGAGCGCCACCGCCTCGTCCACCAGCGCCCGGGCCTGCGCCGCGTCGAGGCAGCTCAGACTCAGGGCCGCCGCGCGGGCCAGCGACTCGACCCGCTGCGCGCCGTGGTCACCGCTCTGCAGCGCCAACGCGTCGGCCCGGCCCTTGAGCGCCGCGGCCGCTTCGCGCGACGCGCGGCGGGTCAACGCCTGCTCGGCGGCATGCGCGTAGAGCGCGACCGCCTTCACGCCGTCACCCGCGCGCAGGAAGTGGCCCGCCACCTCGAAGGTGTCGACGCTGGCCGGGTCGGTACGCCCCTTCTCGACCAGGGCCAGCGCGAGCCGCTGGTGCATGCCCTGGCGTTCGGCCGACGAGCGGCGCTGCACCAGGTCGGCGAGCTCGGGGCTCGAGAAGGTCCACCGGCGCACGGTGAGCGGCGCGACCAGCCGGGCCCCACCGAGCGCCTGGAACGCCGGCTGGGTGGCGCGAGGCCAGGCCACCATCACCGAGGTGGCCTCGAAGGTCTCGCCGCAGCACCGCGCCGCTTCGAGGACGCGTCGTTGGTCGACGGGCATCACCTCGAGGCGCGCCGCCAACATCGGCCCGTCGCTCGGCGGCAGGTCGTCGACCAGCTCGCCGCCCCGCACCGCGCCGCGCGCCTCGAGCAGCCCCACCAGGTCGACCACCCGACCGGGCAGCCCCTGGGCCTCTTCGACCAGCAGGGCGGTCAACCGTGGGCCGGGTGCCGCCCCCAGCAGCGAGCTGGCCAGCGCGGTGACGGTGGGCCCGTCGAAGGGGGCGAGCTCGACGGTGGTCGCGCCACCCAGTCGCTCGCGCGAGACCGCTTCCGAGGTCAACCCGATGGTCAGCTCGCGAGCCGCCGGGCGCGTCACCAGTTCGGTGAAGGCCTCGAGGCTCTGCTCGTCGAAGTGCTCGAGCCCGTCGAAGATGAGCACCACGTGGCGATCGGCCGCCCCCGCGCGAAGCACCGAGCGCAGCGCATGGGCCACCTGACCCGCGGTGAACGGCCAGGGCGCCTGATGTACGCCACACAACACCAGCGCGGCCTCGACGACCGGAGGCGGCACCTTGAGGGCCTCGAGCGCCGGCCGGAGCAGACGGGCGCGCGACTCGACGGCGATGCCACACGCGCCACACAACAGCGCAGTCACCGCGGCGCAGGGCGTCTGCTTCCACGAGCGCATCGCCACCGCGCTGGCCACCACCTGACCTCGCGAGCGCGCCCGCGTCGACAACTCGGCGGCCAACGCACTGCGACCCGAGCCCGAGGGGCCCTGCACGATGAGCGGCGCGACCACGCCCTGGGTCAGCCCCTGCAGGCGACGTTCGAGCAGGTCGAGCGTCGAGGCGCGACCGAGCAACTCGGGCGCAGTGCGACGCACGGGGCGCCGCGCACCGAACAGCAGCAGGTCGGGGCTGCCCGAGGCCTGCAGTTCGACGACGGGCCCGGCTTCGGCACCCAGCGCCTTGTCACACACCACCTGCCCGGCCTGGGCGCGGGCCACCAGCGCGTGCAACCGGGCGCTGATCTGCTGCGAGCGGGGCGTCTGGGTCGCGCCATCGAGGTCGGGTTCGGCGAACGAGCCGGGCACCAGGGCCGCGCGCAGCCGCGCCGGCACGTTGGCGCGCGTGCCCTCGTCGGCCACCGCGTCGCGCATGGCCAGGGTCGCCACCGCCGCGCGGCCGGCCGGCAGACCGTCGCGGGCCGCGAAGCCGAACACCAGCCCGTCTTCGTCGCTGGTGTCGAGGAAGCCACCGAAGGCCGCCACGCACTCGGCCATGCGCACCGCGCACGCCTGCGCGGCGGGAGCGCCCGGCGGCACCCCCAACACCTCGGCGAAGACGAAGACTGCGCGGGTGATGGAATCGGGCAGCGAGAGCGACACCGCGCGCAAGGCCCGCAGCGCGTGGGGTTCCTTCGGAGGGGCGACGGGCTCGGGCTTCGGCACCTTCGCGGCCGCGGGGGCGGCGACGGCAGGGCGGGCGATGGGGGTCGCCCCGAAGAAGTCGTCGACCGCCGTGGTGTCGACAGGCGCGGTCGTGGTGGCCACCAGCGGGGGAGGCGGCCAGAGGTCGTCGCCCGTACTCGGCGGCGCCACCGCAGGCAGGCTGGCCGACGAGCTCGACGGGCTGGCGGCCGGGCTGGCAGCCACCGAGGCCGCGAGCGCTTCGGCGAAGGCCCGGGCGGTGGGGAAGCGGCGCTCGCGCTCCTTGGCCAGCGCGCGCAGCACGGCGGCCTCGAGCGCCAGGTACTTCGCGAGCGCCGGCACCCGCTGCTCGAGCGGCGCGGGCGCGGCGGTCAGGTGCAGGCTGATGACCTTCTGCAGGTCGCTCGAGACGAAGGGCGGCGCGCCGGTGAGCAGTTCGTAGGCCACGCAGCCCATGGCATAGACGTCGGTGCGCACGTCGAGCTCGTCGGCCAACGCCTGCTCGGGCGCGAGGTAGGCCGGCGTGCCGACCACGATGCCCACTCGGGTCAACTTCTGGCTGGTCTTGTCGGCGCCCTTGGCGTCGCCCAACCGCGCGATGCCGAAGTCGAGAATCTTCACCACCTCGGACCCGTCGCGCCGCTTGCCGCTGATGAGGTTGGCGGGCTTCAGGTCGCGGTGAATGACGCCCAGCGCGTGCGCTTCCGACAGGCCGGTGCACACCTGCACCAGCAGGTCGACCGCGCGCAGGGGGTCGATGGGGCCACGCCCGATTTCCACGTCGAGCGTCTGCCCTTCGACGTACTCCATGGCCAGGTAGGGCTGGCCACTGGCGGTGCGGCCGAAGTCGAAGACCCGCACCACGTGCGGGCTCTCGAGCTGACTGACCAGCTCGGCCTCGCGCTGGAAGCGGGCCCACATGTCGGCGTCGGCGGCGAACTCGGCGCGCAACAGCTTGAGCGCGACCGGGCGCTTCAGGTGAATGTGGTTGGCGCGGTACACCTCGCCCATGCCGCCGGTGGCCAGGTGGGCCTCGACGCGGAAGCGCTCGTCGATGGTGGTGCCAGGCTCGAGCAGCGGCTCTTGGACCGCATCGCCCGGCCCGCGCGGCGTCGCCGCGTCGAGCCCCCGCAGGGTGCGCGGCTTGTGCAGGCGCGTGGTGCCGAAGATGGCGGGCGCATCGGCCTTCGAGAGCTGGGCGTCGGCGCGGTCGAGTTCCTGCGCCGATTCGTCTGCCAGCGCGACCAGCACGCCGATGTTGCCGCGCTCGTCGAAGTCTGGCGCGGTGACCCGCCCGGCAAGGGCCAGCGTGGCGCGGTCGCTCACCGCGAGGTCGATGACCACCTCGCGCCCGTTCTCGAGCTCGTCGGGCCAGGGCACGAAGCAGTCGGTCTTGCCGCGACGAAACTGCGTGCGGAAGTCTTCGACCGAGTCGAACGCGACGGCGCAGCGTGCTGGTTCGGCGACTCTTTCGACCATGGCAGCGGCGAGCGGAGGCGGTTGGCGTGCGTCAGGGCTTGGCGGGGGCCACAGCCGCTGCGGGAGCGGCTGCTGCGGCCTTGGCGGCCTTGTTGAGCTCGCCAATCTTCCTGGTGGTCTCGTCCATCGCGGCCTTCAGCTCTTCCGAGTGGGCCTGGCGACGTTCGGCTTCCTTCTTGAAGTCGGCCGCCGAGTCCTTGTCGGCCTTGTTGGTCTCGGCATCGGCGAGCGCCTGCGCCTTCTGCTTCTGCTCGTAGTCGATGTAGCGGATGTAGACGATGCGCTTGTTGACCCAGGGTTTGGGGTCGGTGGGGTTGGCGGCGATGGCCTCGTCGTAGCGCTTGAGCGCGAGGTCCAACTGGTCGGGCTTGACCAGCGCGCTGGTGTTTCGGGCACCACCGCGAATCGACGCCAGCTCGGCCAGCCAGTTGAGCGTGTCGGCGTCCTTCGGGGCCTGCTCGAGAATCTTCATGAACCACTGCTCGGCCTTCTCGTAGTTGTTGTTGGCCATGTAGAGGCCGGCGATTTCCCGGTAGCCCTCGAGCTTCTCGGGGCCCGACTTGCCGTTGGCCAGGCGCTCGAGAATGGCGACGCCCTTTTCCTGCTCGCCGGCCTTCACCCAGGCCTGGGCGGCCTTCTTCTGCACCTTCTCGTCGAGCGAGGGGTTGAGCTTGATGACTTCTTCGTATTCGGCGGCGGCCCTGGCGAACTCGCCCTTGGCATAGAGGTCGACGGCCACGCGGTGGTGCGCTTCGGCCGGGTCTTCCTTGCAGGCGGCGAACGCGGTGAGCGCGCCGATGACGATGAGCTTCTTCATGATGGTGGGTTCCCTCAATGGGTGCGGCTTCACACCGTAGTTCGCTGACCGCCGTTGGCAAGCGTGCGACGCAGCGCGGCGCACCTGGAAAGGTACGCGCATTCGGTGGCCCCACGACCTGCTTTCGGTCAAGGTGCGTCGGTGCCACGCCCTCGCAAGCTCGAAGAGCCCGACACGGACACGCCGGGCGATCTCTGCTCGCGCTGCGGCATGTGCTGCAACGGCACGCTCTACAACTACGTCACCCTGCGCTCGCAGGAAGAAGTCGACGCGCTGCTCAAGTATGACCCGGCGATTCCCATCATCACCCGCAGTGAGCAGCCGACCTTCGACGAGCCCTGCCGCCTGCACGACGGCACTGGCTGCACCGCGTATCGCGATCGCCCCGACACCTGCTCGCGGTACACCTGCGAGCTGTTGCGCGCGGTCGACCGCGACGAGGTGACCGACGTCGAGGCGCGGTTGATCATCGAAGAAGCGCGCGCGCTGGTCGAGAACGTGCGCGAATACGTCGAGCTCGAGCCTGGCCGGCCGCTCGCGGTGAGCACCTGGTTGAGCCTGCCCGGCAGCGCCACCCCCGAAGCACGCCAGGCCTGGGAACGGGCGCTGTTGCACCTGCGCCGGCACTTCCTGGGGCCCGACCCCGACGCCCCCAAAGTCGACGCCGCCGCCGCGATCGCGACCGGCGATTGACCCACCCGTCGTGAGCCCCTACAAGGCTTCGAATTCCCTTCGAAGGAGCCCTCTGCAATGCACAGTCGTCTGCTGACCGCGCTCGTGGTGTCTTCCCTGTTGTGGTGCTGCGAGAAGAAGACCGAGCCGAAGCCGCACGACGCCGCGCCGGTCGCCGACGCGAAGCCCGCTGACGCCAAGCCGGTTGCCGAGGCGAAGCCGGCCGAGGCGAAGCCTGCCGACGCCAAGCCTGCCGACGGCGACGTGATTCTGCTGGGCGAGGTCGGCTCGCTGACCGGCAGCGAAGCGGCCTTCGGCATCTCGACCCGCAACGGCGTCGAATTGGCGCTCGAAGAGGCGAACCTGGCTGGCGGCATCAATGGCAAGAAGGTCGCGGTGCGGGTGTACGACGATCAGTCGAAGCCCGAAGAAGCGGCCTCGGCCACCAAGCGGCTCATCACCCAGGACAAGGTGGTGGCGATTCTGGGCGAAGTGGCCTCGTCGAACTCGCTGGCCATGGCCCCCATCGCGCAGGAAGCGCACGTGCCGATGGTGTCGCCCAGCTCGACCAACCCCAAGGTCACCGAGCAGGGCGACTACATCTTCCGGGTCTGCTTCATCGACCCCTTCCAGGGCTTCGTGATGGCCAAGTACGCGCACGACGAGCTCAAGTTCACCCGGGTCGCGATTCTGACCGACAAGAAGAGCGCGTATTCCGAAGGGCTGACCGAGGTCTTCAAGCGCAAGTTCAGCGAGTTCGGCGGGAAGATCGTCGGCGTCGAGGCCTACGCGAAGGGCGACACCGACTTCCGCGCGCAGCTGACCAACATCAAGAAGCTGAAGGCCGAAGGTCTCTACATTCCCGGCTACTACGAAGACGTCGGCAAGATCGCCGAGCAGTCGAAGGAACTGGGGCTCAAGGTGGTGATGATGGGCGGCGACGGGTGGGACTCGGCCAAGCTCTTCGAGCTGGGCGGCACCGCGGTCGAGGGCAGCTACGTGTCGAACCACTACTCGGCCGAAGACCCCACGCCGCGCGTGCAGGAGTTCATCAAGAAGTTCCAGGCCAAGTACGGCATCGTGCCCGACTCGCTCTCGGCGCTCGGCTACGATTCGGCGCGCGTGGTCATCGAGGCCATCAAGCGCTCGGGCCTGGAAGGCCCGGCCCTGCGTGACGCCATCGCCCAGACCAAGGACTTCCCCGGCGTGGCGGGCACCATCACGCTCGACGAGAAGCGCAACCCGGTGAAGCCGGCGGTGGTGCTCACCATTCAGGACGGCAAGTTCAAGTACAAGGCCACCGTCTCGCCCTGAAGCGACACGTCCCCGAGGCGCGCGATGTACGAGCTGATTCAACACCTCATCAACGGCCTCGCCTCTGGCACCATCTACGCCCTCGTCGCGCTGGGCTACACGATGGTCTACGGCGTGCTCAAGCTCATCAACTTCGCCCACGGCGACGTGATGATGGTGGGCGTGTACGTCGGCTACGCGGTGGCCTTCACCCTGGGCAAGGAACACCTGGGCTCGGTCTGGAGCGCGCTGCTCATCTTCGCGGTGGCCATGTCGGCCTGCGCGGCGCTGGGCTTCCTCATCGAGCGCTTCGCCTACCGGCCGCTGCGCGACAAGCCACGGCTGACCGCGCTCATCACCGCCATCGGCATCAGCTTCGCCATCTCGTACGGCTTCCAGTTCGACGTGCACGGCACCATCGGCGGGCACGAGCTCACGCTTCTGCCGGGCGCAGCGGCGCGGCGGTTCCCCGAGATCATCAGGCCAACCCAGTGGCTGGTGCTGGGCGACGACGACGTCATCATCTGGAACTGGCAGGTCATTTCGTTCGGCATCGCGCTCTCGCTGATGGGAGCGCTGCAGTACCTGGTCTTCCGCACCCGGTTCGGCAAGGCGATGCGCGCCGTCAGTCACGACCACCGCGTCGCGGCGCTGATGGGCATTCCCGTCGACACCATCATCGCCTTCACCTTCATGCTGGGCAGCGCGCTGGCCGCCGGCGCCGGCATTCTCTACGCCATCAAGGACAAGTCGATTCAGCCGCTGATGGGCGTGATGGTGGGCCTCAAGGCCTTCGTGGCCGCGGTCATCGGCGGCATCGGCAACCTGCCGGGCGCGGTGGTGGGCGCGCTGCTGCTGGGCCTGTGTGAAGAAGCGGTGGTGGGCTACGGCGCGACCGCGCTCATTCCGCTGCTCGTGCTCTTCCTGGGCGTGGTGGCCTTCGAGCAGTGGCGGCGCGGCGGTGACCGCTCGAAGCAGGTGGCGGTGGCCGGCGCGCAGCTGACCGCGCTGCTGGGCTTCGGCTGGCTCATTCGCAACGTCAACGGCTCGACCTGGCGCGACGCGGTGGCCTTCGGCTTCCTCATCGTCGTGTTGCTGGCGCGCCCCGAGGGCCTGTTCGGCCGGGTGCAGGCCGAGAAGGTCTGAAACCATGCCCGAGCTCGCGCACGAAGCGGTGGTCTTCAAGGGC
>CAIWFK010000693.1 GCA_903911905.1 uncultured Myxococcales bacterium
CCGGCGAGCCTGACCGTGGCGGCCTCGACGCGCCGCAGGCCATGGGCCCGCACGACGTCCGCCCCCACCGCCAGCGCCTGACCGCCGGCGGCCTCGACGAGCTTCGAGAGCGCCCGGGCCTCGAGCGCTTCACCCACGCAGGCCACCCGTCGGCCCGCCAGCACGCCGTGTCGCCGCAGCAGGGTGCTCACCGCGCGCCCCGCCATCACCCCGGGCAGATCGTTGTTGGGGAAGACCTCGAACGCCGGCTGGCCACCGGTGGCGATCACCAGACGCTGGTAGCCCACCAACCGCAGGCGCCCCTGCTCGACGATCGCGAGGAACGGGGTGCCCGCGTCGGCGAAGAGCCCCACCACCAGGGCGCCCAGCCGCGTCACGCCGGCCGGAGGCACCCACACCGGCGGCTGGTGCTCCTCGGCCGCGCTGACGAGGCGGCCACCGACCACCGGCTCGCGCTCGAACAGGGTGAAGTCGCGCCCGGCGTCGTGCAGTCGCCTGGCCAACGCCAGGCCGGCCGCGCCCGCGCCCAGAATCACCAGGCCCCGCTGCTCGAAGGTCGCGGGCTCGCGCGTCACCGGCGCATCGGGCAGGGGCCCCAGCCCCGAGAGCTGGCGCGCGACCTTCTGCAGCACCGTCTCGGCGATCGGCACGCCGGCCAGGAACTCGTGGTGGTTGAACCAACTGCGGAAGAAGAAGTCGCTCGCGCGCAGCAGGTCGAGGTCGGCGTCGGGCAGGGCGTTCTGCCGCTCGAGCCGCATGCCGGGCTTCACCGGCACCCGACAGGTGGGCACGTTGGGCACGCCGTCGACCCGCATCAGGCATTGCGAGCAGCCACCCGACAGGCACCAGGGGCCCCGCGGGCGGTGGTATTTCGGGCTGCGCGCGAAGAGCAACTCGCCCGAGGCGATGATCGACACCGCGGCGGGCTCACCTTCACGGGCCTCGAGCTGGTGGCCGTCGAGTTCGATGGTGCAGGGGTGGTCGAGCTTGGTGACACGAGGCATGCACGCACAGGTCTACTCCAGCGTTTCGCAGGGCGCTCGCCAAGTTCACCGTGCTCAGCGCGACGCGCGGACGATCACCGGCCCCGAGAGGCTCTGGCCACCGAAGAAGACCTCGTTGGGGCTGCGAACGAAGATGGTGTGGACCACGCTGCTCGCCCCGAAGCCGACCATGGGCGCGCGCTGGGCCGCCCACTGCTGCCCGTTCCACACGAACCCCGAGAGGTCGTTCGACGCCGAGCCGAGGGCCCACAGTTCCGAGCCCGACGGCCCGTCGATCGCGTGCAGCGAATTGCTGCCCGGGCCCGTGCCGCTCGACCAGGCTGGACCGCTCTGCCGGCGGGCGATGAGCCCGAGGTCGCCGACGGCCCAGGCGTCGCCCGCGTCGGTCGAGGTCCCTCCGCGGAAGATGGTGGACTGGGTGGTGATGGCCGAGAAGGTCGCCACCCCGCCCGCGAGACCTTCGACGATGCCGCCGGTCCCGCTGGCCTTCAGGTCGCCCTGCGGGGAAAGCCAGCAGCGCTGCGGGGTCTTGAGGGGCAGCGTGCCCTCGTACTGCCAGGTGGTGCCATCGAAGTGGTACTTCACCGCGTTGTCCGACGTGTCCGAGCCGACCATGTAGACGTCGGTGGCGGTGCCGCAGAGCGTGGCCCCGAAATGGTCATTGGGGCTGCGCAGGTCGAACTGTTCCCACGACCCGACGACACTGCAGTTGAACATGTTCGCCCGACAGAACCAGATGGTGCGGGTGTTGACGAAGGCGATCAGGTGACCGCCGACGAAGAGATCGACCGTGCCCTGCTGCGGAAACTTCGAGATCAACTGGAACGGCCCTTCGTTGACCGAGCGGAAGAGCGACCCGTCGGCCTGCGCCGCCCAGACCTCCATCGTCGTCGCGCCGATGCCCACGATCGGCGAGTTCGTGGCCGTGACCCCGGTGATGCCGAAGGCCCCGAAGCTGAAGCCGAACTCGCCGCCGCCCGCGGCCGACCCGCCGCCGGTGGCCGTGCCGCCGCCGGTGCTGCCACCTCCCGTCGCGGTGCCTCCACCGGTCGCCGTTCCGCCGCCGGTGACGCCGCCTCCAGTCGCACTGCCTCCGCCGGTCGCCGTTCCACCGCCGGTCGCCAGCCCGCCTCCGGACCCCGCATCGCGGGCCGGCGTCAGGGGCCCACAGGACAGGAACGTCGCGACCACCAGCACTGCTGCACGCATGGCCGGCATGGTACCCGAAACACAGCGCGACAGGCCCCATCGCCCATTCTAAGAAGTGCCCATTCACCGCGTGAAGGAGCCGTCGATGATCACCGCGAACGTTCGAGTGCCCCTGCCTGCCAACGAGCCCACCCGCAGCTACGCGCCGGGAACGGCCGAGCGCGCCGAGTTGAAGGCGGCCCTGCAGACCGTGGGCAGCCAGCAGGTCGAAATTCCCGCGCTGGTCGGTGGGCGCGAAATCAAGGGCGAGAAGCAGTTCGAAGTGCGCTCGCCCTTCAAGCATTCGCACGTGCTCGCGGTCGGCCACCACACCACGACCAGGGTCGCCGAAGAGGCCATCGCCGCGGCGATGAAGGTGAAGCGTGACTGGGCGCAGACCCCGTTCAACGAGCGCGCCTCGATCTTCCTGCGGGCCGCCGAATTGTTGGCCACCAGGTACCGCGCCACCATCAACGCCACCACCATGTGGGGCCAGGCCAAGACCGCCCACCAGGCCGAGATCGACGCCGCCTGCGAGGGCATCGACTTCCTGCGCTTCAACGTGGCCTTCGCCCAGCAGCTGGCCGACGTGCAGCCCGTCAGCTCGCCCGGAGTGTGGAACCAGACTGACTATCGTCCGCTGGACGGGTTCGTGCTGGCCATCGCCCCGTTCAACTTCACCGCCATCGCGCTCAACCTGGCCACGGCACCTGCGCTCATGGGCAACGTGGTGCTCTTCAAGCCTGCCGAGACCGCCAGCTTGAGCGCCTGGGTGCTGATGAAGGTGCTCAAGGAAGCCGGCCTGCCCGACGGGGTCATCAACTTCCTGCCTGGTGCGGGCTCGCCCATCGGCGCGGCGGCGCTGACCCACCCCGACTTCGGCGGCCTGCACTTCACCGGCTCGACCGGCACCTTCAACGCCATGTGGAAGACGGTCGGCGAGAACCTGAGCCGCTACCGCCAGTACCCGCGGCTGGTCGGCGAGACCGGCGGCAAGGACTTCATCTTCGTGCACCCCAGCGCGGCCGACGACCTCGACGCGGTGGCCACCGCCATCGTGCGCGGCGGCTTCGAGTACCAGGGGCAGAAGTGCAGCGCCTGCTCGCGGGTCTTCGTGCCCGAATCGATGTGGCCGAAGCTCAAGGACCGGCTGGTCGCGCTCACCGAAGGCCTGCGCATGGGCGCGCCCACCGACTTCCGCAACTTCGTCTCGGCGGTGATCGACGATCGCAGCTTCATTCGCATCGGCCGCTCGCTCGACCTGGCGAAGGGGCACGACGCGAAGTTGTTGGCCGGCGGCAAGTCGGACCGCAGCGAAGGCTGGTACATCAGGCCCACGCTGGTGCAGGTGCACTCGCCCAACCACCCGCTGATGACCGAGGAAATCTTCGGGCCGGTGGTGACGGTGATGGTGTACCCCGACTCGGGCGACCTCGAGACCCTGCGCGCCTGCGATCAGGCGGCCGGCTACGCGCTGACCGGCAGCATCTTCGCGCGCGATCGCCACGCCATCGCCACTGCCTCGGCCGAGCTGCGCCATGCGGCCGGTAATTTCTACATCAACGACAAGTGCACCGGCGCGGTGGTCGGCCAGCAGCCCTTCGGCGGCAGTCGCGCCTCGGGCACCAACGACAAGGCCGGCTCGCTGCTCAACCTGCTGCGCTGGACCTCGCCGCGCACCATCAAGGAG
>CAIWFK010000694.1 GCA_903911905.1 uncultured Myxococcales bacterium
CATCGCCCTGGTTCCCAAGCAGAGCGTCGACGTGCACACCCGCATCGAAGCGCTCGGTCGGCTGATCGACGCCGTGCAGTTGTCCAGCGTCGAGGCCGCCAAGCCGCCGCTGGTGGCCGCCGTCGAGAAGCGCTTGGCGGCCAGCAAGGCCTGGGGCGACGAGAACTACGATCAGGCCATCGCGCTCGCCGACGAAGGCGCGCAGCTGGTGCAGCAGTCGATCGCCGGGCGCACCGAAGACGTCGCCGTCATGTGGAAGGTCGAGCGGCTCATCGGCATCGGCCAGGCCCGCACCGATTCCATCAACTGGACCAGGCCCATGCTCTCGATGACCGAGCAACTGACCCTGGTGCTGGTGCTCGAGCTGGCCTTCGGCGTCATCTTCGAGATGCCGCTGGTGATGGCCGTGCTGGGCATGGTGGGGCTGGTCAACTCGAAGTTCCTCTTCAAGTACCAGCGCCATGCCTTCATCGTCTGCCTCATCGTCGCCGCCGTGATCACGCCGACCGGTGACGCGGTGAACCTCTCGCTCATGGCTGGCCCCATGCTGGCCTGCTACGAACTGGGCGTGTTGCTGGTGTGGCTGATCGAAAAGCGCCGCCCCACGCCCGCTGGCATCACCCCCGCGAAGTAATTCTTTCCCCGTCGGTACGCGAGGTTGCGGGCATGCAATGGCCCGCTGGCCCCCTCGTATCTGATGCAACCTCGGGATGATGGCTCTTCCGGGGCGAAACACACTCGCACGAAGCGCAATCTCGAAGTGAGCGGGCTCCCTTCGGGCTCGCCGCGCCCGTGCGGTCGAAAGGGGAAGCACATGTTTGCAAATCAACGTCGTGGCAGTGTCGGTCTCGAGAACCTCTTCGCCGTGGCGCTCGTGCTCCTGGGCTTCGTGTCGGCCACCGGCTTGATGGTCAAGGTGTACCGCGCGGGTGGCGAACAGCCCTCGCCCTGCGAGCTGGTGTGCCGTCAGGCCACTGGCGCCGCGAAGGGCTGAAAAGAATTCGAGCGGTGAAATAGCCCGCGCGCTCCGCCGTTCAAGAAGACGCAGCACGCTTGCTGCTGAGCAGGTGACGGCCTTGCCAGGACCGCCAGGACCCTCGTGCGGAGGTGGCCTCCGCCACTGGTGGAATCGAATTGCATCGAGGCCGCCGCCTGCTCAGCAGCATGCTCTTCGTCACTTCGGCGCAGGTGGGCCCAGCCCGGCCTTCTTGCGCGCCTCGAGCAGCTTCGCCACGTCGGCCGCCGGCAACGGCGCCACCGGGCCCAGCGGCCGGGCCATGGCCAGAATCTTCGCGTAGTGCTCGACCAGTTCCATGCGCAGCAGGGCCTGGGTCAGGTCGGCTCCAGCGGTGAGCGCGCCGTTGCCGGTCAGCAGCATGGCGTCGACCTGCGCCGCCGCCTTCTCGACCAGCGACACCGCTTCGGGCGTCTTCGGCATCGCGCGGGGCAGGGTGGGAATGCGGTCGCCCAACGAGACGATGATTTCGGGCATCGCGATGGGGGTCAGCTCGAACCCCGCCAGCCCGAAGGCCGTGGCGTGCGGCGGGTGGGCGTGCAGCACCACCTCGACGTCGGGCCGTGCCCGGTAGATGGCCAGGTGCAGCTCGAGCTCGCTGAAGGGCTTCTTGCGGCCCTCGAGCACCTTGCCCGCCAGGTCGACGATGATCAGCGACGCGTCGTCGACGTCGCGCTTGGCGTACGCCGTGGGGGTGATGAGCAGGCGGTTGCCGGTCAGCCGAACGCTCAGGTTGCCGTCGTGGTTGGCCACCCACCCCAGCTCGGCCACCCGGCGACTGGCGGCCACCAGCTCGGCGCGCACCTTTGGCAGCGGAGGCACGGGCATCAGCCCACCGTCACCTGATCGACCACGCCCACGATGACCGCCCGAATGGGCGCTGCCTTGTCGCCCAGCACCTGCCGCGAACCGCCCCCTTCGGTCAGCACCAGCACCAGGTCTCCCTGGCCGGCGCCCGAGGTGTGGTCCACCGCGAGGAAGCTCTTGCCCAGGTTGGCCAGCAGCTCGTCGACCGGCTGCACCACCAGCAGCTTCAAGCCCACGAACGAGGGGTGCTTTTCGGTCGCCACCACCGGGCCCAGCACGCGCGCGAGGTTCATGCGCCCACCGAATCGACGATGCCGATGATCGCGCTGTCCACCGGCACGAACCAGGGGTCACAGGCCAGCGCGGCTTCGCGGCTGCCTTCCAGGAAGACCAGGGTGCCCGGGCTGGCCGAGATGCGGTCGACCGCCACTTCCACCGGCCCCGACGGCTTCTGGTGATGGTCGAGCGGCTGAACGAGCAGGAAACGGGCGTGCTCGAGCCCGCTCACGCGCTTGGTGCAGACCACCGTGCCGATCACCTTGCCCAGGTACATTCAGCGGCCAATCTGGGGAATGCGGGGGCCAGTTGCAAGCATCAAAGCCCCGCTCACGGGCTCATCGCCACGCCGACCTTGAAGGGCAGCTCGAGCTGGGTGTCGCCATCGCTGCTGGGGAAGACGATGCGTCGCCCCACGCCGACCATGCAGGTCGCCCAGTCGCTGCCCTCGAACTTCTTGGGCTCGACCGAGGCCGACTTCACCGCGCCCGACGAGCCGATGTTGAGCACGATGAAGATGTTGCCGACTGCCAGCTTGGGGTTGCGGTGCAGCGCCGTCTCGACGCACTGCTCGAAGGCCTTCTGCTTCTCGTTGACCACCTTCATCGCGGTCTCGGGCGAGAGCCCCGACGCGTTCACCACGCCCGTGTTCTGGTCGTCGGGGTTCTTGCGAATCTTGGGGGCGTGGCTGCGCGGGCCGTCGTCGTTGCCGTAGAGCGCCGCGAGGTTCGGGTCTTGCGGCTTGGGCGGCTTGACCGGCTCGTCGGGCTCCGGGTCCTTTTCTCTGGGCGTGCCCGTCGGGACGTTCTGCCGCCTGGCGGCGTTGGCGATGGCGGCCAGGCGCTCTCGTTCCTTCTGTTCGGCCGCGGCCTTCTTGCGCGCCGACTCACCGGTCAGCGAGTCCTTCAGGCCCGAGAAGCCGGTGGGCGAGAAGAACGATTCCTGGGTGGTGGTGCCGTCGTCGTGGGTGGCGGTGACCATCGGCAGTTGCACCACGCCGAAGGTCAGCAACAGCCAGCCCACGAACGACGGAATGCCGATGCCGCCGGCGATGAAGAGCGCGATCTTCCAGGGCGGGTTGCGCTTGTTCACGCCCGCCTTGGCGATGAAGAACTTGGTCGCTTCGCCCGGCGGAGGGGCCTCGCCTTCCTTCACCGGCCCGGCGATCTGCGCGAAGGGGTCGACCTGCCCCGAGGTCGAGGGCTCGGTCTCGCTCACGCCCGAGGTGGGCTGCTGCGCGAGGTCGCTGATCGGCTGGTGCAGGGGGTGCAGCCCCGACGGGGTGCCCACGTCGCTGAACAGATCGTTGAGCGGCGCCGAAGGTTCGGCCGTCTTGTCTTCGGCGGCGGCGGCGGCCTGGGCGGCGGCGATGCTGGCCCGCGCCTCGGCGCCCCCGTACACGGCGGTGGTCGCCTTCTTGCGCGTCAGCTCGGGAGACGGCAGCTCGTTGGCCACCGCCACGTCGCGCGCCGCGGGAGCGGGCCGGGTCTGGGCCGCGGGCGCCGGCAACTGCGTGGGCCCGGTGGCCGTCGCGCCGACCGAGACCCCGGCGAAGATGGTGCTGACTTCCGGCACGTCGGACGCGCGCTTCCAGTCGCCCATGCCGGGTTTCCAGAGATAGGTGCGCAGCGTCACCTCACCCGCGCTGACCCGCCGCGAGAGCGTGGCGATGTCGAAGGGGCCCTGCTGCTTGCCGGCGATCATCGCGTACCAGGTCGCGGCGGTGTCGAGCGGCGGGCGCGCGCGGGTCTTCTCGTCGTCCCAGCTCTGGGCGGCGGGTGGCTCGACGGCTGGCGCGGCTGCGGCCTGCAGGCCCACGGCGGCGGCACCGGCCTCGGCGACCGAGACGGCGATCAGGTTCTGACACTGCTTGCAGCGGATCTTGACGGACGACTTGCCCACGACCTTGTCGTCGGCAATGACGTACTTCTTCCCGCACTTGTTACAGGTGACGTTCACTCGAGTCGGCCATCTTCCAGACTGCTGTGCTTCAAGAGGCGGAAATTCGCCCGCCCTGCGACCTGCACTTTCCCTGACGTTCGGGGCCAATGCGAGGTTTCTTCACATCTTATCGCTGTGGCGTTGACTTGGAAACGTCGCGACACTACGAAGCCGCGCCTCGTCGTTCCGCGCTTTTTCCGTTCCGTCATCAATTCGCCAGAGGACCGCTCCCATGCCCGCCAAGGATCTCGGCACCAAGTTCGTGTGCTTCAAGTGCAGCGCGAAGTTCTACGATCTGAAGAAGCCCGACCCGATCTGCCCGAAGTGCGGCACCGACCAGCGTGAAGCCGCCGCGGTCAAGCCGTCGGAAGGCCGTCGCAGCCGCCTCTCGGCCGTTCCCAAGATCGTCGAGCCCATCGAGCCCGCCGAGGCCGAAGAGACCGACGAAGAGAAGGACGAAGACGCCGAAGAAGACGTGGTGGCTGCCGACGACGACGACGTCTGACGCACCCCTTTTCCGTTCCTCGCTCGGGGAATGAAAAAACGCCGTGCCTCCGACCAGCGGAGTGCACGGCGTCGTCACGTCTGGGCTCGCCCCGACTCCTACGAGTGGGTGGTCGGGTGCTGCGCCAGTTCCCGAATGGCGGCGCGGACCTGCTGCCACGCGGCGTGGCTGAGCTGCTGCATGCCCCGGGGCCGGCGGCGCTGGGGGCGCGGTCGGGCGGGCGGTCGGTTCTGGTGGCGTGGCGTCTGGCCCATGGTGTTCCCTCGTTTGGTGCTTCACTCAGCAAGTCGCTTGCCAGTCGTTCAACGCACGGCCCTTTCGAATGATTTCTTCGGCCTGGGGTGGGTTGGGGTGGCACCCATGAGGTCGTTTTTCCGTCACTGACCTGACACTGGCGTCGTGTGGGCAGGTTCGACCGCAACAACTCCTTGGATCTGCATGGAGACTTCCGGTAGAGAGGCCGCGTCTTCGAAATAGTGCTCTGCCCCCGGAGGAAGTTTTGCGGGAAAAACTGCTGGCTCTCGCTGCGCTGCAAAAAGTCGATCTCGACATGGCGGCGCTGAAGAAGAACGCCGAAGCCTACCCCCGGGAAATCGGGGACCTCGAGAAGCAGCTGGCCGCTGCGCGTGCCGCTGTCGACGCCGAGCGAACCAAGCACGACGAGCTCGACAAGCAGCGCAGCACCCTCGAGCAGACCATCGCCGAGGACAAGGACAAGGTCCGCAAGTGGGAAGCCCGGCTGACCGAGCAGCGCTCGACCCGCGAGTATTCGGCTCTGGCCCGCGAAATCGACATCGCCAAGAAGCAGCAGACCACCATGGCCGAAGAGGTGGTCGAGCTGGGCAAGCAGATCACCCTGCAGCGTGAACTGGTGCGGCAGAAGGAAGCCGACTTCCAGCTTCGCACCAAGGACCTGGTCGACCGCGTCGAGGTACTCAAGGGCCGCCTGGCCGAGGTCGAGGCCCAGGTGAAGACCGTCGAGGGCACGCGCACCGCCGCCAGCAAGGGTGTCGATGGCGACCTGCTGCGCCGGTACGATTCGATTCGCCGCAAGCGCTTGCCGGCCCTGGTGCCGGTCATTTCGCCTGGCACCTGCACCGGGTGCCGCATGAACCTGCGCCCGCAGATGTACAACACCCTGGTGGCCAGCAAGAGCGTCGACGCCTGCCCGTCGTGCTCGCGAATGATCTACGCCGCCGAAGTGCTCGACTCGAACTGACGGTTCGTACGCGGTCGCTCGCGATCGCGTAGCATCCTTCCTTCAAGCGCATGGGTACGCGTTCCTCCAAGTCGCTGACTGGCCGGTCGCTCCACGCGGCCGTGCTGCGCTTCTTGTCCCGCGAGGAACCGCTGACCGTCACCCTGGGCGCCTTTCCCCAGCTCGACCGGCTCAAGCTGCAGCGCATTCTCGAGCGGGCCGCGGCCCACTTCGAGGGCGAGGTCGGGTCGGAAGAAGTGGTGCCGGCACCTCCGGCGCGGCTGCGCGTGTATTCCGACGGCGCGGCGCGGGGAAACCCGGGGCTGGCCGGAGCGGGCGCGGTGCTGGTCGAGCCCTCGGGGCAGGTGGTCGACCGCCTGGGCAAGTTCCTCGGCACGCAGACCAACAACTACGCCGAGTACATGGGCCTGCTGCTGGGGCTCAAGCGCGCGCAGGAACTGGGCGTGCGCGAGGTCGAGGTCTTCGCCGACTCCGAGCTGATGATTCGGCAGCTCGGTGGGCGGTATCAGGTGAAGAGCCCGTCGCTGCGGCCGCTGTACGAAGAGTCGCTCAAGGTGCTCAACGGCTTCGAGCGCGTGAAGCTGGTGCACGTGCCGCGTGAGATGAACCGGGCCGCCGACGAGATGTCGAATCGCGCCATCGACGAGCGCATGTAATCACCACAGCGCGGGGCGGCGCAGCACCGCGCCCAGCTCGAGCGCCGTCACCTTCATTCGCTCGAGCGTGATCAGCGATCGTTTGCTCGCGACCGGCCAGACCGTGAAGCCGTGCCGGCGGAACTGCGCGCAGGCCCGCCACAGGTGGAAGTCGCAGGTGACCAGCAGCACTTCACGAGTGGAGAGCAGCGCGGCGCAGTGACGGGCGTTGTCGAAGGTCGAGCGGCTCTGGGCCTCGAGCGTGAGGGCGGTGGGGCTCACGCCTGCGCTGAGGGCCAGGTGCTGCATCACCTCGGCTTCGGTGCGGCGCGCGTCGGGGCTGCCGCCGGTGAAGACGAGTGCGCTGGCGACGCCGTCCTGAAGCAGCCGCACGCCCAGGGCCACGCGGTCGACCAGCGCTCGGCTGGGCGTGCCGTCGGGGAAGACCCGGGCGCCGAGCACGATGGCGGGCAGCGGCGTGGGCGGCAACGGGTGGGCTTGTTGGCCGAAGCTGTGCACGAAGAGCCCCAGCGGGAGTGGCGGTGGCGAGGACTCGGGCACGGCGAGAGTCTACCAACTGAAGCGACGTCCCTTCAGCGCGCGCGGGTCGGCCGAATCGCTCCGTCCACGGCCGAGGTCAGCCTGGCGACGTCTTTCTTGCAAACTCGATCGCTTCGACGATTGCCTGCCGGTTCAAGCGTGCTTCGCACGCTCGAATCTCGTGAAGTCCCTGCTGTCAGGCGTGAAGTTCCCAGGAGGTGACGCTTCCGGCCTTCCAACCGAACTCGTCGGACGACACCTGTTCCTCAGAGTAGCGCGACGCAGGTTCAGGCACGCGTCCCAGTCAACGCTCCGGCTCAGTGGAAGCACCCGTCGGCGCACGCGGCGAAGGCGAGCCCGCAGGCTGCGCTGCAGTCCATGCAGCCAAGGTACCCGCCGTCCGGACAGACGCTCGAGCAATCGGCCATGCCTTGCCCAGCGATGAGGCACTGGCGACACGAAGCGCCGCCTCCGCACCCGGCCTGGCAGGCGGTGCGAGCCGCAGTGCATCGGTCGTCGCACGCCTGGTCGAGTTGCCCGGCGTCAGGGGAACACGCTGCGAAGACGTCGTCGGCAGTGCGACCGGCGTCGTAGTCGTTCAGACATTCGCTCGCGTGCTCGGAAAGGCAGACGACCAACGTCGCCGCAGCCGGTAGTGCCCGGCAGGTCTTGACGCAGTACGAACTCTGAATCTGGCCGATGGTCGACGGGTCCAGCCCGGCGTGCCACGGGCCACACCCATTGGAGAACGTCGGGTTCGGGTCTGCCCAGCTTGCTGCGCGGCACGCCTGAATCATCAGGGTGCACTCGGCTTCCGAGCACCCACTGTCGACGATTCCGTCCGAAGCGGGAGTCAGACACCCAGCGTCACCTGCGCACCCGCCATCTCCAGTGGAAACAGGACTCAGACAAGCCGTTACCACCACCGCCGACGTCAGCATGAACCGTTTCATGTCGTGGTGAGTGGCCGAGCCTCGAGCGAATCGTTGCGTCAGCGGGCGACACCGACACAGGACCGGCGAAGACGTTCGAGCACCAGCGGCGAGCGCTCTTCGGCCGTCATCTCGTGCTCCACGGCCTGTGCCTCGTCGATTCGATTCAGGTCACACAACGCCTCGACCTCGATCACGACGAATTCCGGCCGCAACGCTACCTTCGGGTTCGCGCCGAGCGTCGTCTGGGCCGTCTCGAGCGCCTCGCCGGGCAGCCCTGCCGCGAGCGCCTGAACCGCGCGCTCGAGGGCGACGACCTCGGTCGAGACGTCGTTTCTGAGGGGCGAGGGAGCGGCGGCGGGCGGGGCCACCGAAGTCATTGGACGAGCTGCGCGTACGGGTTGCTTCACCAGCTTCGGCGCGGTCACCACGGGACTGCTGGGCTCGAATGGAGGTGGCGACGCGACCGGCGTCACCACCTCGCCCCGGGGAACCAGGGGCATGCCCGGCTGCTCGAGCGGGCGCGAGACAGCCAGCGAGCGTCGCGACGACTGCACACCCACGAAGATCGCCGCCGTGAGCACGGTCACGACGACGACTTTCAACGCCAGCGCGCTGCTCGTCGCCGTGGTGACGACGCTCGCGGACGAGAGGGACTTCGCCAGCGACACCTTCATCGCCGCCCGACGCTCGAGGGGCAACGCCGTGTGCGCCCTGGCGGTCTCGAGCACTTCGCGCGCTCGTGAAGAGAGTTCGGTCATCGGGGCTCCAGCGCAGCAACGAGGGAATTGAAACGCAGCCGAGCGGCGCGCAAGCGAGTCGAGACCGTGTTCACATTGGTCGAAGTGAGCGCCGCGACCTCGACGGCAGTGAAACCCTCGAACTCGACGAGCACGAACACCGTGCGCTGATTCGGGTCGAGCTGGTCGAGCAGCCGCAACGCGAGCGAGAGCTCTTCGCGAATGCTCGTGACGTCATCGGGCGAGCGTCGGTCGTCAGGCAACGATCCCGCGAGCTGAACCCAGGGCCCCCCGCGGCGCGATTCCCGCCGGCGATGGTCTTTCGCTACCCGCAACGCGATGCCGAGGAGCCACGTCCTCACGGTGGAGTCCCCTCGAAAGGCCGAGAGCTGACGATGCGCGATGAGAAAGGTCTCCTGCGTGGCGTCGTCGACCCAGCTGTCGGGAACGCCCAATCGCTGCAGAAAGGCCCACACTCGCTCGACGTGGTCCTCGTACAGGTTCTCGAAGGCCGGCTTCGCATCGACGGAGACCGGTGCCACGTTGCTGGCTGCGAAGACCTTCATTCCGGACGTGAGTGGCCGGGGGCCCGCGATTCTGTTGGCTCGGCTCCCCACCCAACGAAACCGCCCACTTCGACGCTGGCCGGGCTTGCCGCAGAGCTCAGCGTGTCGAAGGTCACCACCGGCCTGACGACGTGTACGCGAGCCGCAAACGAGAGCCCCAGTTCCACACCGGCAACGAGGCTGACCGACACGCGGAAGCCGCCGCCGATTGCGACGAGGGCCTCGTCTCGCCTCGGAAAGAACAGCATCCACGGCCCCGTCTGCCGCCACCACTCGGCCAGCGCCCCCGCGCAGATGCCGAATCGCAGGCGACCCGAACTCGGCACCCAACACCCGAGCAGCTCTCCGCCGAGAACGGGCCACCACTCGATGGCCACCGGGCCGGCGGACGTGATGGGAATTCCGGTGCGGGCAACGAGGTCCGCCTCGAAACTGTCAAACCTCAGCCCGCCAGAAAGCGTGAAACGAGTGGTGGTGCCGGGTGACGAGGCCACGTTCATGGCCGCGCCCAGCCCCACGACCCAGGGGCCGTGCGGTGTCGTAGGCAGTTCAGGAGGCTCCGATTCGATCGGTAGCGTCGGTGCCACGGACACGGGAGCAGCGGCCGTCTGGGCCGCCTTGAGCCCCAGCTCGATCAAGGCCAGCACCACGCGCCGAGCCTCTTCGCAGGAGCCCACTTCGAGTTCGCGGAGCGCTCGAAACGGAGCCGTGAAATGGAGCGCGACCGACCAACGCTGAACTTCCTCGGTGACCACGTCGACTTCGACCGACCCGGCGAGGTGGGCCGAGAGCGACGACAGCGTCGGCGCGGGACAGGAGGGCGGGGCTCGCCAGTCGAGCTCGACCCCCGACATGGACAGCAGCACCACCGCCCCCAGCACCATGTCGCCATGATGCCCCAAAGTCTGCCGATGGGGCGTACAAGCGCTCAGCGCGCGCGGGTCGGCCGAATCGTTCCGTCGAGGAGCCCCAGATACGTCCTGCCCGCAACGCTGTTCGGCAGCTCGAGGTACTCATGCCCGTCACCCGGAAGGAACGACGGGTCGACGTCGCCCTTCGCCGTGCGCACCCACGCGTGCGGCCACGCTCGCTGCCCGTCGACGAGCAGCCCCAGCACCACCGTTCCACCGCTCCGCTTGGCCTGGGCGCGAGCCAGGGGCAGACACCGCGTTCGACCCACGCTCCCTTTCTCTCCGACCGGCTGCACCTTCACGACGCGCGCGCCTTCAACCGCAGGCGACAGGTGCACGGGGCCGGTGCCCGTCGCGATCGGCAGTCCCTCGGCGAGCGGAGCGGCGACCACCGCCGGTCGCGACACGACGCCATGCACCCGCACCCACATCACCGACGAGACCGAAATCGACTCGAGCAGCCCATCACGACCGTAGTGCGCTCGGAACGAATCGGCGCCCACCGTGCCGCTCGCCGCCCCGTCGTCGACCACCGTCACACAGAGCGACTCGAGCGAACCCGTGCGCTCCTCGAGCACGTCACGACACCCGACCGCCGGAACGTGGAGCAGGGCCTGCACCTCGGGCGCGGGTGCCGCGCCAGTGAGCGCGAACATGCGCGAGAACACCGCGTCGCCTTCTTCCAGAAAGCGGGTGACGCGGTACTCGAAGCTGGTCGGCCGCTCCGTCGCCTGCAGCGTCGCCGCCGGGACGCCTTCGAATTCGAGCAGGAAGGTCGCGTCGACCGGAGCTGCGGCGAGGAGCAGGAGCGCGAACATCGTGGTCCGGTTCATAGCACCCGCTTTCGTCAGGGCCCGCGCGCTGCGCTATGACTCCGCCCATGACGCTCTGGACCAGAGGTGCGGTGTGCGCGGTGGCAGTCTTCGCGGTCGGTTGCTCGAAGAAGTCGAGCGCGCCCGTTCCCTCTCCGCCCGCGGCGAAAGCGCCGACGGTGGCTCCGGCTCCGGCTCCGGCGCCCACCCCCGCGCCAAGCCCGACACCGGCCGGCACCATCAAGGTCAACGAAGCGGACCCCGTCGACGGCGACGTCACGCTCAAGGCCCCCAGCACCGTCACTGCGGGCTCGCCCATCGAGGTCACGTTCACCGGCCCGGCGAACGCTCAGGACTACGTCGACCTCGTGCCGCGCGGAACCACCCAGACCAGCGGCGAGCTGACCTACGTCTACGTGCGTGACTTCGCGAAGGGCGTCGGCCTCGTCGCCCTGGGCAAGCCGGGCGAATACGACCTTCGGTACGTGCTCGACCTGAAGACTGCGCGCACGGTGAAGGCCGTGGTGCCGCTGACCATCACCGCCGCCACCGCGCAGTTGACCGCTCCCGCGCAGGCGACGGGCGCCGAGCCGCTCACGATTCAGTGGACGGGGCCGGGGCAGCCGAAGGACTACGTCGACATCGTGCCCGCGGGCTTCACCGAGACCTCGGGAGAGATCAGCTATGCCTACACCCGAGACGGCAACCCTGCGACCGTGACGGCGCCCGGGCCCGCGGGCGCATACCAGGTGCGGTACGTGCTCGATGCTCCCGGTGGTCGGGTGGTGCTCGCGACCTCGCCGCTGACGGTGACCACGCCGGTGGCGACCGTGACGGCACCCGAGCAGGGCGCTGCTGGCAGCAAGGTGGTGATCGAGTTCACCGGGCCGCGCCGCAAGGGCGACTACGTCGACCTGGTGAAGAAGGGCTACGAGGCCACGTCGGGTGAGCTGACGTACTTCTACGTCGCCGGTCAGGGCGAGACGAAGAACGAGCTCGAACTGCCGAAGGACAAGGGGCAGTACGACGTGCGCTACGTGATGGAGGCGCCGCATGGGCGCGTGGTGCTCGCGCGCCGGGCGATTTCGGTGAAGTAGCTGGGCTAGGCTCAGACAGGTGAAGCGTCCGAGCTGGTGTCTGTTGGCCGTGCTTTCGAGCTGCATCGACTTCGACGCGCTGCAGCTGCAGCAAGTGGCTCGTCTTGACGCCGGTAGCCAGACCGACGGCGGAAGTGCAACGGGCGGCGGAGGCGGCGCGACAGGCGGAGGCAGCGTGATTGGCGGAGGCAGCGCGATTGGCGGAGGCAGCGCGACTGGTGGAGGCAGCGCGACTGGTGGTGGAGCGTCGGCCGGAGGAGGCGTCGCGACTGGCGGAGGCAGCGCGGGTGGCGGAGGTACCGCAACAGGCGGCGGCGGGTTCACGGGCTTCGTGTTCACGGCCGATCTTCCGCGCCCGCGGGCTGGTGCGACCGCAGTATTGCTCAACACCGGCAAGGTGTTGATCGTCGGCGACCGGGACTACTGCTCCTCGATCGAGGTGTTTCAATACGACCCCGCCGGCGCCGGCAGCATGTCGACCATCGGGGCGCTCGATGCCGGGGAGTACGCCGGGACCGTGACGCTCCTGGCGAGCGGCAAGGTGTTGGTGACGGTGGGGGTGTGTGCGGCTGGCCTTGCGGAACTCGTGGACCCCGCTTCGACACCGGCCGTCGCACCCGCACAAGCCTTGCGGATGCCGAGAATGAACGCGGCCGCCTCGTTGCTCGCGGATGGTCGCGTTCTCCTCGTCGGCGGTGATCAGGGGGCGTCGGCGACGGCCGAAGTCTTCGACCCGGCCGCGGGCGGTGGAAGCGGGGCGTTCTCGTTGATCGCTGGGCCGGGAGTGCGTCGGTTCTTCGCGAGTACTGTTCGGTTGCTCGACGACCGTGTGCTGCTCGTTGGAGGCATCGACGGGGCTGGCTCGGTCATTCCGGCGGTGCAGCTCTTCGACCCTCGGGCGATGGGGTTCGTCGGAACCGGCGGGTTGAATCAAGGGCGCATTCAGCACGTCGCGACGCTGTTGCAAGATGGGAGGGTTCTGGTCGCCGGTGGTCGAACGATCGCGCCCTTGACCCTCCTCAAGTCAGCAGAGCTCTATGACCCTGATGGGGGCGTGTTCACGGCCACCGGGAGCCTGACCGTCGCGCGCGTGAACGCATTCGCAGTGCAACTCGCCGATGGTCGTGTGTTGGTGGGAGGAGGGTTTGGCGAGGATGGTGGCGTGCTCGCAAGTGCCGAGATCTTCGACCCCTCGGCCAATTCTGGCGCAGGCGCTTTCGTCAACGCCCCATCCATGAACGTCGCGCGTCGCAGTGCCGCTGCGGTGCGGCTGCTCTCGGGAACCGTGCTGGTGTGCGGTGGGTACGACAACTTCACCCAGCTCGCGTCCTGTGAACTGCTGCGCTGACTTCGAGAATTGACCGCGCTTCGCCCTTCGCGCGTAGACTTCGCAACCACTGACCAAGCCGTTCTTTGTCTGCCTGCTGGTGTTGACGTGTTTCGGCGAAAGGTCCTGGGCTGCGGACAAGCCTCGAATCGCCGTACTCACCGTCGCTACTTCGGACCCCAAGCTGGCGAGCCTGGGCGATTCCGTCGCCGAGCAGGTGATGACCGAGCTTGGCGAATCCGGCCGCTTCGAGACGATTGGTTCGAGCGACCTGGCGACCTTGCTGGGGCTCGAGCGGCAGAAGGCCCTGATGAACTGCAAAGACGAATCGGGCTGCATGGCCGAGCTTTCGGCCTCGTTGGGTGCGCCGTGGGTCGTGACGGGCAAGTTGACCCGCGCCGGCCGGGTGACTCGATTGGACCTCAAGCTCATTCACACCACCGATGGCCAGGTGGCGTGGCGTGGTGGGCGGGAGTTGGCTGACGAATCGGACATCTTCGGGGCGGTGCGGTCGATGGTTCCTTCGATCGCCCAGACCATCGATCCGGTCGCTCCCTCTCAGGTTCGCGCGGCGCCGCTGGTTCTCTCGGGTGCCGGTCTGCTGGGGGTGTTGGTCGGTGGTGGCCTCTCGTTCTTCACCTGGAACGATGCCCGGCAGTACGCCGCGCCGGGTTACCGGTGGCCGGCCGGCACGCCTGTCGACTCCGTGTTGGCCAGACAGCAATCGGCCAATACGACCATCACGATCGGGTTGTCCGTGGCCGCGGTCGGCGGTGCGGCGTTGATTTCGGGCCTGCTCTGGTACTTTCTCGGGAAGCCGGCCCATGCGGAGGTCACTCGATGAGGTGGCTGGTCCTGGTGGTGATGGGCTCGCTGTGGAGTTGCGTCGAGTTCAGTCGGCTTGGGGCGAGCTGCGACGCCGGCTCGTGCGGTGATGGGTATTCGTGCGTCAACGGGGTCTGCGAAGCGGCCACCGGTGGTGGTGGTGCTGCGACGGGAGGCGGCTCCTCGACTGGCGGTGGAGCTGCGACGGGCGGTGGAGGTCCAACTGGCGGCGGTGCGGCGACTGGCGGCGGTACGGCGACTGGCGGCGGCACGGCGCCTGGTGGCGGCACGGCGACCGGTGGCGGCACGGCGACTGGTGGCGGCACGGCGCCTGGCGGCGGCGGGACAGCGACTGGTGGCGGTGCGGCGACTGGCGGCGGCGGGGCACCGACTGGCGGCGGTATGGCGACTGGTGGCGGCACGGCGACTGGTGGCGGCACGGCGACTGGTGGCGGCACGGCGACTGGTGGCGGCACGGCGACTGGC
>CAIWFK010000695.1 GCA_903911905.1 uncultured Myxococcales bacterium
AGCTGATGAAGAAGCCCATCGCCATCGAGCCGGTGGTGGTGGGCGCGGTCGACGCGGCGTCGCAGGCGCTCTCGACCTCGAACGTGAAGGTGGTGACCGAGTTCTCGACCGAGCTGCCGCCCTTCCCCGCCGACTCGCACATGCTCAAGCAGGCGATGGTGAACCTGGTGGTCAACGCGCTGCAGGCCATGCCGCGCGGAGGCACGGTGCAGGTGAAGGTGGGCATGGAGCGGCGGCCCGAGGGGGCGTGGCTGCGCATCGACGTGTGCGACGAAGGCGTGGGGTTGAGCCCGCGCGCGGCCGAGAAGATGTTCCAGCCGTTCTTCACCACCAAGGCCACGGGCACCGGGTTGGGGTTGGCGGTGGTCAAGCGCATCGTCGACGGGCACTTCGGCGAAGTGGTGGCCACACCCAACGACTCGGGGCGGGGCACGACCTTCACCGTGCGACTGCCGCCGTCGAGCGACCGCGAGGGCGGCATGACGCCCCCGAGCCTGCGGGCAGCGCCGCGGCCATGAGCACGGTCGACCAGCAGGTCGCTGCGGCGCGAGCGCTCGACGACGCGGGTCGACATCGGGAAGCGATTGGGGTGTGGATGGCGGCGTTCCAGGCCGAGCCCACCCGCGCGTCGAGTGCCATCGCCCTGGCGCAGAGCATGGCGAAGCTGGGGCAGCGCGCGCAGGCGGCCGAGGTGCTGGCGCTGGCCGCCAGCCTGCACCCGGGCAACGCCGAGGTGCTGACCGTGCGCGGCACGTTGCTTCGCGCGCTGGGCCGCCATGACGAGGCCATCGCGTGTCACGAACAGGCGCTGCAGCGTGCTCCCGGGAGCGTGGCCATTCACACCAACCTCTCGGCGGCGTTCTCGAGCGCGGGGCGCTTCGAACAGGCGCTCGTGCAGGCCGACGCGGCGCTGGGCCTCGAGCCCGAAAACCCGATTCACCACTTCAATCGGGGCACGTGTCTGTTGCGGCTGCACCGGTTGGGCGAAGCGCGCGAGGCGTTGACGCGGGCCACGGCGCTGGGCCCGACGAGCGCCGACGCCTGGCTGAACCTGGGTGAGGTGGCAGTGGCCTCGGGTGATGACGCCACCGCCGAAGCGCACTTTCGCCGGGCGGTGGCGCTGGCTGACGGCAGCGCCGACGCGCACTTCAACCTGGGGCTGCGGTTGCTCGCGCGCGGCGAATGGAAGGAAGGCTGGGCCGAATACGCGTGGCGCGAGCAGATTGCGTCGATTCCCCGTCGCCGCGTCGAAGGTGCGAGGTGGGACGGCGAGCGGCTCGATGGCACCTTGCTGGTGACTGCCGAGCAGGGGCTGGGCGACACCTTGCAATTTCTTCGCTTCGTCGGCCTGGCCCGGGAGCGCTGCACCCGGGTGGTGTTCGAAGCGCCGCCCGCGTTGGGCGCGTTGCTGTCGGGGCCCGACGTGGTGACGCAGGGGCAGCCGTTGCCGAGCCATGCCGCGCACGCCTCGCTGCTCGACCTGCCGAACCTGTTGGGCGGGCTCGCGCCCCCACCGCCCCGGCGCCTGGCGACGCGCGCGCCGACCTGGAAGCGCCCTCCTGGGCTGGCGGTGGGCGTGGTCTGGCAGGGCAACCCGGCCTACCACCTCGATGCGCGGCGCTCGGTGCCGCTGCGTTGCTTCGAGCCGCTCTCGCGCGTGCCCGGCGTGACGCTGGTGAGCCTGCAGAAGCAGCACGGCCGCGACCACCTGGCGACCTGGGCCGGTGCGCCGCTGCTCGACCTGGGCGCGACGCTCGACGAGACCAGCGGCCCCTTCGTCGAGACGGCGGGCGTGCTGGCCCGGTTGGACCTGCTCATCGCCTCGGACACCTCGGTGCCGCACCTGGCGGGGCTGGTGGGCTGCCCGGTGTGGTTGCTGTTGTCGCGACCGGCCGACTGGCGCTGGGGCGCAGACGGCGAGCGCACCCCGTGGTACCCCGACTTTCGACTGTTCCGGCAGCGGTCGGCGGGCGACTGGGGTGAGGTGTTCGCCCGGGTGGAAGTGGCGCTGCGTACCTTCGGAGAGACGCGATGACGGTGCTGGTGTTGCTGGGCCTGACGCTGACCGCCCTGCCCTCGCGCATCGACGTGCCGACCAGCACGACGGGCCTGTCGAACCTGTACGAGCTGGCCATCGACGACGGCAAGCTGTGGTGGCGGCCGAGGGGCTCGGGAGCCGCCTTCACGCTGTTGCCTCCCGACGGGCTGCCCATCGCCAAACCGAAGACGCCGAGCTTCACGCCTCCGAAGCGGGTGGACGCGCTGAGCGCCGACGGCAACAATCTGGTGGCGTGGGGCAGCGACGGCCACGTCTATTACACCAAGCTCGACACGCTCGAATGGACCGAGCAGTGGGGGCCGGTGGGCGACCGCGCGGTGTTGAGCGTGAAGGGGCTCGACGCGCTGGCCATGAGCCACCGCATGATTCCGTACGAGGACCTCGACGGCAACGTGCACCCGGTCGACCAGGGCGTGACGACCTTCTACGCGTTGGCCGAGGGCGGCCGCTCGCTGCGCTACGCCGACCCGTGGTTGCCGCCGCACTTCGAGCGCCGCCTGTGCCTGCCCGAGCGCAACCAGTTCGTCGCCGCGGGGCTGTCGGCGAGCGCCTCGACCATCTTCGTGATGGACCGCTCGGGGCGCAGCTTCACCCGGCTGGCCGACTTCGACACCGTCGGCGACGACCCGCTGTTGTCGTATTCGTGGGTGCGCGAGAAGCGCTCGGGGCTGCGCGCAGAAATCCGCTCGTTGCCTGGCGAGCCGTGGCGCGAGCAGCCGCGCATCACCGGCTGGCACACCACCCGAATCGCCATCGTGCAGACTGGCACGACCAACGCCTCGCGCGAGCTGCGCGTGCAGGGGAAGGACGGCTACTGGCACAAGCCCATCTTCGCCGACACGTGGAGCTTCACCGCCACCCCGCCGGTGGACGACCCGGGGCTGCCCACCGACGGTGAGGCGCCGCGCCAACCGCTGGCCGACCAGACGTTGACCGCGTCGGCAGGCTGGCCCGGCACGTCGCTGACGCTCAAGAACTTCGACCCGGTGTGCAGCCCGGCCACGCTGGTCATCACCTCGAAGAACGAGACGCTCGAGCTCGAGTTGGACTTCCACGGGGGCCTGGGGCTGGTGGGGCCGACGATGCTCAAGGGCACGCTGAGGTTGCCGCCGGGCAAGGGCGGGTGGCGCTCGAAGCTCAAGGTGATGGCCGCGGGCGCCAGTCACCTCGACGTCGAGCTCGAGCTGGTGAAGGACGCGGTGATTCTGCGCCGGCAGCCCTTCGTCGACGTGCGATTTCCCCGGCCTTCGGGGCCCTGAGCGGTCGACGCGCTGCTAGCGTCACGTGCCATGGTGCTTCGCACGCCGACGGCCCGCTTCGCTTCGTTGCCAGACTTCCCGTGGACGCCGAAGTCGATCGACGTGGGCGGCGTGTCGATGTCGTACGTCGACGAAGGCCCGGGGCAGGCGACGCCGATTCTGTGTCTGCACGGCGAGCCGACGTGGAGCTTTCTGTACCGGAAGCTGATTCCCGTCTTCGTCCAGGCGGGCCACCGGGTGGTGGCGCCCGACCTCATCGGCTTCGGGCGTTCGGACAAACTGCCCGAGCGCAGCGACTACACGTACGCGAAGCACCTCTCGTGGCTGACGCGGTTGCTGACCTCGCTCGACCTCGAGCACGTGACCTTGCTCTGTCAGGACTGGGGCGGCTTGTTGGGCTTGCGGCTGTTCACCGAGAACCTGGCGCGGTTCGACCGGGTGGTGGTGGCGAACACCTTCCTGCCCACGGGCGACCTCGAGATGCCGAAGGCCTTTCATCGGTGGCGCGAATTTTCGCAGACCACGCCGAACTTCGAGGTGGGCAGCATCGTCGCGCGCGGGTGCGTGCGACCGGTCGCGCCCGAGGTCATCGCGGCGTACGACGCGCCGTTCCCCGACGATTCGTACAAGGCCGGAGCGCGGAAGTTCCCGATGCTGGTGCCGGCGACGCCCGACGACCCCGAGTCGGCTCCCAACCGCGCGGCGTGGGAAGTGCTGTCGCGCTGCCACCAGCCGTTCCTCACGGCCTTTTCGGACCAGGACCCCATCACCCGCGGAGGGGACGGCGTGTTTCAGGGCCTCGTGCCGGGCGCCGCGGGTCAGCGGCACACGACCATCACCAACGCCGGGCACTTCCTGCAGGAGGACGCGGGGCCCGAGCTGGCAAAGGTGGTGGTCGACTTCATCGCCGCGACGCCGGGAGCGTGACTCACCGGCCCGCGTCGGTCGTCTTCGGCGCGCAGAATTCCTGAATGCACATGCCACCCGGGGGCGTGCAGATGCCGCAACTGTGGTTACAGCAGACCTGGCCCTCGGGGCAGAGGTGGTCGCCGCACGGCTCGGCCGGCTTCTTCGCTGCCAATTCGAACGGCCCGAAGGTCTTCGCCGGCGCGTTGGTCGACTTGCCATACTCGACGTAGAAGGCCTTCGCGCCGACCAGCAGCGTGGTGCGGTGACCGAAGCTGGCGGACTTCACCTTCTGGCTCGCGTCGACCTTCGTCCACCCCTTGCCGGTGGGCGCGCTGGCGGCGGGCCTGGCTTCGACCTGCTCGGTGGTGAGCGCGTGAAAGGCGGCGAGCGCGTCGGCGTGCGTTCCCGCCTCGGGTGCGGCGCTCGACACCAGGGCCAGCAGGGCAAGGAAGGTCATGCCCAACAAGACAGCAGACTGGCGCCGATATTCAGCAACATTCGGTCGGCGTTGCTAAACGTTCGCCCCATGCCCGAGTTGCCCGAGGTCGAGTTCGCGCGTCGCTCACTCGTTCGCTGGTTCGACGGCCGTCGACTGGTGCGCGCCGAGAGCGACCCCACGGTACGCACCTTCCGCGCCGACGAGGCCTCGGTCCCGCACGCGGTGGCCGCGAAGAAGTTCGACCGGCTGACCGGTACGCTCGAGCGCGCCGAGCGACGCGGCAAGTACCTGATGCTGGCCTTCTCTGACGGAAACGGCGTGGTCGCGCACCTGGGCATGACCGGGAAGTTCGTGAAGCGGCCGGCGGGCCAGGCGGTGAACTGGAGCCGCGCGCGCTTCGTGCTCGACACCACCGAGGTCATTCACTTCAGCGACCCGCGCATGTTCGGGCGCATCGAGCCGATGGCGGCGCGTGCGCTGCGCGAGAACGCGGCCATCGTGGCGCTCGGTCGCGACCCGCTGGTCGACGGGCTGACCACGGCACAACTTCGCGAAGCGGTGGGTCCTTCGAAGCAGGACCTGAAGGTCGCGCTAATGGACCAGGGGCGCATCACGGGCCTGGGCAACATTCACGCGGCCGAGGCGCTCTTCCGCGCGAAGCTGCACCCGGGTCGCCTGCCAGGCAGCCTGAGCGACGCAGAATGGGAAGCGCTCAAGGTGGGCATCGACGCCTCGCTGGCCTTTGCGCTCGAGCTGCAGCAGGGCCACGACGACATCGAGTACGTCGAGGAGCCGAACGCGAAGAACCCCTTCCTCATCTACGGCCACGAAGGCGAACCGTGCCGGGTCTGCACGTCGACCGTGGCACGCTTCGACCAGGGCGGCCGCAGCACGTTCTTCTGCCCGGCGTGTCAGGTGGCGCCCCGCGGCGAACGGAAGCCGGCGCCGAAGAAGGTCGGGGCGAAGAAGTCGCCCGCGACGAAGAAGAAGCCGACGAAGCAGGCAGCCCACCCCTCGACGAAGCCGTCGAAGAAGAGGAGCTAGAAGCACATGCACGACAAGGCGAAGGGCCTGGACCACGTGGCGATTGCGGTGAAGGACCTCGACGCGGCGGTGAAGTACTACGTCGAGGTGCTGGGCTTCGCGCCGCCCGAGCTCGAAGAGGTGGCCGAGCAGCAGGTGCGCACCGCCATCTTCGGTCACGGCATGGGCCGCATCGAGCTCATCTGCCCCACTGCGGCCGACACGAGCGTCGCCAAGTTCCTCGAGAAGCGCGGCGAAGGGCTGCACCACGTATGCGTCGAGGTCGCGGACCTCGACGCCACGCTCGCCGAGCTGAAGGGCAAGGGCGCACAGCTCATCGACCAGACGCCGAAAGCTGGAGCGGGGGGCGCGCGCATCGCCTTCATCCACCCGAAGGGTGCGCACGGCGTGTTGACCGAATTGCGGCAGGGGCCGAAGCCGCACGGCTGAGCAGCAACTCCATCGCGCAGGCCGGAGCGGCGACGCCGTTCCCCGCGGGTGCGACGCGCGTGCCCGAGGTCCTCACGGCCTTCGGAGCCCGACACTCCGCGTTCGAGCGCGAGCTGAGGCCCAGGCTTCTGCATCGGGAGTGGAGGTCGCCGCGACGCCCACCCGTTCAGCGCACTGGCCGTGGTGCGAACAGCCCATCGTCAGCGGTGGCCGCGTGCATGGGCACATCGTACAGCTCGCTCAAGCGCTCGGCGGTGAGCACTTCCTTCCGCGGCCCCTGGGCGAGCACCTGGCCCTGCTTGAGCAACAGCACGTGCGTGGCCAGATGCGCGGCGAGGTTCACGTCGTGCAGCACGGCCAGCACGCCCAGCCCCTGCTCGACGCGGGAGCGCACCGCCGCCAGCGTCTCGACCTGGTGGCGCACGTCGAGGAAGGCGGTGGGCTCGTCGAGCACCAGCAGCGGCGCCCGTTGCACGAGGGCGCGGGCCAGCCACACCCGGCGGCGCTCGCCACCCGAGACCTCGGCCAGCGAGCGATGTTCGAGGTGACGGACGTCGAGCTCGTCGAGTGCGGCCAGGGCCAACCGGTGCTCGTCGTCACTCGGCACGCCCCACGGCCCCAGGCGGGGCGCGGCGCCCATCAGCGCGAGCTCGAGCGCGGTGAACGCCGTGTCTTCGGCAGTCGACTGCGGCACCCACGAGACCAGGCCCGAGAGCACGTGCGGCGGCAGGGGCAGTGCGTGCGAGCCGAGCGTCGCGGTGCCGCGGGTGGGCGCGACCAGCCCCATCACCACGCGCACCAGGGTCGACTTGCCGGCGCCGTTGGGGCCGAGCACCACCCAGGCCTGCCCCTTCTCGATGGTGAGGTCGACGCCGCGGTGCACGGGAGCGCCCGCGTAGCCCGCGTCGACCTGCGCCAGGTGCAACAGGCTCACTGCGCCTTCCGCGCCTCGGCCTCGAGGTCGGCCTGCAGCTTCTTGACCTCTTCGACGTAGGCGGGGTCGCTGCCGCGCGAAGCCAGTTCGTTCTCGAGCTTGTTGATCTTCAGCTTGAAGCGCTTGATGACCCCTTCGTCGGTGACGGCCGCCACCTGCGCTCGCAGGGCCTTGATGGCCGCTTCTCCGGGAGGCGCCGACGGCCTGGGCACCGCAGCGGGCCGCTTCACGGTCGACTTCGCTCCGGCGTCGGTGGGCGCGAGCGCCTGCAGGTCATCGTCTTCCGCGACGGGCGTGGGCGCAGGCGCGGGGCGCGGCGCGACGGGCTCGACCTTCACCTCGCGCGGGCCCCGCTCGGGCGGGGCGGCCACGGGCTCGTCGGGGCGGGCGTGCTCCTCGGCGATGGCCCTGGCCTTGAGCTGCTCGGTGTACACGTCCCACGCGATGTAGCCGCCGACTGCCAGCACCGCGAGCAGGGGCAACACCAGCCACACCGCCACGCCACCCTTCTTCGGCTCATTTGCAGGCACGGGGGCTGGCGGCGCAGCGACGGGCTTCTCACGAGGGGGCGGAGGAGAGGGCACGGGCGCTTTCGCTTCCTTCTTCTTCTCGGGGGGAGCAGCCGCCGCCTTCGACTTCGGGCGGGCCGCCTGGGCAGTGGGGCTCTTCGGCTTGCGCACCGGGGCGGTCGGCGCGGCGAGGCCGTCGTCGACGACGATGGACGGAGCGGGCGGCGGCTCGGCCACCACCGGCACCAGGGCGTCGGTGGGCGTGAAGTCGCGACCGACGGGGCGCGTGGGCGGCGGTTCGGTCTGGTCACCCACCACGATGGAAGGCGAGGTCGGCGGGTCGGGTCGCTTGCGCGAGTCGGCCTTGGCGGGCCCACCCTTGCGCGTGGGCTGGAACGAGAGTGATTCACCCGGAGCGACTGCGATGGGCGGCTCCTTGCGCTCGGGGCGCGGCGGCATCGCCGCGGGCGGCGCGGGAGCGGGAGCGGGAGGAACTTCGCGGCGCTCGGGGCGCGCGGGAGCGGCGAGGGCCTCGAACGACGGGTCGTCGAGCGTCTCCATGGCCGCCGAGGGCATGGCCAGCGGCGTGGGGCGAGGGGCGTCGAGTTCGGGGTCCGGGAAGACGGGCGCGGCGCTCGAGGTGACTTCGTCGGGCGTCAGCGCCTGCGCCTGGTCCTTGACCAGGGCGAGCATCTTGCGTTCGGCGTGGTGCTCGATGGCGAAGGCCTCGCGCATGAAGCGCGCGGTGGTCTCGGGGCCGGCAGCCGGGTCGATTTCCAGCAGCAGCGAGAGCAACTTGGCGCGGAACTCCTCGGCCGTCTGGAAGCGTTTGGCCGGGTCGGGGTCCAGCGCGCGCGCGACCGCTTCGGACAGACCGAACGGGCACAGCGGGTCGAGCTGCGAGAGCGGCGGCACCTGGGGGCTGGCCACCATCGACATCAGCTCGCCGGGCGGCACGTCGTCGAAGGGGTTCTTGCCGGTGACCAGCTCGAACAGGCACAGGCCGACGGCATAGAGGTCACTGCGGCGGTCGACCTGCTTGTGCCGCGCCTGCTCGGGCGACATGTAGCGGAACTTCCCCATGATGATGCTGGGGTTGGTCTTGGAGGCCGAGAGCGTCGACTTGGCGAGCCCGAAGTCGATGACCTTGACCTCGCCCTCGTAGCTGATGAGCACGTTCTGCGGGCTGACGTCGCGGTGCACCAGGTTCAGCTCGCGGTCGTCGTCGCCGCGCTTGCGGTGCGCGTAGGCCAGCGCGTCGAGCACGCGGGTCATGGTGTAGAGGATGAACGAGAGCGGCAACTGCAGGCTGCGCTCGCGCATGCGGGCGATGACGCGGCGCAGGTCCTTGCCGTCGATGAACTCGAGGGCGATGTACGGCGCGCGCTCTTCGACGCCCATGTCGAGCACCTGCGCGATGTTGCCGTGCGAGAGCTTGACCAGAATGCGGGCCTCGTCGACGAAGCGCTCGACGAACTCCGGGTCCTGCGCGAGGTGCGGCAGAATCTTCTTGATGACGCACAGCTTGTCGAAGCCGTGGGCGCCTTCGAGCCGGGCGAGGAAGATTTCGCCCATGCCGCCGGTCGAAATGGGCGTGAGCAGGGTGTAGCGCCCGAAGCGCTGCGGCTTGAAGGGTCGCAGTCGCTGGCTCGCCGGCCCGCTCATGGCGCGCTGTTCCTCGAGAATGTCGACATGACCCGCCGCTTCATGAGTTGTCGGCCAGACCCGCGCCGGGGTTTCCTTTCTTCGCACCCCCGCGTCCCTTCGACGGACGGCGGCGCCTTCACCGGTTTTCCCACGTCACGCGAAAGGTGCCACCCGTTTCGTCGAGCTGCAGCAATTCGGCGGTGGGCGAATGGGCGCCCGCCTGCTCGAGCCCCCGTTCGAGCAGCCCACGATACC
>CAIWFK010000696.1 GCA_903911905.1 uncultured Myxococcales bacterium
GCAACGCCGAGGGGTGGAAGGAGATCGTCGAGCTCGACCGGCAGGCCTCGGAGCAGAGCCGACTGGCGGCGCAGCACGACCGGGAAGCAGCCACGCTGGACCGGGCGGCCGCCGACAAGGACCGGCACGCCGCCGAACAGGACCGCAGCGCCGCGACGCGCGACCGCGAGGCCTCGGACAAGGACCGCGACGCGGCCGAGCAGGACCGGCTGGCCGCCGACGCCGACCGCGACGCGGCTGACAGCGACCGGGCCGACAGCGAGCAGGACCTGCTGGCGACGCACGATCAGTTGCTGAAGACCGAGCGGGTGGCCTCGCTGGGGCAGTTCGCGGCCAGCATGGCGCATGAGCTCAACAACCCGTTGGCCGCGCTCCGCCTGACGCTCAGCTCGATGGGCAACGAACTGACCGACGCGACTCCGCAGAGCGCAGCGCTGCGGCCAATGCTCGACGACGCGACGCTGGCCAGCGACCGGATCACGCACGTGGTCACCGAGATGCTGGCGTGGATCAAGGGGGGCGACGGGCAGCCAGCGCACCGGGTGGTGAACCTGACGCAGGTGGTGAACGACGCGGTGTCGTTGGCGCGGGTGGTCGTCAACGCCGCGGCGCGGCTGGTGCTCGACGTCAAACCCACCCCGCCGGTGCAGGGCGTGGCGGCGAGCCTGAGCCAGGTGCTCACCAACCTGCTGGTGAACGCGGCGCACGCCATCACCGGGCCGCAGGCCAGCAACGAGATTCGACTCAAGGTCTGGGCCGAGGGCGGCAAGGCCTTCCTCGAGCTGCACGACACGGGCAGCGGCATCGACCCCGCGGTGCTGCCGCGCATCTTCGACCCGTTCTTCACCACCCGAGAGCACCAGGGCGGCACGGGCCTGGGGCTGGCGGTGGCCGAGCGGGGGGTGACCCAGCACGGCGGCACGCTGACCGTCACGTCCGAGGTGGGCGTGGGCACCACCTTCCTGGTCACCCTGCCCTGCGCCGACGAGCAGGCGGGTGCGTCGCGCGCCCAGCGGGCGAAGGTGCTGGTGGTGGACGACGACGTGAACTTCGCGCGCAGCCTGGTGCGGCTGCTCAGCCCCACCTACGAGGTGACGGTCGCGGTCAATGGCAAGGAAGGGCTGGCGGCGGTGCTCGCGGCGGGCGCGCGCTTCGACGTGGTGCTCTGCGACCTGATGATGCCGGTGATGAGCGGGGCCGAGTTCTACCGCCAGCTCAAGCAGGTCGCGCCCACGGTCGCGGCGTCGGTGGTGTTCATGTCGGGAGGCGCCACCACGCCCGAGGCCACGAGCCTGCTGGCGGGGCTGCCCAACGTGCTGCTCAGCAAGCCCTTCGACACCCACGCGCTGCTGACGCTCATCGAACAGCGCTCCGCGCCTGCGTCGGCGTAGCGCCCGGTCGGGTCGTCACCTCGCCGAGCACGGCCTCAGGCACGCCGGCGTGCTCGAGCTCGTCATCGAGCCACGAGGGTCCGATGAAGGGCTGGGCCTGCACCACGCCTGCATGGCGGCTCACGCCAAGGGGCACGAAGCCGAACTGCCCCGCCACCGCGCCTTCCCACCCGGCGTCGGCCAGTCGGGCGGCGCCGTGAAGCCAGGCGTCTCCCAACTGCAGGTGGTCGACGCGGGCCACGGTCAACGAGGGCGAGTACGCGAAGGCGCCCTTGGCGACCAACGGACCCTGGCGCAGCACCAGCGGGGTGAGCACCGGGACCAACTTCGTCACCACGCGGGTGATGACGCTGGCATCGTCGAGGCGGGCCTCGGCCACGCGCGCGGTCGCCCGGGCCAACGACGGCGTGATGAGCAGGTCGTTGGTGGCCAGCGTGCACTTCGCGTCGAGGCCCGAGAGCGCGACCGCCAGCACTTCTTCGTGCTCGAAGGGTGCGGCGCGGAGCACGCCGGTAGCGGTCGCGGTGAGGGTGGGCGTACCAGCGCCGTCGACCTCGAGGCGGGTGTGCGCCGTGGCCTCGATCCGCACGCCGTCACGGGCGACACGCAACTCGGGCGCCCAGGCCTCGACCGAACTGCCGGGCGAGAGCACGCCGTTGGCCACGTGCACCGAGGCGACGAGGTGGGCCTGGCCCTGCACGGTGAGGTTGGGCAGCGAGCGTTGGAGCACCGACAGGTGCTGCACGGTGGTGTCGAAGCGCAGCGAGGTGCTGACGGACCGCACCAGCTCGATTCCCAACTCCTGCGGCTTGTCGACTGGCGCGATGGTCACCTCGAGCGCGGCGACGAAGGGCGCAGCGACCAGCGTGTCACCGACGGTCAGCTCTCCCGAGGCCAACTGCAGCGACGCGGGCCCCACCTCGAGGTGGCGCAGCGGCGAGAGCGCGAACGAGCCCTGCACCTCCCCTTCCCCGACCCAGCGGTACTCGACGAACCACAACTCCGAGACCGTCGCGTCCACGTCGTCGAGCTTCACGCCCCAGATGGCGTCGAGCGCGGCGCCGGTGGGGAACGGGGGCAGCACCAGCGCGCGCAAGGGGCCCGGGGGCAGCCCGTCGATGGGCGGGAAGGCGTCGAGGCGCTGTGGGGCCACGCCGGGCATGGGCTTGAAGACGAAGCGTACCCGCACGCCCGAGGCGCGCACGCGCGAGGCGTGAAAGACTTTGTGCATCAGGTCGGCGAGCACCACGTCGACGTCGGCGTGCTCGATGGTCAGTTGAAACTGCAGCACCGGGTCTTCGAGGCGAAGGTGCAACCCGGTCACTTCGACGTGGCCCGGCCAGCGGGACACCGCGCGGTCCCACGACAACTCGAAGAGTTCAGGGTTGACGTTGGCGAAGTGCTCGACCACCCCGGCCGCGAGGGCCGTATTCATGGCCGTTCGGCCGACCAGCGCCAGCGCGAGCACCTGCACCACGAGCACCAACGTCACGATGACGATGCGTTTGCCGAGCATGCGGTGGCTGACCTGCACGGGCAGTGCCGGGTCACGCCAGCGAGGTCGGCCAGCGCCAGTCGCGAATCTCGGGCAGGTCCTGCCCTTCGGTGACGATGTACTCGCGGTGTTGCGCGAGGCGGCCGCGCAGCCGGGCCACCAGCGACCGCCCGCGCTCGCCGGTCTGGGGCAGGCGCGCGATGGCGTCGATGACCAGGTGGAAGCGGTCGAGGTCGTTGAGCACCGTCATGTCGAAGGGGGTGGTGATGGTGCCCTCCTCCTTGTACCCGCGCACGTGGAGGTTGTGGTGGTTGGTGCGGCGGTAGGTCAGCTTGTGCACGGTCGCCGGGTAGGCGTGGAAGGCGAAGATGATGGGCTTGTCGACGGTGAACAGCGCGTCGAAGCCGGCGTCGTCGAGACCGTGCGGGTGCTCCGAAGCGGGCTGCAGCTTCATCAGGTCGACCACGTTGACCACCCGCACCTTCAGCTCGGGCAGCTCGGCGCGCAGAATGGCGACCGCGGCCAGCGTCTCGAGGGTGGGCACGTCGCCACAGCAGGCCATCACCACGTCGCAGCCGCGCTCGTCGTCGGTGCTGGCGAAGTCCCACCGGCTGATGCCCGCGGTGCAGTGCGCGACGGCCTGCTCCATGCTCAGCCACTGGGGCGAGGCGTGCTTGCCGGCGACGACCACGTTGACCAGGTTGCGGCTGCGCAGGCAGTGGTCCATCACCGAGAGCAGGCAGTTGGCATCAGGCGGCAGGTACACGCGCACCACCTCGGCCTTCTTGTTCATCACCACGTCGAGGAAGCCGGGGTCCTGGTGGGTGAAGCCGTTGTGGTCCTGGCGCCAGACGTGCGAGCTGAGCAGGTAGTTGAGCGAGGCGATGGGCGCTCTCCACGGCAGCGTGCGGGCGACCTTCAGCCACTTCGCGTGCTGGTTGAACATCGAGTCGACGATGTGGATGAAGGCCTCGTAGCAATTGAACACCCCGTGGCGGCCGGTGAGCAGGTAGCCCTCGAGCCAGCCTTCGCATTGGTGTTCGCTCAAGACCTCCATCACCCGACCGGTGGGCGCGAGGAACTCGTCGCCGGGGCGGGTCTCGGCGTCCCACTGGCGGCTGGTGACCTCGAAGACCGACTCGAGGCCGTTGCTCAGGGTCTCGTCGGGGCCGAAGATGCGGAAGGTCTTCAGGTTGCGGGCGACGACGTCACGCAGAAAGCGACCCAGCACCCGGGTGTCGCCAGGGCCGGGTTGGCCACGCTCGAGCACCTTGAGCGCGTGGTCGCGGAAATCGGGCAGGTCCAAGGGCACCAGCAGCGTGCCGCCGTTGGCGTGGGGGTTCATGCCCATGCGGCGATCACCGACGGGCGCCAGGTCAGCGAGCTCAGGCCGCAGCGCACCGCGTTCGTCGAACAGCTCCTGCGGTCGGTAGCTTCGCAGCCAGGTCTCGAGCAGCGCGAGGTGCCCCGGGTGGGTCGCCGGGTCGCTGATGGGGACCTGGTGTGAGCGGAACGAGCCTTCGCTGGGCACGCCGTCGACCGTCTTCGGGCCAGTCCACCCCTTGGGAGAGCGCAGGACAATCATCGGCCAGCGGGGTCTGGCGGTGACGCCCTGGGTGCGGGCGGCGAGCTGCGCGGCTGAGATGTCGTCGAGCGCCTGGTCGAGCGCCGTCGCCATCGCCTCGTGCATCGTCATCGGGTCATCACCTTCGACGAAGCGCGGCGACCACCCGTACCCGGTGAGCAACTGCTCGAGCTCCAGCCGGCTGATGCGGGCCAGCACCGCGGGGTTGGCAATCTTGTAGCCGTTCAGGTGCAGCACCGGCAGCACCGCGCCGTCGGTGGCGGCGTCGAGGAACTTGTTCGAATGCCACGCGGTGGCGAGCGGCCCCGTCTCGGCCTCGCCGTCGCCGATGACGCACGCCACGAGGAGCGCCGGGTTGTCGAACGCCGCTCCGAAGGCGTGGCTCAGCGAGTAGCCCAGCTCGCCGCCCTCGTGAATGGAGCCGGGCACCTCGGGCGAGACGTGGCTGGGAATGCCGCCAGGGAAGGAGAACTGGTGGAAGAGGCGCTCCATGCCGGCCTCGTCGCGGGTGACGGCGGGCGCGCGCTCGGACCAACTGCCCTCGAGCCAACTGTTGGCCACCAGCGCCGGTCCACCATGGCCTGGCCCAGCGAGGTAGATGCAGTCGAGCGAGCGCGCGCGAATGACGCGGTTCAGGTGCGCGTAGATGAAGTTCTGCCCGGGCGTGGTTCCCCAGTGGCCGAGCAGCCGGTGTTTGACGTCGCCCAGCTCGAGCGGGCGGCGCAGCAACGGGTTGTGCCGCAGGTAGATTTGACCGACCGCCAGGTAATTCGCGGCACGCCAGTACGCCTCGAGGCCCGACGCTTCCGCAACCGACAACGTCACCATGGGGTCACCCGCGCGTCGAGCGCTCGTTCCACCGACTGCGCCAACATCAGCGACTCGTCGGTGTGCAGCACCCGCACGCTCACCCGGCCCGATGAGATGAGCGCGGCATTGGCGAGGTTCGCCGACGAGCGCAGTTCGACGCCGACGTACGACAACTGCTCGCAGATGCGCGCGCGCAACTCGGGCGCGTTCTCACCGATGCCTCCCGAGAAGACGAGCGTATCCAGCCCACCGAGCACCGCGATGAAGGCGCCCAGCCACTTTCGTGCCTGGTAGCAGAACAGCTCGAGCGCTTCCTTGGCGCGCACGTCGGTCGACTCGAGTGCCAACAGCGCCCGGACGTCGCCGCTCGTCTGCGACACGCCCTTCATGCCCGAGTCGTGGGTGAGCACGTCGAGCACCTTCGCCGCGCCCTGACCCGTGGCCGGCCCCAGCCACGCCACCACGCCCGGGTCGAGGTCACCCGAACGCGTTCCCATCATCAGACCCGAATTCGGGGTGAAGCCCATGCTGGTGTCCAGCACGTGCCCGTCACGAACCGCGGCCAGACTGGCGCCGTTGCCGAGGTGGGCCAGCAGCACCCGGCCGTGCGCGTCTCCCGTGTCGTGGAGTTGATGCATCAACGACGCGAACGAGAGCCCGTGGAACCCGTAGCGGCGAACGCCCTGGGCTTCGAACGCGCGGGGTATGGGCAGCAGCGTCGCCACTCTCGGCAGCTCGCGGTGGAATTCCGAGTCATAGCAGGCGAACTGCGGCAGCGCCGGGTGGCGGGTCAGCAACGTTTCCATCACCGAGAGTTCGAGGGGCAGGTGCTCGGCGTCGAGCGCGCGCAAGGCCCGAAGAGCGGTCAGCAGCTCGGGCGTGACGCGCTCGGTGAAGGTTCGACCCAGGCCATTGACCACGCGGTGGCCCACCGCCTCGAGCCCCGACAGCGCGTTGGCCTCGAGCCAATCGGCCACCAGCGTCGCTGGCGTGCTGTCCCCCGCGGCCCCGACTGGCACCCCGTCGACCTCCATCGAGCGCTCGTCGGTGCCGAGCCGGTCGAGCACCACCAGGCGCGAGCGCTTGAGCGCGCCGCCCAGTCGCTCGAACACCGCCAACTTGATGCTCGAGGAGCCTGCGTTCACCGTGAAGAGCGTCGCCATGTCGAGGCGACAGGAAGAGCAAGGCCCGTGCCCATCGACGCGCGCTGAAGGCCGTTGGCTGCGGAACCATCACAATGGAAGAGCCAGTCACTCTACCTGATGCGATCGACCCACGGCCCCTCTCGAATGACGACTGGCGTCAATCATGCACCCACCCCCGCTCACACCGTTCACCGGGGAGTGCCCATGCTGCGAAGCCTCAAAGAGCTCGAAGGCTACAAGGTCGGCGCGACCGACGGTGACCTGGGTCACGTGGTGAACGTGTTGGTCGACGACCACCGGTGGACCGTGCGCTATCTGGTGGTCGACACCAGCGGCTTCTTCGAACTCGAGCGCGACGTGCTGCTCAGCCCCATCTCGTTCGGCCAGACCGAATGGGCGGCGCGGCGCTTCAACGTCAATCTGACGAAGGAACGGGTGCGCAAGAGCCCCGGCCTCGACACGCACCAGCCGGTCTCACGCGTGCGCGAGCTCGAGTACTCGGCGTACTACGGCTACCCCGCGTATTGGGGCGACGTCGGCATCTGGGGCATGGGCGCGTACCCGTCGCTGCTGGCAGGCGGGCCGTGGAGTGTGCCCGCGGAAGACGCGCCCCGATCAGGCGACCATCACCTTCGCAGCGTGCGCGAGCTGCGCGGCTACCACCTGCAGGGCCGTGACGGCGTGGTGGGCCACGTGGCCGACTTCATCGCCGACGACGAGACCTGGGAAGTCCGCTACCTGGTGGTCGACACCTCGGACTGGTGGTTCGGCAAGCGGGTGCTGGTCGCGCCGCAGTGGGCGAGCGCCATCAGTTGGGACGAGCGCACCGTTTCCGTCGACCTCAGCCGCGAGGCCGTGAAGGCCGCACCCGAATGGGTGCTGGGCACCACCATCGACCGGGCGTACGAGCAACGGCTGTACGCCGCGTATGGCCGCTCGACGTACTGGGCCGACGTGCCGGTGAGCGAGCGCCCGACCGCACCGCGACCCGAGCCGCGAACCTGAACCAGCATCACCTCACCACCAAAGGAGTCGAAACCATGGCCAGCCGTCCTCCCAAGTCGTCCCCTGTCGCGCCCGTTCCGAGCACGCCTGCCTTCGTGGTGCCCGCGCCGAACCTCGCCGAGGCTCCGTCGATTCCACACGAGGTCATCGCCGCGCGGGCGTACGAGAAGTTCGTGGCGCGCGGCGGCGAGCACGGGCTCGACGTCGACGACTGGACGGCGGCGGTCGACGAACTGGGCTCGCGTCAGCGACGGGGTTTCTGAGACGAAGGACCCCATCATTCTGACTGCCCAGCGCCTCGCCTCGCTACTTGCTGCTCATGAGAGTACAGCTGTGAACACTGGTGGTGAGTACCACCGGAAGAAAGCCGAATATGCGTGCAGACGACCTGGGTCACGACGAGCTCCTCGAGCTCGACCCACAGGGGGGCGTCATTCGATTTGCGGGACAGCGCGCCCTGTTGCTCGACGCCGTGGCGATGGGGCTGTTGCGAAAGTACCTGGTCGACAATTTTGGTCACACCGCCGCGCGAACCGTGCTCACCCAGTTCGGCTTCGCTCACGGCTGGCGCATGGCCGAAGCGCTCGAGACCGACTTCACGTGGAGTTCGGAAGAGGAGCGGCAGAAGGCCGGCAATCGCATTCTCGCGCTCGAGGGGCTCTTCCACGTCGCGGCGACCAGCGGAGAACTGCTCTCGAAGCCCGGCATGCAGATCGCCAATTCCTACGAGGCCGAACAGCACCTGCTCAACCTGGGGCGCGGCGACGAACCGGTCTGCTGGACCATCGCCGGGTTGCTCAGTGGCTACATGAGCCGCTGCGTGGGCAAGGAAATCTACGTCCTCGAAGACACCTGCATCGGGGTGGGCGACGCGTGCTGCCATCTGTCGGGTCGTACCCGTGAAGAGTGGGGCGAAGAGCGGGCCGACGAGCTGGTCTTCTTCAAGACCACCCGTCTGAAGGAAGCGCTCGACGTGTCGCTGGCCCGGGTCATCGAGACGCTCAAGGAAGTCGAGAAGAAGCTGCGCGAGCACCGGCGCGCCCTGGTGCGGGTGGTACGCGACATCGACATGCCCTCGGGCATCGTGGCGCAGAGCGTGAGCATGCGGAACCTGGTCGACCTCGCGCGCCGGGTGGCGAAGGTCGACAGCACGGTACTCATCACCGGCGAGAGTGGGGTCGGCAAAGAACGCGTCGCTCGCCTGGTGCACGAGGAATCGACCCGCGCATCGGGTCCCTTCATCGCCGTCAACTGCGGCGCCATCACCGAGACGTTGCTGGAAAGCGAACTCTTCGGCCACGCGCACGGCGCCTTCACCGGCGCCACGGCCGATCGCCCCGGTCTCTTCGAAGGCGCCAACCGCGGCACCCTGCTGCTCGACGAAATCGGCGAGGTCAGCCCCGGAATGCAGGTGAAGTTGTTGCGTGCGCTGCAAGAACGGGAAATTCGCCGCGTGGGAGAGAACAAGAGCCGCAAGGTCGACGTGCGCATTCTGGCCGCCACCAACCGCGACCTGAAGCAGCAGGTGGCCGACGGGCACTTCCGGCAAGACCTGTTCTATCGGCTCAAGGTGGTCGAGCTGCACGTACCCGCGCTGCGCGAGCGCCGCGAAGACGTGCTGCCGCTGGCGCGCACCCTGCTGGTCGAGTCGGCGCTGCGCATGAAGCGGCCGATGACGGGGCTGACGCCAGCCGCCGCTGACCAACTGCTGCGACATGGCTGGCCGGGCAACGTGCGCGAGCTCGAGAACGCCATGGAACGCGCGGTGGCCCTGGCTCGCGGGACGCGGGTCGAACTCGAAGACCTGCCAGAAGAGATTCGTCAGGCCTTCCCGGTACCGGTGCCCTCGGGCGGCGTGGTGCGCCCGCTTGAGGAGATCGAGAAGGACTACATTCTGGCAGCGCTCGAGCTCAACCACGGCAACCAGACGCACACCGCGCTGCAACTGAAGATTGGCTCGGCGACCATGTACCGCAAGCTCAAGCGCTACGGCGTCATCTCTCGGCGCGGGAAGAGCGACGCCACGCCCGTCTGACCCGGGCGCTGGCGGCCTGCACCAGCAGCGCGACCAGCCGGCCCAGCGGCTCGAACCACCACCGCTCGAACCACCCACCCATCTCGACGGTGGTGACCTCGTGCGAGGCGGCCAGATGTCGGGCCACCCACGCCTGGGCTTCGCGCACCACCGGTCCGTCGGTGACCGCGACCAGCACCTCGAGGTTGGTCAGCGAGAAGGGGTCGAGGTTGAAGCTGCCCAGCAGCATCGCGCGGCTGTCGACGCAGCAGACCTTGGCGTGCAGCACCGAGCTGCGCCATTCGTGAATGTGCACGCCGGCGGCGAGCAGGCGCGCGTACAGCCGGCGGGTCGCGGTGCGGGCGAAGGGCACGTCGCTGGCGCCCGAGAGCAGCAGCTCGACCTGCACGCCCCGCTTCGCCGCCGCGACCAGCGCGCGCAACACGCGCCGATCAGGAAGAAAGTAGCCATGCGCCAGGTCGATGCGGGTGGAAGCCGAGGCGAAGAGCGACAGATAGCGACGCCGCAACCGCCAGCCCTGCCCGAGCCCAGCGAGCACCACCTGCACCGAGCGCTCACCGACCTCCGCGCCCGGACGCTCGCGACGCAGCCGACGACCCAGACGCACACACACCGGGCCGCGCAGCTCGAGCGCGAGGTCGGCCCAGCCTGGGCGCACGCGGTCGCTGACGTTCTCGTCGCCGATGTTGAGGCCGCCGATGAAGGCCACCTCGTCATCGACCAGCAGCAGCTTGCGGTGGTTTCGGGTGAGCCGCCCCAGAAACACCGAGCGCAGGCGGTTGTGAATGCGCACCCTGCAGCCGCTGGCGCGCAGGGTCGCCGCGACGTGGTTGCCGCCCAGCACCGAGCCCCAGCCGTCGATGACCACCTGCACCTGCACGCCGCGCTGCGCCGCGGCGGTGAGCGAGGTCAGGAAGGTCGCGCCGATGCCGGTGGGCTCGAACGCGTAGACCTCGAGATGAATCGAGGTGCGGGCCTGCTCGAGCGCCAGCAACATGCGTGGGTACGCGTGGTCGCCGCCGTCGAGCAGCGCCACGGTCATGGCGGCGAGTGGTGGACGCCGTTGGTGACGCCGTCATGCTTCGGCCGGTCGCGCTTCACGTCGTCGAGTTCGCCCACTGTCGGCGGGGCTCCGAGGTCGATGAGGAGAAGCTCGGACTCGTCGATGCTGGTGACCGACACCGCGCGCTCGCCCGAGAAGCCGGCGCCGTCTCCGGCGTCGAGCAGGTGATCGTTGAGGTTCAGGTGGCCGCGCACCACGTGCAGCCAGGCCGAGCGACCCGCGGTGAGCTCGTGGGCGATGTGCTGGCCCGGCGAGAGGAAGGCCGAGTAGAGCACCGCCCCATCGGAGAGCAGCAGCGAGCCCTTGCGGCCATCGGGAGAGGCCACCATGCACAGCGAGCCGTGGCGTTCGGCGACGCTGAAGCGCCGCTGCGCCGAGTTCGAGGGCACCAGGTGCGGGCCCTGCTCGAGCCAGACCTGAAGCAGCAGGGCGGGCTCGCTCTTCGAGCCGTTGCCCTCGCGGTGGCGCACGCCCTTGCCGAAGGTCATGCACTGGAACTCGCCGGCGCGAATGAGCCCGTCACGGCCGGTGGAGTCTTCGTAGTTGAGCGAGCCTTCGCGCACCCAGGTGACGATCTGCGAGCCCTTGGGCTCGTGGTGGGGCAGCCCGGCGTTGGGAGAGAGCTTGACCTCGTCGATGGCGACCAGGGTGCCGAAGTTCGCCCCGCTCTCGAGCTGCGGCGAGGTCGAGCTGAAGGTGTGCCACACCTCTTGATGATGGAGTCGGTCGTGCTGCCGCTCAGCCGATCGCCGAATGACGATCATCGCAACGTTCCCAACGCTGGCTTGCCAATGGACTTCACGTGCCACCTCTGAGGCTTGCGCCAGAGCACGCGACGTACCGTCGTTACCGTCCAACCAGAATCACCGGTTGGCGGCCCTCTGCTGCGCGGCGCTCCATCATTTCCACCGAGCGGCTTCTCAAACCGACTCAGGCCCTGCGTGGGCGTGGCGAATGAAGGCGCGACACCGACGTGTGGTCCACCGAATGCAATGACGGCCGCTCTCCACAGGAGCGACACCATGAGAGCAGCGCAGTTGGTCGAGCCAGGCGTCTTCGAGGTCCGCGACGTGTCCATTCCGCAGCCCGCGGCAGGCGAGGTGCTCATTCGCGTCGCCGGCGCCGGACTCTGCGGCTCTGACGTGCACCTGGTGGCAATGAAGGAGCGGCTCTTCTCGCTGCCGATGACGCTGGGCCATGAGACTGCGGGCTGGGTCGAGAAGATTGGAGAGGGCGTGGCGGGGCTCGAGTTGAAGCAACCGGTGCTCATCGCCGGCATCTGGGGCTGTGGGCGCTGCCGGCCGTGCGTCGAAGGCCACGAGAACGCGTGCCAGTACTGGGCGACGCGTATGCCGGTGCCGCTGGGGCCGGGACTGGGCTTCCCTGGCGGCATGGCCGAGTTCATGGTCGCGCCCGCGCGCACGCTCTTTCCCCTGGGAGATTTGGACCCGGTCGAGGCCGCTCCCCTTGGAGACGCGGGCGTGACGCCCTGCCATGCCATCAACCTGGTGCGCCGACACCTTCGCGCTGACGTGACGGTGGCGGTCATCGGCGTCGGCGGGCTGGGCCACCTGGCGTTGCAGCTGCTGCGCGCGACCACCGCGTGCCGCATCGTCGCGGTCGACAACGACGCGGCGAGGTTGGCGTTGGCGAAGGGGTATGGCGCGGACGAGACCGTGCTGTCCGACGAGCACGCGGTCGAGACGTTCAACCAGCTCACGCGCGGCCTGGGCGTCGAGGTGGTGTTCGACTTCGTGGGCGCGAGCCCGACGCTGACCCTCGCCAACACCATCGTCGCCACCTCGGGCGCGGTGGTGGTGGTGGGCCTCGCGGGAGGCACGATGACCGTGGTCGCCGACTCGCCGCCGCACGGGCTGCCAAAGTGGGGCGTGGAGTTGATTCGGCCGTATGGCGCGACCAGCCGCGACATCTACGAGGTCATCGGGCTGGCGCAGCGCAAGAAGCTGAAGGCCGACATCGAACGGCACCCGCTCGACGAGGCCCCGGCAGTGCTGGCGGCGTTGAAGGCGGGGAAGGTGAAGGGGCGCGCGGTGCTCATTCCTCCGCGGTGACGTCGTCGTCATCTTGCAGCTCGGGCGACTCGTCCTCGTTGGAGCGTTGATCCGCGAACACCGCGTTGGGCAGGTGTCGTTGCAGCCGCGCCACCGACGCGACGTCGAGAAAGTTGGACGACAGGTCGAGACGCGCGAGGCGGCGCAGGCTGGCGGCGCAGTCGATGACACCCTCGACGTCGCCGGCGCGAAGGTCACCGGTGACCTCGAGCGTCTCGAGGGTGTCGACCAACGGGGAGTGCGCCAGCGTTCGCAGCACGGCGGCGCTCGAGCCAGGCCTGAGAGCGGTCGAGTGCCTCACGGTCAAGCTCTTCAGCGTCTCCAACGGTGACGCGACCAACTCGACGAGGCCGACGACGTCCGACTCGAGGGAGATGGTGAGCGCCTGCAGCTTTGGCCAGCGACCGCCGGCGACGACCCAGGGCTGCTTCACGTCGAGCGAGCGAACCTGAAACGCGACCCGGTCCCCGGGTGGGCCCTCCACGGCAGCGAGGCGCAGGTGCTCGAGTCGCTCGAGCCGACGCCCGAGTGCGGCGAGCCTCGTCACGTGGCGCCACGCGAGGCGCCGCTCGAAGCCCAGTGAGCGCAGCTGCGAGACGTGCGGCCACGCTTCGAGCACGTCGAGGAGCTCATCGACGTCGAAGAGGAACTTGCCGCCCGGCCCCCAGGCCAGGTGTCGGACCATGCGGGTGACGCCCAGGTCGAGGAGCGCGCGGGTGACGGCGGCGGCATCGCCCTCGAGCCCTTCGACATCGCGATACGGGCCAACCTTGACCGGGATGAAGGGCGTGATGGTCGCGCTTGAGACCAGCCCATGGGACCACGCGACCTTCACCGCGCGTCCAAGGCGGGGCGCCAGGGGACCGAACAGGTGCGGCACGAGCGGTGCGAGCAACTCCGGGCTGTCGAGACCCGACAGGGCACACGCGATGAGCTCACCGCGCGGGTCACCATGTTCGCTCAGGTCATCGGCCCAGACCCGCCACCGCTGCTCGTCTTCGAAGTCTTCGACGACCAGCGCCTCGAGCGCAGGGTTCCGCCACTCCGGGGCCTGCGGCGGGGCGGTGGAGGGCGGGCTTTCGTCGAGGCGTCCTGGAGGCAGCTGGGTGGAGGCAGCCCCGCCAAAGAGTGGCCCGCGAGGCTGGGCCGCGTCAGCGCTCCTGGCGGCGCGCCCGGTGATGCGATCGACGAGCGCGCGGAGCCTCGAATCATCCATGTCGAGCAGTCCACTGGGGCGGAGGGGTCGCCATCAGCCCGCCACGATGCCCGTTCAGCCGTGCTCCGTAAACTCACTCGAAGTGCAGCGCCGCCAGGGGGTTGAGCTGCGAGGCCTTCCGCGCCGGGAACACCCCGAATACCACCCCGACCAGCACCGACACCCCGAAGGCCAGTGGCACCGCCGCCACCGGCACCACGAAGGGCACCTTGAGCACCACCGCCAGCCCGCGCGCCGCGCCCAGGCCGAGCGCGATGCCCAGCACCCCACCCGCGCCCGAGAGCACCACTGCCTCGACCAGGAACTGGCTCAAGATGTCGCTGCTGCGCGCCCCCACGGCGAGGCGCACGCCAATCTCGCGCGTCCGCTCGGTCACCGAGACCAGCATGATGTTCATGATGCCGATGCCGCCGACCAGCAACGAGATGGCCGCGACCCCGAGCAGGAAGGTGGTGAGCAGCCCGGTCACCTGCCCCAGCACCGCCTGAATCTCACGCGGGTCGCGCACCGCGAAGTCGTCGTCTTCTCCTTCGGCCACGTGGCGACGGGCGCGAAGTATCGCGGTCACCTGCGCCTTGGCGTCATCGATGCGCTCGGCCGAGCTCGCGCTGGCGACCAGCAGGCCGATGCGGTCACTGCCCGACAGCCGCCGGGTGAAGGTGGTGAAGGGCATGAAGACCACGTCGTCCATGTCCATGCCCATCGCCGAGCCGCCCTTGCTCTCGAGCTCGCCGACCACCCGACACGACAGGTCGCGCACCCGCAGGTCCTGCCCGAGCGGGTCGCTGCCCGGGAAGAGCGCCTGCCGCACCGTCTGCCCGATGAGGCACACCTGGTTGCCCAGCCGCTCGTCGTCGTCGGTCAACGCGCGGCCGCGCAGCACGCTCCACTGCCGAATCTCGAGGTAGCTGGGCGCCGCTCCAGTGACGGTGGTGTTGCGGTTGAGGCCCCCGACCACCACGCGCAGCGGCTTCTGCCCGACGGGAGAGAGGCGATCGACGTCACGCGTGCCCCGGCGCAGCGCCTCGAGGTCACCGGCGGTGAAGAGCGGCGCGTTCGAGCTGCCCCCACCCATGCGCTGACTGGGAGAGCCGGGCACGACCATCACCATGTTGCTGCCCATGCCCGAGATGGTGTCGCTGATGAACGCGGTGGCCCCCTTCCCCAGCGACTCCATGGTGAGCACCGCCGCCACGCCGATGACCACGCCCAGCACGGTCAGCAGCGAGCGCAGGCGATTGCGCAGCAGCGAAGCGAACGCCACTGACACGGTCGCGCGCAGGCTCACGCCGCGACTCCGGGGCGGGTGGTGTCGCCCACGATGAGCCCGTCGCGAAACTCGATGTTCCGCCGCGCCACCGCCGCGCTCTTCGGGTCGTGGGTCACCATCACCACGGTGATGCCCCGCTCGACGTTCAAGCTGGTCAGCAGCTTCATGATGTCGGCGCTGGTGCGCGAATCGAGGTTGCCGGTGGGCTCGTCAGCCAGAATGACCTCGGGCCCATTGATGAGCGCGCGGGCGATGGCCACCCGCTGCTGCTGGCCGCCAGAGAGTTGGTTGGGGTGCGCGTCGGCCCGGTCCGCCAGCCCGACGTCGGCCAGCGCCGCGAGCGAGCGCCGTTCCCGCTCGGCCAGCCCCACCCCGGCATAGATGAGCGGCAGGCCCACGTTGTCGAGCGCGCTGGTGCGGGCCAGCAGGTTGTAGCTCTGGAAGACGAAGCCGAAGGTGGCGTTGCGCAGCGCCGCGAGCACGTCGGGCGAGAGCGTCTGCACCGGCGTGCCCGACAGCAGGTACGCGCCGCTCGACGGCAGGTCGAGGCAGCCCAGAATCGAGACGGTGGTCGACTTGCCCGAGCCCGAGGCACCGGTGATGGCCACGAATTCTCCGCGGTGCACCTGCAGGTCGACCCCGGCCAGCCCTTGTACCCGCGCTTCGCCTTCACCCCATTCCCGGGTGACCTGCTCGAAGGCCAGCAGCGGCGGCTCACTTGCTCGTGAGGCCATAGCGCTTCTTCCCTTCGGTCGTGAGGTCGACCAGCACCACCGTACCCAGCGGCAGGTCGTTTGCCTCGAGCGCGGTCTGCTCACCGTCGGTCAGGCCCGGGTGCACCACGTGGGCGACCAGCGTTTCGCCCTGCAGCGTCCACACCGTGGGTCGTTCGGGCTTCTTCTCGCTCGGCGGCACCAGCAACAGCGCGCCATTGGGCACCTGCAGCGTGGCGGGGGTGAACCCGGTGCGCACCTTCACCGAAGCGGTCATGCCCGGCTTGAGCGCCAGGTCGGGGTTGTCGGCCTGCACCAGCACGCCGTAGGTCACCACGTCCTGCACGATGCGCGCGGCGTTGCGCACTTCGATGACCGTGCCGCGGAAGACCCGACCCTGCCAGGCGGTGACGGTGAAGCTGGCGCTCTGCCCTTCGGCCACCGCGGCGATGTCGGCCTCGTCGACCGCGGCCACCACCTGCATCTTCGCGAGGTCGGCCGCGACGGTGAAGAGCACGGGCGTGGTCATGACCGAGGCCACGGTCTGCCCGGGGTCGATGGCGCGGGTGATGATGACGCCGTCGATGGGCGAGCGAATGACACCGTGGTCGAGGTTGGTGCGCGCCACGGTGGCGACCGCAGTCTGCGCAGCGAAGGTCGCCTGCGCGGCAGCCAGGCGCGCCTCGGCGACCGAGAGCGCGGTGAGCGCCTGCTCATGTTCGTTCACCGCCAGGGCGTGTTGCGCGAAGAGTTGATCGGCCCGGGCCTTGTCGCGCGTGGCCTGCGTGAGGTCCGAACGCGCCTGGGAAATCTGGGCCCGGGTACTGAGCGCCACGGCCGCGCTCTGCGCCCGTTGGGCCTCGAGCGCCGTGAGGTCGAACCGCGCCAACACCTGACCTGCGACGACGTGCTGGTTGTAGTCGACCTCCACGGTGGCCACGCGCCCGGAAATCTCGGCACCCACCAGCACCGTCGAGACCGCTTCGACCGCGCCAGTCGCCCGCACCTCGCGGACCAGGTCGGCCCGCGTCACCAGCGCCGTGCGAAAACGCGCCGCCATCGGGGTCGGCCGGGGCCGCGAGAGCACGACCGCCAGCACCACGGCCACCACCAGTGCGACGCCCACGCCGGCCCAGACCCAACGACGGCGCAGGCGGCGCGACCGCTCCCGGTCAATCAACTCGGGCAGCGTCGCGCGCACCACGGCCACGGGAACCACGGCAGGGGCGCGGAGCGGAGTCATGCCTGCCACAGGCTGCAGCCGATGTGCCAGCCCACGCGAGGCGAGCGTCGCCACGCCGAGACGGGAATGATGGCGCGTTCGACCAGATTGACTGGCTCTGGGCGAGGCACGTCGAATGCAGCCACCACCTCGCATGCAACCATCTCGGGTTCGTTCGCTGCAGGCTCCTCGTTGGGTGTCGGTGCTCGCCGTGCTCGTAGGACTGAGCGGGGCGGCGCTGGTCGCGGCCCCGCTCTGGTCGACCCATCAGGTGCCGTTGATCTGGGCCGTGGCGGCGGTGCTGACCACGGCGGCGCTCGAGCTGCTGGTGGCCTCGGCGCTCGGTCCGGCGGGGCTCTCGCATCTCGCGGCGGGGGCCATGGCGCTGGGGTTCGCGCTCTTCCTCTTCGCGCTCTCTCGCACCACCGACCAGGCGTTCGCACCGGCGCCGGTGACCTTGATGCTGGGCCTGTTCTGCGTGGCCAACGGGCTCTTGCGCGCACTCGACGTGGGCTTTCTGCGGCCGGCGAGTTGGCCGCTCGAGGTCGTCAACGCCCTGGTGACGCTGGTGCTGGGCGGCGTGGCGCTCTCGACCTGGCCGTCGGCGACGGTGAACTCGGTGTCGGTCATCGCCGGGGTCGAACTGCTGGCCGCGGCGCTGGCCATGGTCGGCAGCGCAGGCACTTTCACCGGTCCGCGGCTGCCGGTGCGTCGTCGTCGCCCCCTGCACGTGTCCCCGCGGCCCCTGCACGACCCGACGTGACTCGAGCCATCAGCGTGACCGCCGTGAAGCGTCATTCCGAGCGTCGACCACTCGCGCACCACCGTGAGTGCAGGTGGGCACGGCGGGTGCTTGACCTCGGGGCAGCATGCACCCCAAGACCGTCACCCTCGAGGAGTTCGCCATCGTCAACCTGGCGCTCGAGGCCGAGGTCCGCGAACGCCACCTGCTCGAAGACCGTCTCGCCGAGGTGCAGGCCAGAGCCGATGCGGCACGCCACGCGTCGCTGCACGACCCGTTGACCGGGCTGCCTAACCGCGCGCTCTTCGGTGACCGACTGGCCCAGGGGCTGGCGCACGCTCGTCGCCACCACCGCACGCTGGCCGTGCTCTTCTTCGACCTCGACGACTTCAAGCCGGTCAACGACACCTGGGGCCACGAGGTCGGCGACCAGGTGCTCTGCCAGGTCGCCGGTCGTCTCGAGGCCGCCACCCGCACCGAAGACACCGTCTGTCGCTACGGCGGCGACGAATTCCTCTCGTTGCTCAACGAACTCGAGAGCCCCCACGTGGTACCCGGCATCGTCGACAAGCTGCGCCAGCTCGTTGCCGAGCCGCTCGAGGTCGGCCTCGTCACGCTCTCGATGCAGGTGAGCATCGGCGCGGCGCTCTTTCCCCGCGACGGCAGCACGGCGACCGAGCTCATCGAGAGCGCCGACCGCGCGATGTACGCCGTCAAACGCCGGTGAGCGGCGCGAACCTTGCTTCACCCAACCTCATGACCATCGTCTGCGCGACCCACTTTTCCGACTCGTCGTTCGCTGCCGTGAAGGCCGCGGCCGCGCTGGCCCAGGTGAAACACGAATCGCTCTACCTGGTGAGCGTGGTGCCACCGCGCCCCCTGGCCGTGGCCAGCGAGCACGAGCTGAGCGACGCCCTGCGACTCGAAGCGCGTGCGTTGACCGCCGACGGCATCACCACCACCACCGAAGTCCTGCACGGCACGCTCGAGCGCACGGTGAGGAAGTTCTGCGAAGACAAGGCCGCGTCGTTGCTGGTGGCGGGCGACTCGGACCACACCATTGCCTCGTTGGTGGCGGGGCCCATGCACGCCTTCAAGGACGGCGTCGAATTGCCCTTGTTGGTGGTTCGTGACGCGCGGCCCTTCGAGCGCTGGGCGCGAGGCGTCGAGCCGCTCAAGGTGATGCTGGCGCTCGACCACACCTGGAGCTCGTCGGTGGCCCGCGACTGGATGACGCGGCTGGCGGCGTATGGGGCCATCGACCTGGTGGCGACCTTCGTCTGGTGGCCGCCCGACGAAGACCTGCGGCGAGGCACCGCGCCCTCGCCCGAGAGCGACGGGCACTTCACCATGGCGGCGGTGGTGCGCCGGGAAATCGAGTCGGCGCTGGCGCCGCTCCCTGCCAACGTGACCCACCGCGTACGACTCGAGATGGGCGTCGACCACATCGCCGCCACGCTGCTGGTGGTGGCGAACGCCGAGCAAGTCGACCTGCTGGTGCTGGGCAGCCACACGCTGCAGGGCCCGCTGGCCCGGCTGCGCAGCGTGTCGAATGGCGTGTTGGCCGACGCGCCGATGTCGGTGGCCTGCATTCCCACGCACGGCACCGCACCGATGGCGCCGTTCGCGACGACCAGCCTGGGCGCCGATGCGGTTCGCTGAACTGCTGGCGCTGGCCTTCTTCTCCGCGTGCGGCCGTGCGGCGACACCGGGCGCCGACGAGCGCATCGCCCCGGCCCCCGCGGTCGTCGAACCGATGTTCCGCGGCGGCCTTGTCGGCGCCTGGGAAGATTACGGCTGGGCGCCCCGGGCGACGGTGCCCGGCGGCCCCGAGCGTTTCGACCTCGCGCGCCACGGTGGCTGGGTGCTGGCCAACGCGCATCTGTCTGGGCGGTACGGCGGGCTGGTGTTCCGCTACCGCGCGCCGGGGCTCGCCGACGACGTGTTGCAGGTGCGGCTCGACGCGCCCAACGCCGACGTCTTTCCGCGAGTGCCGGTGACGGCGGCGCACCGCCTGGCGCTCGACGATGGCTGGGTCGAGGTCTTCGTGACGATGGCCGAGCTCAACCCGCACCAGGCGCCCTTCGACCGGGTGGTGTTGCAGGCGCGACGCAGCGTGCGGCACGGGACCTACGTGGCGGTGGACCAGGTGGGGCTGACGGGCGGTGAAACGGCGCCAGTGCCGACTGCCGACGCAGTGGCGACGACGGTCGACCTCGAGGTCGACTGTCTGGGAACGACCCAGGTCATCAGCCCGCTCATCTACGGCATCGCGCTGAGCCCACTTCGGGAGCTGCAGGACCACCACCAATGGGCGCTGGGCGCGACCGCGCGGCGGTGGGGCGGCAACCCGTCCAGCCGGTACAACTGGGAACTGGGGAACGCGTGGAACACCGGCGCCGACTACTTCTTCCGCAACGTCAACTACACGCAGCGCGACGACTGGTCGTGGCAGACGTTCCTGGCCAGCGAACAGGAGCACCACGTCGCGACCGCGCTCACCGTGCCGATGCTGGGCTGGGTGGCGCGCGACACGACGGCCTTCAGCTTTCCGGTGGCCGAGTTCGGCGCCCAGCAACACGTCGACCCCGACCACCCGCAGGCCGGCAATGGCCTGACCCCGGCGGGCGTGGCGTTGGACCCGAGTTCCCCGCTGCGCACCAGCGTGGCGGCGCCGCCCGAGTTCATCGAGAAGTGGGTGCGCGCGATTCGAGCTCGCGACGGCACGCGCACCCGCTCGGTGGACCTCTACATTCTCGATAACGAACCCATGCTCTGGCACGACACGCAGCGCGACGTGCACCCGGCACCCGTGTCGTACGACGAACTGCTCTCGCGCACGCTCGCCTATGGCGCGGCCATTCGACGCGCCGACCCCGAGGCGCTCATCGCCGGGCCGGCAGACTGGGGCTGGCCGGGGTACCTGTGGTCGGCGGTCGACGCGAAGGCCGGCTTCCGGCTTCGACCTGATCGCCGCGCGCACGGAGACGTGCCGCTGGTGCCCTGGTACCTGGCGCAACTGGCCGCGGCCGAGCGCAAGACGGGCGTTCGGGTGCTCGACGTGCTCGACCTGCACTACTACCCCCAGGGCAAGGGCATCGGCGTGGGGCTCGACGGCGCGACTGACGCGGCGACCAGTGCGCGGCGCATACGCTCCACGCGCTCGCTGTGGGACCCGAGCTGGGTCGACGAGTCGTGGATTGGGGAACCCATCGCGCTCATTCCGCGCATGCGCACCTGGGTGGCCGAGAACGACCCGGGCCTGAAGCTTTCCATCGGCGAGTACAGCTTCGGCGCCGAGCGGCACCCGTCGGGCGGCATCGCGTTGGCCGAAGCGCTGGGCCGGTTCGGGCAGAACGGCCTCTCTTCCGCGTTCTATTGGACCTACCCGCCCGAGGGCTCGCCGGCGTTCCAGGCGTTTCGGGCGTTCCGCAACTACGACGGGCACGGCGCCGCGTTCCAGCCCGTCTCGCTGCCCACCACCGGTGCGACCGAGGCCTCGCTCTTCGCCTCGCGCAACGCCGGGGGCACGGTGTTGACGATGGTGGCGCTCAACCTGTCGGGGACGCAGACGCTCGACGCGCGGGTGCTGCTCAAAGGGTGCCCGGCCATGGGCTCGCAGCGGGTGTTCTCGTACGACGGAGACCCGAAGGGCTTCGCCGAACACCCGGTCTCGAAAGAGAAGACGTATCGACTGGCACCGTGGTCGATGACGGTCATCGAGGTGACGCTGTTGCCGCTGCGCGCACCGGAAGCGCCCGCTGCCGAGCACGGTATGCACCTCCCGCCGACCTGATGGGCGTCGGGTGTCGACCGCGACCAGACCTTCCTTGCGTACTCGGGCGGGTTCGCGAAGATGGGCTTACATGATGCTCCTGAGCCTCGCTTTCGTCCTCGTCACGGCCGTACCGCAGAACCAGGTCAGTCTCGCGTTTCCAGGGCTCAACCCCGTGAACCTGGTGGCGGGCGAAGGCCCCTTGCGAACCGAGATACTGGCGGCCCGTCTGACGGCCAGAGGCATCAAGGTCATCACCAGCCGAGACCTCAGCACCGTGTTGGGCGTCGAGCGGCAAAAGGAACTGCTGGGCTGCGCGGAGTCGAGCTGCGCGGTCGAAATGCTCGCCGC
>CAIWFK010000697.1 GCA_903911905.1 uncultured Myxococcales bacterium
GCGGTGGTCGCGGCGCTCGAGGGCGCAGCGCTGGGCTTTCTGCTCTATCGCACGTTCGAGTTCGGCGCGTGGCTGGGCACGAGCTGGAAGAACCCGAAGACCGGTCGACGCGAAGGGCTCGAGGGGTTGGGCGCAGGAGACAAGTACCTGGTGGCGATGATCTGCGCGACCCTGGGGCCGAAGGTGCTGCTGGCCATCATCACGCTCTCGTCGGTGCAGGCCGCGATCTACGGGGTGATTTCCATGCGACTGACTGGTCGCGCGGGGCCGACGCTCGATTCCCAGGCGGAGCGCGACGACGACCAAGACGACCGTCGCCCGTGGACACCGGTGGTGTTCGACCGCAGCAAGCCGTTGTGGTGGCGCCTGCTGGTGGGGCTGCCCGACACGCTCTTCACGCAGGACATACCTGACAGTCTGCCCCTTGACCCCTCGACGGGCGAAGAGGAGGAGTGGGTGCCGATGGCCAACAGCACGCCGTTGGGCCCGTGGCTGGGGCTCGCGGCGCTGGAGTGCCTGTTCGCCGGCCAGTGGCTGGCGGGGCTGTTCGCCGACACTCCGCTCGCACAGTACGCGGCGGTGATTTTCGGCGCGTGGTGAGCAAGGTCGCGTTGGCCACCGTTCACGCCTACGCTGTCGCCGGTCGTGGAACTCTACTTCACCGTCTGGCTGGGCGTGCTGGGGCTGTGCGTCGGCAGCTTCCTCAACGTGGTCATCGCGCGCGTGCCGCACGGCGAGAGCGTGGTGCGCCCGCGCTCGAAGTGCCCGAAGTGCGGCCACCAGCTGCCCTGGTACGAGAACATTCCGGTGCTCTCGTGGCTGTGGCTGCGCGGCAAGTGCTCGGGCTGCAAGGCGCCGATCTCTCCCCGCTACATTCTGGTCGAGCTGCTGACCGGCATTCTCTTCATCGCCGCGCTGGAGCGCACGGGGTGGGACTGGTCGCTGGTGCGGCTGCTGACCTTCCTCACCCTGCTCTTGCCGCTGATCTTCATCGACGCCGAGACCTGGCTGCTGCCCTTCTCGCTGACGCTGCCCGGCATCGCGAGCGGACTGTTGCTGGCAGCGCCGCAGGGTTGGCCCGCGGTGAAGTCGGCGCTGTGGGGCGCGGGCCTGGGCTTCCTCATCTACCGGTCGATGGAGTTCCTGGGCTGGCTGGGCACCAGCTGGAAGAACCCGAAGACCGGGCGGCGTGAAGGCAAGGAAGCGCTGGGCGCCGGCGACAAGTACCTGGTGGCGATGATCTGCGCGGCGCTGGGGCTGCGCTCGCTGCTGGCGGTGGTGTTCTTGTCGTCGCTGCAGTCGGCGGCGTACGCGCTGATCGCGATGCGGCTGACGGGGCGCGCCGGGCCGGCTCCCGCGCCGAGCACCACCGCTGACGAGGAAGAAGAAGAGGAAGACGACCGTCGCCCCTGGACGCCGGTGGTCTTCGACCGCAGCAAGCCGTTGTGGTGGCGCCTGCTGGTGGGGCTGCCCGACACGCTCTTCACGCAGGACATTCCCGACAGTCTGCCCATCGACCCCTCGACCGGCGAAGAAGAGGAATGGGTGCCGCAGGCCAACAACCTTCCGCTGGGGCCGTGGCTGGGGCTGGCCGCGCTGGAGTGGCTCTTCCTGGGCAACTGGCTGGCGAACCTGTTCGCCGACACGCCCTTCTCGCTGACCGCCGAGCTGATGTTCGGAACGTGGTGAGCTGGTCTTTGGTCAGGCCTGCTCGCGTGAGACCCGCCCGGCCATGATGTCGGCGACCACCTTGAGCACCTGGGGCAGATCGAGCGGCTTGTCGAGGCGGTGATTGGGCACGCGCTGCAGGAAGTCGTTGGCGCGCGCGGTCCACGTGCCGCCGCTGATGAAGACCACCCGTGGGGCGAGGGCCGGGAAACGCCGGCTGATTTCTTCGTAGAGCGCGATGCCGTCGGTGTCAGGCATCATCAGGTCGGTGAAGACCAGGTCGAAGGACTGACGCTCGAGCTCGACGAGCGCGGCAGCAGCGCTCTGGACCACCACCGGGTCGTGCGCCTTCTGGAGCGAGCGGGCGAGCACCTTGCCCAACAGCGCGTCGTCGTCGACCACCAGCACCTTGCCGCGAGTCGGGGGCGCGACGACGGGGGTGGGCGCCGGCGCGCTGGTCGGCGGCAACACCAGCCGGAAGGTGGCGCCCTTGCCCAGCTGGCTGTCGACGGTGAGCGTGCCCTGCAGC
>CAIWFK010000698.1 GCA_903911905.1 uncultured Myxococcales bacterium
ACGACCTTGCCGGTCTGGCCGACCTGGAGGTCGTTGGGCTGCCAGCCCGCGTCGCACACCGCGCGCGAGGCACCGACGGCGGCGCCGAGCTCGTCGGCCAGGCCCTCGATGGGCTTGAAGTCACCCTTGGTGCCGCGACCACCGGACACCACGATGCGCGCTTCGGTCAGGGCCGGGCGGGCGCTCTTGACTTCCTTGAAGCCGACGAACTTCACCAGCACCTTGTCGGCGGCCCTGGGGGTGAAGACCGCGACTTCGCCGCCGGCGGCCTTCTCGGCGGCCTGGAATTCGGTGGTGCGCACGGTGAAGGCCTTGACCTTCGAGGTCAGCTTCACGGTGGCGATGACCGCGCCGGCCCACATGGGGCGACCGAAGGCGAGGTCGGCACCGCTGCCTTCGACGCTCATGATGTCGCTGGCCATGGCGGCCTTGAGCTTGCCGGCGACGCGGGGCATCAGGTCGCGGCCGATGGAGGTCGACGCGGCGCCCACGAATTCCACGCCGAGCGATTCGGCGAGGGCGGCGATGGCCGGCGCCAGGTTCTCGGTGATGGCGTGCTCGAAGGCCGGGCCCGAGCCGGCGTGCACCTTGACGCCGTACTCACTGACGGCCTTGGCGAGCGCCCCCGCGTCCTTCGCGAGGGTGACGGCGTGTACGGCGCCGCCGGTCGCCTTGGCGATCTGCTGACCGGCGCTCAGCGCGTTGAGGGTGGCCTTGCGCAGCGACCCGTCGGTGTTGGCCTCGACGTAGATGAGAACGTTTCCCATGGTGGTGTGGTCCTTTTTCAGAAGTTCGAGGAGTTCAAATCGCGCGCGCTTCGTTCTTCAGCTTGTCCATCAGCGCGGGCACGTCGGCGACCTTGATGCCGGCCTTGCGGGCGGGCGGGTGCGTCATCTTCACGACCGTGATGTGCGGGGTCATGTCGACGCCGAGCGACGCGGGGGTCACTTCTTCCAGCGGCTTGGTCTTGGCCTTCATGATGCCGGGCAGCGAGGCATAGCGCGGCTGGTTCAGGCGCAGCTCGGTGGTGGCGACCGCGGGCAGGGTGGCCTCGATGGTCTGCAGGCCGCCGTCGACCTCGCGCACCACGGTGACGCTCTTGCCGTCGGCCGAGAGCTTGATGGCGGGGGCCTTGGACTTCTCGGCTTCGCTTTCCAGCGACTCTTCCTTCGAGGCGAAGGTGGCCTGCGACCAGCCGAGCGCTTCGGCGAGGTAGCTGCCGACCTGACCCTGGTCGTCGTCGATGGCCTGCTTGCCGAGAATGCAGAGGTCGGGCTTTTCCTTCTCGCAGATCTTCTGCAGACAGGCGGCGATGCCCAATTGGTCCATGGGGCCGACGTGGTTGACCCAGATGGCGCGGTTGGCGCCCATGGCGAGCGCGGGCGAGCGCAACTGCTCGACGACTTCCTTGCCGCCGATGGACACGACGACCACCTCGCCGCCGTGCTTGGCGGTCAGGCGCAGGGCCTCTTCGATGGCGATTTCGTCGAAGGGGTTGATCTTGAACTTCAGGCCTTCGAGCACGATGCCCGTGCCAGCCGGGTTCACCTTGATCTTCGACTCGGAGTCTTCGACGCGCTTGGCGGTGACGAGAATCTTCAGCGGCATGGTGTGCTCCTTCGAATCAGCCCGCGTGATGACGCGGTGCATTGTGTCAACGTTGATTTATGAATCAACCAGACCACGCGCAACGAGAATCGCGTGGTCTTGCAGGGGAGCGGCTTCAGCCCTTGAGCAGCTCGCGGGCGATGACCAGGCGCTGCACCTGGCTGGTGCCCTCGTAGATTTGAATGAGCTTGGCGTCGCGCATCAGCTTCTCGACGGGGTACTCGCGCGAGTAGCCGTAGCCGCCGTAGATCTGTACCGCGTCGGTGGTGGCCTTCATGGCCATGTCGGCGGCGAAGCGCTTGGCGTAGCTCGAGACCAGGGTGTTGCGCTGCCCGTCGTCGAGCAGCCAGGCGCTCTTGTAGGTGAGCAGGCGGCTGGCTTCGATGTCGGCGGCCATGTCGGCGATCATGAACTGAATGGCCTGGAACTCGGCGATGGGCTTGCCGAACTGCTGGCGCTGCTTGGCGTAGTCGATGGCGTGCTCCATCGCGGCGCGGGCGATGCCGACCGAGAACATGGCGGTCAGGGGGCGCGAGTTGTCGAGCGTGGCCATGGCGAGCAGGAAGCCCTCGCCCTCGTTGCCGATGCGGTTGGCGACCGGCACCTTCACGTCTTCGAAGGTGAGGGTGACGGTGTTCGAGGCGCGCTGGCCCATCTTGTTCTCGTGCTTGCCGACGGTGAGGCCCTTGGGTCGGCCCTCGATGACCAGGCACATGATGCCCTTGTGCTTCCTGGTCGAGTCGGTGGTGCAGAAGAGCGTGTACTGGTCGGCGTATTCGCCGTTGGTGATCCACTGCTTCTGGCCGTTGACGACGTAGAAGTCGCCTTCGCGGCGGGCGGTGGTGCGCATGCCGGCCACGTCGCTGCCGGCGCCGGGCTCGGTGAGGCAGAAGCTGGCCAGCTTGAAGCTCTCGGTGAAGGGCTTGAGGAATTTGTCCTTCTGCTCGGCGGTGGCGCCCAGCACGATGGGGAGCAGCGCGAGGTCGTTGGCGATCATCGAGGTCGCCATGCCGGCGCAGCCCCAGGCGAGCTCTTCGGCGATGACGGCCTGGGCCAGGTGGGGCAGTTCGTTGCCGCCGTGCGCCGCAGGCAGGGTCATGTTCATCAAGCCCAGCTCGGCAGCCTGGCGAATGATGTCTTTGGGGAACTCGCTCTTCTCGTCGTAGTGGGCGGCCTTGGGGCGCATCACCTCGCGGGCGAATTTCCGGGCGGACTCCTGCAGGGCTTTGATGTCGTCGGGCAGCGCGAAGTTCATGGAGGCGTAAGTAGCACACGCCCCCGGAGTCGGTGGGGTGGGGCGGCGCGGCTGCAACATTGACCTGATGGGCGCGGGGAGAAATACTCCTCGACTGGCCGATCACATCGTTTTCCAAGCCGACAGGAACCTTCCATGACCACCGCTTCTCGCGTGCTGGGGCTCTCGGGCCTCGCCGGCCTCACCGCGCTCGTCGTCGCTGCGTGTTCCGCACCGCCGAGCCAGGCCGACCTCTCGTTGACCGTCAGCCCCAAGTCGGTCGCCAACACCGGCGCCAAGGCCACCATCACCGCCACGGCGACGGACAATGCCGGCAAGGCGGGTACGGGTACGGTGCGCTTCACCTCGACGCTGGGCAGCTTGAAGGCGGGCACCGAGGTGACGTTGGCCGGCGGCGTGGCGACGGCTGACTTCAGTTGCGACTTCACGGCGGACTCCACCTGCCTTCCGGGCACGGTGCACGTGACGGCGGAATGGATGCTGGCGGGCGTGCTGCAGAGCGGCTCGACGGTGCTGACCCTGACCGGCGCGGGAGGCACGGGTGGCGGGTCGGCGACCGGCGGCGGTACGGGCACGGGCGGCGGCGCGGGCGACGGCGGCACGGGTGGCGGCACGGCGACCGGCGGCGGCACTGCGACCGGTGGTGGCACCGCCACGGGCGGCGGCACCGCGACTGGCGGTGGCACGGCGAGCGGCGATGGTGGCCTGACCGTCAGCAGCGACAAGGCGCAGATCTTCACCCAGGTCGGCGACTCGGCGACCATCACCGCCAGGCTCTCGCCCCTGGTCCCCGACGCGTCGATCACCCTCGCCACCGACCTCGGCGCCCTGGACCCGGGTGACGGCGGCACCGCGATGACGGTGACCCTGGTGCCCGACTCCACCGGTACGGTGACCTCGCGCTTCGTCGAGACTGGCTCGACCGGCACGGCGACCATCACCGCGCACGAGGCGGTGACGGGCAAGAGCGGCTCGACGTCGGTCAACGTGCTGTCGGTCAACAGCATCGTCTACAGCACCACGTCGTGTGGCGCGGTGACCAACTGCACGGTCATGGGCATTCGCGGCTCGGGTGTGAACGAGAACGCGTCGGTGAAGTTCAAGGTCGTCGACAGCATGTCCAAGCCGTTGCAGGGCGTGAAGGTGACCTTCTCGATCGTCAACGCGCCGAGCGGGTTGACGGTGAGCATGTCGGACACCAGCACGGCCGCTGGAGAAGTGACGGCCAACATCTCGTCGGGCCCGTCGATCGGTGCCTTCAGCTTGAAGGCCGTGGTCATTCCGGGCACGGTCGAAGCGGTGAGTCCGACCATCGGCGTGCAGGGAGCGCTGCCGTCGAACAACGGCTTCCAGTTGCAGTGCGCGCAGGTGAACATCGACGTGATGACGGTGCCGCTGCCTCCCCGCGCCACCTCGGTGCAGTGCACGGTGGTGCTGGTGGACCGCTACGGCAACCCCGTAGGCACCGGCACCAGCGTGGGCCTCAAGTCGGAAGCGGGAACGGTGCCGGCGACGGTGAGCACGGTGGCGTTTGCGCCGATGGTGATGGGGCTGGGCACGGGCACCTTCAGCTTCAGCACGCAGGGCGTGTACCCGCCGGTCGACACCACGCCGTTGCCAGGCGGGCCGCAGTACCCGATGGCCCAGGGCCAGGAGCCGTCGTGGATGGACCAGTCGCTCACCCGCAACCCGCGCGACGGTCTGGTGACGATTCTGGCCTACGTGCGAGGCGAAGAGCACTTCTTCGACGACAACCAGAACGGCGTCTACGACGTGGGTGAGCGCTTCATCGACCAGGGCGAGCCCTTCGTCGACTCGAACGACAACGGCGTGTGGGACAGCGGCGAGACGTTCATCGACACCATCGCCAACGGCGTGTGGGACGGGCCGAACGGCGTATGGGACGGGAACACCAACATCTGGACCGCGACCCACGTGCTGTACACGGGGGCGACCGCGCCGGGGCGTTCGTTCTTCGTGCCTGCAGGCTTCACGGTGAACAAGGGCGCCTTCACGACGCTGACCATTCACGCGCCCGACATCAACCTCAACCGAACGGTTCACGGTTCGTCGCTCTCGGTATCGGCCTCGGGCCCGCGAGGCTCGGCGACCCTGGTGACGGACGACGGCTCGCTCGACGGCTTCGGGTTCGACATGCTCGAGAACTACCTGACCAACGCCGCGGGAACGGGACCCTGCACGCCGCCGACGACCGTGTGTCAGAAGCGCACGCTGTTTGGCCTCTTCGGCGCAGGGGTGACGGGCTCGGTACGCATCGATGGGGCGCCGACGTCGGACATGAGCATGTCGAACACCACGCTCAACGTGACGGTCACGCACACGGTGTCCACCATCGCCGGGCAGTTCAGCACCTCGGGCACGATCACGGCGCAGTAGTCGTACGTCGTGGCGGCCCCCGAAGCGGCTATGCTCGGAAGACCCATGGCCTTCCGCGCCGTCGCCCTCGCCGCGGTCGTCCTCGCCACTTCAGCGCTGGGCGCTCAAAAGCAGCGCCTGGTGGTGCTCAACCTCACGTCGTCCGACAAGTCACTCCAGTCAGTGGCTGAATCGACCTCGGAGCTGGTGTCGACCGAGCTGAGCCGCTCCAAGCGCTTCGAGATCATCAGCCAGAGCGACGTGGCGACGATGCTGGGCCTCGAGCGGCAGCGCCAGTTGCTGGGCTGCGCGAAGGACGGCAGCAGTTGTCTGGCCGAGCTCTCGTCGGCCTTCGGCTCGAAGTGGCTGGTGACGGGGTCATTGGCGCGGCTGGGCAAGAAGCTGCGGCTGGACCTCAAGGTCATCAACACCGAGACCAACAGCACGCCCTTCCGCGACGGTCGCACGTTCAAGGACCAGGAAGGTCTCTTCGACGGCGCGGTGGCCATTGTGCACCAACTGGTGGCTCGCGACGACCTCTGGGGGCCGCTGCTGCCCGACCCGCCGCCGGTCGCCGTGGTGAAGGCACCGACGCCGGTGGTCGAGGTGGTGCACGAGCCGCAGAGTGCGAACCCTGCCGCGCCCTCGAGCCCGTCGCTGCTGCCGTGGGTGGTGACCGGTGTCGGTGGTGCCGCGTTCGTCGCGGGTGTGGTGTTCACGGTGCTGGCGGCGATGGACTGGTCGACCTGGAACAGCGACGGCTACCTCACCAACAGCACCTGGACGCTGGTGAAGTCGACCAGCGACTCGTTCAATCGGAACATCATCGTGGGCTCGGTGCTGCTCGGAGCAGGAGCCGCGATCGCGGTGGCCGGCATGGTCTGGCACGCGGTCGAAGGAAAGCCGGCGCCGGTGGCGGTCGGCGTGAGCTCGAATGGGCTGTTCGTCGCGGGGAGCTTCTGAGATGCGCGTGATGCGACGCTTCGTTCCAGTCTTCTTGTTGCTCGCCGGGTGTCAGTTGCCGTTCTCTGCGGAGGGCACGGTGTGTGACACACCGCCGGCCCAGAGCTGCCCCGATGGGTTCGAGTGCGTCAGCGGGCATTGTCATGGCGTCGACGGTGGCGCGGCGACGGGCGGTGGGGCGGCAACCGGCGGTGGGGCGGCAACCGGCGGTGGGGCGGCAACCGGCGGTGGGGCGGCCACCGGCGGTGGGGCAGCCACCGGCGGTGGAACGGCAACGGGCGGTGGCACCGCGCAGACCTATGCCATCAGCGGCACGATTGCGGGTCTTGCGGGATCTGCCCAGCTCAGTCTCAACGGCGCTGAGACCGTCCCAGTCACCAGCGGTTCGACCTCGTTCTTCTTCACCACCAAGCTCGCGACGGGCGCCTCGTACGCCGTGACGGTCGCCAACCAGCCCAACGTTCCTTCGCAGACCTGTACGGTGAGCAATGGTACGGGCACCATCGCCGCCTTCGACGTGAAAGACGTGGTGGTGAACTGCACCACGAACAGCTTCAGCATCGGCGGCACGATCAGCGGGCTGATGAATCGAAACGTCAACCTGCGGCTCAATTCGTTCGCGCCGTTCATCGTGAGCGCGGACGGTCCCTTCACCTTCCCGAACACGGTGGTGAGCGGGCAGGGGTACACCGTCACCGTCATGCAGCAGACCGGGGGCCCGACGTGCACGGTCGCCGGTGGCACGGGCACGGTCGGGGCCGGGCCCGTGACGAGCGTGGTCATCAACTGCGAGCCGCAGAAAGCCACGCTTAGTGGTAACGTCTTTGGCCTGTTTGGGGGAACGTTACAACTGAGCGACGGTACGGAGTCTGTGTCTGTTACGGCGATGGTCGGTGCGCCCGGCGGGTCAGCCTTCTTCACGTTCCCGACGCCCTTGGCGCTGGGCTCGAATTACCTGGTGTCGATCGTCCAGCAGCCATCGTCGCCAGCGGCGACGTGCAGCTTCATGATGGGTGGCGCGGACGTCGTCACCACGAGTTCGGCCACCGCCGTGGTCATCGGCTGCATGCCGGTCCAGGTCACCGTTGGAGGAGTGATCACGGGTCTGGCGCCGAGCGCGGTCCTGCAACTGCAATTGTCGTTCACCGCCCCTGACGGCTCGACGGGCAATCATCAATTCACCGCGATGCACGGTCCGAACCCCGGAATGTGGAACTTTGCCAGCGACTTCATCCCCTCGGGTTCGACGTGGACGATCTCGGTCTTGGGAAACCCGACCATTCCGGTGCAAACGTGCTCGGTGACCATGAACGCCACCGGAACTGCAGGGAGCACCAACTACACCGCCATTCAAATCGACTGCACCACCAGCAACTTCTCGATTCAAGGCGTCGTCAACAATCTGCTTGCTCCAATGACGGTGGGAGTGTCGATCACCCCACAGCAGGGGGCCCCGACGACCCTCACGACCCAGGTCCTTTCATCTGGCGGCATGGTGAGCTCGCCGTTCCTCGTTCCCAACGTGCCGGACGGCTCGGGTTACACCGTTTCAGTGTTGAGTCAGCCGTCCGCTCCGGCGCAGATGTGCTCGTTGTCGCCAGGCGGTGGCACCGGGAGGGTGATGGGGGCGGACGTGACGGGCATCACGATTGACTGCGCGACGACGCAGACCGTCATGGTCAAGGGAGCCGTTTCGAACTTGAAGGGCGTGCTCAGTCTCACGCTGCAACCCGGCAATCAGCCGGTGACGATCGGTGCCGGAACGACGGCGTTCGGCTTCCCTGCACCAGTGCTGAGCGGGGTGTTCTTCTCGGTACGGGTGACGGCGCAACCAATGGGCCAGACCTGCAGCGTTTCACCAATGTCGGGCACTGTCGGGCTTGTCGACGTGCAGTTGACCGTGACGTGCTCGCCGTGAACTGAGGTCCACGTGATTGACCGACGCACGATGGCGCTGCTGGCGGTGCTCGCGCTCGGGCTGGGCGGCTGCATCGACTTCGACGGTATTTCCGCCACGGGCCTGGCTCGACTCGATGCCGGTACCTCGACCGGCGGCGGCACCGGGACGGGAGGCGGGGCCGCGACGGGGGGAAGCTCCGCAACGGGTGGCGGAACTGCTACCGGAGGAGGCACTGCAACGGGCGGAGGCGCTTCGACTGGCGGCGGCACGGCGCAGGGCTTCACCGTCAAGGGCACCATCGCGGGCCTCGCCGGCCCGGTGATTCTCAGCCTCAACGCGAGCGAAAACCTCGCGCTCCCCGCCACGGCGACCGCCTTCGCCTTCACCACCTCGCTGGCGTTGAACTCGAGCTACTCGGTCACCGTGGCGCAGCAGCCGAATGCGCCATCGCAGACCTGCGTCGTCGCGCAGGGGTCGGGCACCGTCACCGCGAACGTGACCACCGTGGCGGTGACCTGCACCACCAACAGCTTCAGCATCGGCGGCACGGTGAATGGGTTGACTGGCTCGCTCGACCTGCAGCTCAACGGCTTCTCGCCATTGACGGTCACGGCCAACGGGTCCTTCACCTTTCCCAACCAACTGCCAAGCGGAACGGCGTACGCGGTCACGTCGAACACCTCGGCGTGTACGGTCACGGGAGGCACCGGTACCGTCGGCGCCGCTTCGGTGACCAGCGTGGTGGTCAACTGCAGCGCGACGCAGGCGGCGCTGGGCGGGACCGTGAGCGGACTCTACGCCGGGCAACTGCAGCTCAACGACGGCGTCGACACCATCGTGGTGCAGGGCGCCAGCGGAGGCTCGGCCAGCTTCGCCTTCCCACACACGCACGCCATCGGCTCGAACTACCTGGTGGCCATCTTCCAGCAACCGACCTCGCCGGCGTCGACCTGTGTGGTGTCGAACGGAGCCTCGGGCGTCGTGTCGACGGCCTCGGCGACGGGCGTGACCGTGACGTGCTCACCGATGAACTTCCTGGTCGGTGGCGTGGTCACGGGCCTGGCGCCACCCAATTCGGTTCAACTGCAGTTGTCGTTCATTCCACCCCAGGGCACCACCTTCACGCAGTCGGTGACGGTGACGAACCACACGCTGGGCGCCGACGTCGGCTTCGTCACCACGATGCCGGTTCCCTCGGGCTCGGTGTTCAGTTGGTCGGTCATTTCCCAGCCGATGATGCCCGCCCAGAGCTGTGCCGTGACGTCGAATGCCATCGGCACGGTCGGGAACATGGACTTCACCGGCGTGCAGGTGACGTGCACCACGAGCACGTTCGCGCTCCATGGCACCGTCGGCAACCTCACGGGCACCGGGCTGACCCTGGACGTCAGCATCGTGAACCCGCCGATGCTCGGCACCATCACGCCCGTCACCATCGCCGCCGGCGCGACGACCTTCAGTCTGCCCAACGTGCCCAGCGGCGCCAGCTATTCCATCACCGTGGCGGCGCAGCCCTCGGCTCCGACGCAGCAGTGCAGCGTCACCCAGGGCGCGAACGGCATCGTCACGAATGGCGACGTCACCGGCATCACGGTCACCTGCGTCACCAGCTCGTTCTCGGTTGGAGGGACCATCAGCGGCTTGACGGGGCAACTGACCCTGCTGCTCCAGCCGGGCGCCGAGACCCTCAACGTCAACCCCGGCAACATGGCCTCGTTCGCCTTCGCCACGCCCTTGCCCGACGGGCAGGTCTGGTCGGTGAGCATCACCACGCAGCCAGTGGGGCAGACCTGCACCTTCCAGGGGCCCTCGTCGGGCATCGCGAGCGCGAACGTGGTCATCTCGCTCGCCTGCACGCCGTAGCGGGGCTGCCGTTCGACGCTCTGGCCGCTGCCTCGCCATCGGAGTACACGCCCGCTCATGACGGGTCGTCGCGTGAAGTCTTCGTCGAAGCGGGCAGGTGATCAACTGGCCTGGGCCCGTCAGGTGTTGGCCACCGAGGCCCGCGCCATCACCCAGGTCAGCGACCGCCTGGGCGCCGACTTCCTGGCCGCGCTGGACCTGCTCGAGCACGCCAAGGGCCGCATCATCGTCACCGGCCTGGGCAAGCCGGGCTTCATCGCGCAGAAGCTGTCGGCCACCCTGGCCTCGACGGGCCTCGCCAGCTTCTACCTGCACCCGTCGGAAGCGGCGCACGGCGACCTGGGCCGGCTGCGCAGCGACGACGTGGTGGTGGCGCTCTCGAACTCGGGGGCGACCGACGAAGTGGTGCGGCTGCTGGTGCCGCTCAAGCGCCTCAAGGTGCCCATCATCGTGCTCACCGGCGACGCGAACTCGGTGCTGGCGCGCGCCGCCGACCTGGTCATCGACATCGGCGTCATCGACGAGGCCTGCCCCATGGGCCTGGTGCCCACCGCCAGCTCGGCCGCGCTGCACGCGGTGGCCGACGCGCTGGCGATGACGCTGGCCTGGCGGCGCGAGTTCACCGCGCACGACTACGCGCGCTACCACCCCGGCGGCAAGCTGGGCCGCAGCGTGCTCAAGGTCAGCGAGCTGATGCGCACCGGTGAAGCGAACCCGCTGGTGGCCGACACCGCCACGCTGTCCGAGGTCATCGTGGTGATGACCAACACGCCCGGGCGGCCTGGAGCGGCGAACGTGGTCGACCGCGCGGGCAAGCTGGTGGGCATCTTCACCGACGGTGATTTGCGACGGCTGGCCGAGAAGAAGAAGTTGTCGCTGAGCACCAAGGTGCGCGAGGTGATGGCCAGGCGGCCGCGCTGCATCACCGCCGACGAGCTGGTGCTGACCGCGACGGCCACCATGCAGGAGGCGCGGGTCGACCAGTTGCCGGTGGTCGACCTCGATGGTCGCGCGGTGGGGCTGCTCGACGTGCAGGACCTGCTGGCCGCGCGTCTGGTCTGACCGGGGGGTCGAGAGGCCCGGGTCGCAGCGACCCCAAGTGGGTCAGGCCTTGCTGTCAAACCCACCGCTGATCGCGGTTCGACGCGTCACAAGAGGTCGGATCTTCAGGTGCCCATCGCGGGGCATCGTTGTTGCTCTGCCTCCTGATTCGAATCGAACGTCGCAGACCAATCGGGGTCTGCACCACCGCCGGGCGGGGGAGTTGTGAGCGCCTTTCCATCTCCAGACTCATTGGCCACCATGGTCAACAGCGTCACCACGACCATGATGAACGTGAAGTTCTCGCTGGCCAAGGAGAGCTCCGGGGTCGCGTACCGACGCGCCGTGCTGCCGATTCCCGGCGTGGTGCCGGTCTCGGTGGTGCTGGCGTGCGACCAGGCCAGTTGTCACCAACTGGGGGCGCGCTTGTTCTGTGTCACTCCGGCCGAAGTGGACGTGGCGATGATCGACGACACGCTGCGCGAGCTGGCGAACATCACCGCCGGGCAGGTCAAGCGGGCGATGTCGCTCGACCAGGCCTTGGGCCTGCCCCGCATTCTCGACGGCGCCGAGTCGTGGAGTTCGTCCATCGACGGCACCCAGTTGGTGCACCTGAAAGCTGAAATCGACGGCATCGAGATGGACGTTCAGATCGCCACCCACCCCCGTAGTTCCTGACCTTTCTTAAGCGAGAAGGAGAACGTCATGGCCCGCATCTTGACGGTAGACGACAGCAAGGCGATTCGAAGCATCGTTGGCAAGCAGGTGCTCGAGCTGGGCTTCGAGGTCGACGAGGCCGAAGACGGCCTGCTCGGCCTGAGCAAGCTGGAAGAGCTCGAGTACGACCTGGTGGTTCTCGACGTGACCATGCCCAACCTCGACGGGCCGGGCATGCTCGCGAAGATGCGCGAGGGGGGCAACAAGACGCCCGTGCTCATGCTGACCAGCGAGTCGAAGCGGTCGATCATGGTCGACGTGATGAAGAGCGGCATCGAGGACTACATCTTGAAGCCCTTCAAGCCCGAAGAGCTCAAGGCCAAGCTGCTCAAGGTGCTCAAGCTGACCGGGCCCATCGGCCCGCCGATTTCGAAGAGCGGCAACACCGGTGACGCCAGCGCGGTCACGATGCCCAGCGGTGGCGGGCGCACCGACCCCACCGGCAAGCAGTTCATCGACATTCTGGTCATCGACGACATGGAGAACGTGCACAAGAAGCTCAAGACGCTCGTGCCTCCGCACGTGACGGTGGGCTCGGCGCTCTCGGCCGCGGCGGCGCTGCAGACCTGTCGTGAGAAGGTGTTCCGCGTGGTGTTCGTCGACACCGACATTCCCGACGTGAACTCGGCCGCGCTGATGAACCAGCTGCGCACCCTGCAGCAGCACGCGGCCTTCCTCGCGCTGGCGCTGCGCAGCACCAACGACGTGCAGAAGGAAATGCAGGCCCTGGGCTTCGACGACGCGGTGTTCAAGCCCTTCGACAAGGACAGCATCGACGACTTCATGATTCGCTACTTCAACGACCAGGAATTGGTGGTCGTCGACGAGAACGTGGTGAAGATCGGCGCGTTCACCGGCAAGGAAGACCGCATCGAGAAGTACTTCGCGCGGGTCACCAAGCTCTGTGAAGAGAACATCGAGAAGCTGGCCGCGGCCTGCTTCGACGAGGTGATCGTCGACCTGACCGGCTCGCCGCTCAAGAGCGACCGTACGCCACGCCTGGTCATCGATCTGAAGAAGGAATCGCTCAAGCGCGGCGTCGAATTGAAGCTGGTGGCGGGCGCCGAGGCGCAGGCGCTGTTCAAGAAGTTCGACGAGACCGCGAAGATGAACGTCGCCTTCTCGGTCAACGAGGCCCGCGCGGCTGCGGCCGCGTGAAACACGAGTCGAGGTCTTTCCTGAGGTCACCCCATGGCGGTCGTCGCTGAAAAGCTCTCGCAGGAGGTTCAAACCATCCTCGAGAAGCGTATTGCCGACAACCAACTGACGTTGCCGCCGCCGCCCGCGGTGGTGACCAAGACCATGGCGCTGCTGCGTGACCCCAGCTTCACGCCCAAGGACGCCACGCCCCTCATCGAGCGCGACTCGGTGCTGGCGGCGCGGGTGCTGCGGGCGGCGAACTCGGTGCAGCACGGCGGCATGGAGCGGGCGAAGAGCCTGCCGCAGGCGCTGACCCGACTGGGCATCGAGAAGCTCAAGGCCACGCTCATCGAGGTCTCGGCGCACCGGCTGTTCGAGTCGCGTGACCAGCGCATCGCCGACGCGACCCGCGGGCTGTGGGAACATTCGCTGGCCGTCGCCATGCTCTCGCGCGACGTGGCGGCGCTGTCGGGGCAGACCGAGACCGAAGCGGCGTACCTGGCGGGGCTGCTGCACGACATCGGCAAGCCGGTGGTGGCGTGGCTGCTGCTCGAGGCCGAAAAGAGCGTGGTGGGCACCCGCACCAACGTGTGGATCGACCCCGACGTGTGGATCGACGTCATCAACCGCACGCACCGGCCGGTGGGCGTGATTCTGGCGACCAAGTGGGGGTTGCCCGAATCGGTGTCGGCCGCCATCGCCGACTGCGCGGAATACAACGGCGGTGACCGGCTCAACGTGGCCAACTGCGTGCGCTTCGCCAACGCCCTGGCCAAGCGCGAGGGCATCTACGTCGGCAAGGTCGACCAGTCGGACTGCGACGCGCTGGTGATGATTGGCCGTTCCCTGCTGGGCATCGACGACAGCGTGCTCCAGCGGCTCTCGGGTGGCCTCGCCGAGCGCGTGAAGACGTTGATGGTGTGACGCCATGGCCCGACTGACGCTCTGTCTCATCGCGCGCAACGAAGCGGTGATGCTGCCGGGGCTGCTCGAGTCGGTGGTGGGCGTGGTCGACGACATCGTGCTGGTCGACACCGGCAGCACCGACGACACGGTCGCGCTGGCCCGCGCGGCCGGAGCCACCGTGGTCCACGAGCCCTGGGCCGACGACTTCGCCCACCCCCGCAACACCGCGCTGGCCCACGCCCACGGCGACTGGGTGCTGCAGTTGGACGCCGACGAGCGTCTGGGCCCCGGGGCGGGTGAGGTCTTGCGGCGCGCCCTGCTGCGCGACCCCGCCTTCGACTGTGGGCTGGTGGCGCTGCACAACGCGGCCCGGCTCGACGCGTCGCCCGCGAAGGTGATCAGCGGTGAGCAGCGCCTGAGCGAGGTGGCGTGGCTGCCGCGGTTGATTCGCCGCGTACCCGGGCTGCGCTACACGGGCGTCATTCACGAGAGCGTGCTCGAGTTCGTCGCCGAGCGCGACTTGACGCTCGCCCGCGTGCCCGGCGTCGACGTGGTGCACCTGGGCGCGGTGCCCGAACTGCGCGCCGGCAAGGGCAAGCGCGAGCGCAACGTGTCGCTGCTGCGCAAGCGATGTGAGCTCGAGCCCGACAGCGTGTTGCCCTGGGGCTACCTGGCGCTCGAATTGATGCAGGAAGGTCGCGCCCCCGAAGCGCAGCCGGTCATCGACACTGGTTGGGCGATGGTGGGAAGACAGCCGAAGCATCGCTCGGTCGCGCGCCTGGCGGTGGCCCGGGGGCTCTCGCAACTGGGCCGCAACGACGGCGACGGGTTGCTCGACACGGTGGCGGTTGCCACGAGGCACGAAGGCGAGCACCCCGACCTGTTGTTCCTGGCCGGGTGTGGGCACGAAGTGCGCGGAGAGATGACCAAGGCCGTGGCCTGCTTCTCGCGCTGTCTGGACCCCTGGCCGGTCGAGCTCAGCCGCTTCATCGACGGCAGCACCGGGTGGAACGCGGCGGCCCGCCTGGGCAGTTGCCTGTCGGGGCTGGGCCGGTGGGCCGAAGCGAAGCGCGCCTTCGCGCACGCGCTGGCGCTGCACCCCGGGCTCGAAGAGGCGAAGCTGGGGCTGGTCGAGGTCTCGCTGGGCCTGGCGGCGCCGGCGCAGGCGCTGCACGACGTGCAGGGGTTGCTCAACGCGACGCCCGACGGGTGGTTGCTGGCGGCGCACGCGGCGGTGCTGCTGGGCGCGAAGGGTGACGCGCGGCTCTTCTTCACCCGCGCGGTCGAGCGCAGCGGCACCCCGTTGTTGGCCCGGCACCGGGCGGTGCTGGCGGCCAGCCTCGATCACGTGTTGCGGGGAGGCTGACCGCGCTCGCTCGTCGCTGACCCGCTGACCCTTTTGGGTGCGACCCCACGCGCCACTTCCGCTAGCATCGGCCCGCTCGGGAGGGGACATGTCGACGGTCGACGAATTGCGCGCGGCGCTCGCGCAGGCAGAGGGTGCCCAGAAGGTCGAACTCCTCAAGCAGCTCTCGGGGGCCCTCGAACAGGAAGGCACGCTGGCCGAGGCCGCGCGGTGCCTGGTCGAGGCCCACCGACTCGCCCCCACCGACCTCGAGGTCGCTCGCGCCGGCTTCCGGGTCTTCAGCGCCGCGAAGCAGTGGCCTGGCGCGCTCAAGTGGCTCACCGTCGAACTGGGGTTGACCCAGGAAACTTCGGCCCGCGCGCGGGTGTTGCTGCGCACCGGCAAGCTCTACCAGGACGAACTGCACGACCTCGAGCACGCGCAGCAGGCCTACGCCGAGGCGCGCCAGCTCGACCCCGACGTGTTCGCCGAGCGCGCTCCAGCGCCTCCTGAACCGCCTCCCGAATCGCCTCCCGAATCGCCTGCCGCCGCCGCGGCCCCCGCCGAACCGTCGCTCGAGGGCCTCGACGCGCTGGGCCTCGGGCCCCCGCCACCAGGCCCGTCGGCCTCGCCTGCCGACGGCGCTCGCCCCGCGCGCCCACCCCGGCCGAGGCCGCCCCCGCGCCCCGGCACGAAGCTGCGCTCGCTGCGGCCGTTCCTCTTCGCTGCGCCTCCGGTGGTGCTGGTGGGGCTGGCGCTGCTCTCGCGGGTCCTGCCTCCCGGGTTGCCCGGCGGCGAGGAATGCCCCAGCGGCTCGACGCTGGTTCGCACCGAGGTGAGCCCCCAGGTGGTCAGCCTGAGCTGCATGAGCGGCACGACCCGCGACGGTGTGACGCTGGAGCTCGAGGGCGAGGTGGTGCGCTCGCGCGCGGTGTACGCCGCCGGCCGCCGACAGGGGCGGGCGTTCGAGCTGACCGACGGGCTGTTGTCGGAAGGGTCGTACCTCGACGACCAGCGCGATGGCCGGTGGGCCTTCTCTCGCAATGGCGTTCCGGTGCGCGCCGAGACCTGGGTGCGCGGGGTGCTGCAGGGGCCGGTCAGCGAATACCTCGCCGACGGCGGTTCGATCAGCGTGCAGGAATACGACGGCGGCGTGCCCTGGGGCCGCTACGCGACGTGGCGTGAAGACGGCACCCGCAACCTCGAGGGCCAGTTCGTGGCCGGGGCCCGGTCGGGCGTGTGGAGCCGGTATTCCGAAGTGGGGGTGATGGTCGAGTCGTGGGACGAGCCGCGGGTCGACGCCGGCCCTCGCGAGGTCGAGGTCTTCGTCGACGACAAGGCCGAGCCGCTCTACGCCGGGCGAACCGCGTCGTGGTGGCGAACGCGGGTGGTCGAACTTCGCGCCAGCGAGGGCGAACGCGACCGACGCTGGCTCGAATTGACGCTCGCCCGCGCGAAGGTACTGGGCGTTCCGCTGGAGGCGAAATGACGGGTCTGGCGCTGGTGGCGGTGCTCGCAGCGACGGGCACGCCGAAGGGTGGCCCGCAGGTGGTGGTGCTCGACTCGCCGTCGAACCGCGCCGGGTTGCTGGTCTCGTTCACCGTGGGCCGCGGCGAGCCGGCGGCGGTGGTCTCGCAGGCCACCGAGCTGCTGCTGCTGGCCAACCCCGGGCTGCCCAGGTCGTTCGCGACCGAGCTCTTCGCCGTCAACGGCACGCTGACCGCCACCAGCAGCAGCCACGGCGTCGACGTGTTGTTGGTCGCGCCCAGGCCCGCGTTCCATTCGCTGGCCAGGCGCCTGCTCGAGGCGTTGATGCCGGCCCGCATCGACCGGGGGCGCTACGAAGAGCTCGCGGCGCACGAGCCTCCGGCCGCGGCCCAACCGAGCCTTCACGAGCAGTTGTTGGTCGACCTGCAGGCCGTGCTCGACCACGACGTGCCGCCGATGATTGCCAGCCTGCCCAGTTGGAGCACGGCCGCGCGCATGACCGATTTCGCGAACACCTACTTCGTGCCGGCCAACGCGCGGGTCGTCATCATGGGCGACACCGACAAGGGCTTCGAGAGCGCGCTGCGGCGGACCGGTGGCGAGAAGGTGGTGCTCTCGAAGGTCGAACCGGTGCCGTACCTGCGGGAAACCTTTCGCAGCTCGCTGCACGTGCACCTGCTGGGGCTGCGGCTGCCCGAGCAATTGACCGCGAAGGAACTGGCCACCGTGCGGTTGACGAGGCTGCTGCTGGTGCGACACCTGATGGAGCACCTGCGCCGCGCGGGCGTGGTCTACACGGCCGAGGCGCTCTTCGTGAACCTGCCCACCTTCCACGGCATTCTGGCCATCATTCCCGCGTTCGACAGCTCGGGGCTCGACCTCGAGACGCCGGTGCTGGCCGAACTCGAGCCCATCACCCACGGCGCCATCACCGAGGCCGAGTTCACCAGCGCCCGACAGACGGTCATCGAAGAGACCAGCCTGATGCGCGCCGACCCGCAGCACTTCCTCGAACTGGTGCGGCTGGGCAACGCCGAGCTCGAATGGCTGGGTGACGAGCATCGGCAGACGCTCGAGTCGCTCACCTTCGAGCAGTTCCAGGCCAGCGCGAAGCATGCGCTCGTCGACCAGCGCAACCGGTTCTCGTTGAAGCTCTCGCCCATGGGAGGTGAGCTGTGAGCGCGACCTGGCTCGCCGTGCTGCTGGCGGCCTCGCCGGTGGTGGTCACCACCGCCACCGAGGCCGACGGGCTGGACCTGGTGGTGGCGACCGTGCCCTCGAGCCGGTGTTCGGCGCGCCTGGTGGTCCGCGTCGGCTCGTTCGACGACCCCTCGGGCAAGGCCGGGTTGGCGCACCTGGTCGAGCACCTGGTCTTCGGCGACCAGGCGGCCTTCGCCCTGGTCAACGAAGGCGACGGGTCGATCAACGCCTCCACCTCGACCTCGTCGACCATCTTCACCGTCGACTCGTCGGCCGGCCGCTGCGCCGAGCGGCTCACGGCGCTGGCGCTGGCCATGTCGCGCGGCGGCTTTCGCAGTGCGTGGCTGGCGCGTGAGCAGTCGGTCATTCTGCGCGAGCAGGTCTACTCCAGCCGGGAACAGGGCTTCCTCGAGAACGCGTTGTTCCCCACCCGCTCGGTGCTGGGCACCGAGGTCTCTCGCGGCGCGGTCAGCAACGACGACGTGACGCGGTTGTTCCGCTCGGCCTACGTGCCGGCCAACATGGCGCTGGTGACGGTGGGCCCGCTCGACGTGGCCGCGGTGCGCGCGGCGCTCGAGGCCGGCTTCGCGCTGCCGCCCGACGGCGCGCCCGAGCGACCCGAGCGTGGGGAGGCCGTGCGTACGCTCACCCTGGGCAAGGACCGCGAGGTGGTCGGCGCGGCCCTGGGCGACTTCTCGGGGCTGCGGGCGATGGTGGCCGAAGTGCCTTCCGAGAAATTGCGCGAATGCCAGGTCGCCGCCGAACTGCTCGCGCTGCGACTGTCGGTCGACGGTTCGACCGACCGCTCGCGCGCTTCGTGTCTGACCATGCGCGGGCACCTGTTGCTGGTGACCGTGGTGCAGAACGGCAGCGTCTCGAGCTCGATTCTCGACGAGCAGCAGCGGCAGTTGGCCGACCTGCGCGCGGCGGGCACCAGGCTCGAACGCAACCGCGAGCAGGTCTTCTCGGCCTGGTCGTTGCGCCGTCGTCAGATGACCGGCTACCCGCCCAGCGCCGACGAGCAGCGCCTCTTCTCGGCCGAACTGGCGACCGAGAGCCTGCGCATCAAGCGCCTGCTGGTGCGTCAGGAAACGCTGATTTCCCAGCTCGAGGCGCTCATCGCCAAGCGCAAGGGCGACGACGAGGTGGGCGAGAATCGGCTCGAGCGACTCTGGCGGGCGCGGCCGGTCGACGCCGCCGAGCGCAAGGTGCTCGCCACCCGCGTGCCCGACGCGCTGGCGGTGGTGGCCGACCAGCCCCAGGCCCTGGCCGACCAACTGGGCGAACTGGCTGGCAGCCACGCAGGCACTTCACTCGCGCCGGCGTGGGCCAGTTGGGCGGCCCCCGACCAGAAGCTGCTCGAGCGGTTGCCCGCCTTCATCAGCGCGCTGCCGAGGGTGACGCTGGTCGGCCACTGACACGTCAGCGCACCAGCACGATGCGGCCGTTCGCGCTGTCGGGCAGCCACGCGCGACCATTCTTCGCCGCCACCACCGTGCGGCAGCCCTTCGAGGTCGGCACCGTGCGCGAGCGCGAGAGCGCGCCCCTGGCGTCGACCGTGATGATGGCCAGCGTGGCTTCGGCGCCGCTGGCCACGTAGAGCTGCCGCGAGCCCGACGACCAGTCGATGTTGTCCACGCCCTTGCCGACGGTCAGCGAGCCGACCACCTTGCCCGTCGCGTCGAGCGTACGCACCCCGTCGGTGCAGGCCACGAAGGTCAGGCCGTTGGGCGGGTCGACCGCCACGCCGCGCGGGCCGGCCTCGCCGCAGCCCGGCTTCCAGGTCGAGCGCACTTCGCGGGTGGCGAGGTCGATGGTCAGGGTGGCGTCGCCATCTTCGAGGTTGGTGACGAACCAGCCGTGCTGCGCGTCGACCGCGTAGCCTTCGGGCTCTCCGGGCACGTCGAGCTTCTTGACGACCGCGAGCTTCCGGGGGGTCCTTCGCGTCGACGATGACCAGGCGCTTTTCGCGGGGCGTGGTGACCCAGACCTCTCTGGTCGGCGCGACCCAGGCCACGCCGTCGGGCGAGGCGTCGAGCGTCACGCACCCCAGCTTCGCGCGCGACTTCGCGTCGAACGCGCACAGGCTCGAGTCGGCGCGGCTGCCCACGAACACCACGCCCTCGCCCACGCTGGCCGAACTGGGGCCCGCCACGCGCTCTGCGCGCTTCACGGTGGGCTGCCCGGTGATTTCATGTACGGCGCCGGTGGTGCCGTCGATGACGTCGATGCGCCCCGAGCTGCCCGCGGGCACCCAGAGCGAGTCGTTCGCCTCGTCGAAGGCCAGGTAGTCCATCGAGATGGGTGCGGTGCCGGGCAAGGCGATGGCGGAAGCGGGCGTGGCCGCGCCGGCATCGGCGGCGCTGAGCAGCAACGAGAGCAACAGGGTCATGGGGTACCAGGGGAAACGGGGCGACTGGCGGTCAGCTTCACCAGACAGGGCAACACGGCGAGGGAAACGGCGGTCGAGATCAGCAGGCCTCCGATGACGGCGACGGCCAGCGGGCGCTGCAGTTGGGCACCACTGCCCACGCCGGCGGCCAGCGGCACCAACCCGGCGATGGTGGCGAGCGTGGTCATCAGAATGGGGCGCGCGCGGGCGGTGGCGGCCTCGAGCAACGCGGCGTGGGTGGCGAGGCCGTCGGCCAGGTGCCGCTCGTATTGCTCGAGCAGCAAGATGCCATTCTTCACCACCAGCCCCACCAGCAGCACGCAGCCCATGAGCGAGCTGGCGTTCAACGGCACCCCGGTGGCCCATAGCGTGACGAACGCGCCCACCACCGAGAGCGGCACGGTGGCCAGCACCAGCACCGCCAGGCGAGCGCGGGAAAACTGGGCCAGCAAGACGGCCAGTACCGCGAGCAGCCCGAAGCCCATCACCTGCCCCAGCGAGACGAAGGTGGCCTGCTGGCTCTCGTACTGGCCGCCGTATTCCAGTTGGTAGCCCGGGGGCAGCTTCAGGCCGCGCAGCCGCGAGCGCACCTCGGCGACCATCGAGCCCAGGTCGCGGCCTTCGTGGTCGGCGCTCAAGATGACGGCCGGGCGTTGGCTCTCGCGCAGCAGCACGCTCTCGGTCTGCCCCTGCTGCAGCTCGGCGACGGCCGACAGCGGCGTCACCCCTCCTCCGGTCGAAAGGACGGCGAGGCTCGCCAGCCGGGCCGGGTCGAAGCGCGTGGCGTCGGGCAGGCGCACCCGCACGTTGAGCGGGCGGTCGGCGCGAGGCAGCACGGCGGCGATGGTGCCGTGCAGGGAAGCGTCGAGCTCCTGGGTCAGGTCGTTGGCGGTCTTGCCCAGGCGCGCGGCGGCGGCGGCGTCGATGCGCACGCGCAGTTCGGGGGCCTGGGCCTCGACGCCTTCGTAGAGGTCGACCAGGCCAGGCACGTCGCGAATGCGCGAGGCGACCTCGGCGGCGGTGGCGCGCAGCACCGCGTAGTCGTCGCCCAGCAACTTGAGCTCGAGCGGGCGCGGGTTGCCGGCGAGGTCGTTGATGACGTCTTGCAGGACCTGCACGAACTCGGTGCGGGCCTCGGGCACCTCGTGGCCCAGGCGCTCGCGCACGTCGGCGATGACGGCCTCGGCGTCGCGGGCTCGCCTGGAGGTCAGCCGCACCATGAGGTCACCGCGGTTGACCTGGGTGGCCGTGGCGGGCCCCAGTTCGGCGCCGGTGCGGCGCGAGAAGGTCGCGACCTCGGGCGTCGAGCCGAGCACCTTTTCGATTTTTCGCGCCACCAGGTCGGTGTCGGTCAACGAGGTGCCAGCGGGCAGGAAGTAGTCGAGCACGAAGGCGCCCTCGTCCATCGTGGGCAGGAAGCCCGAGGGCACGCGCCAGAGCGCCAGCGCACCCAGCGCCAGCAGCGCTGCCGCCAGCACCGCGCCCAGCCACGCGCGGTCGAGCAACCACCCCAGCCATACCGAGACGCGGGTGCCCGGTGCGCGGGGAGCCGCGACCTTCAGCCACCGCCCGGCGGCCAGCGGCACGATGGTGACCGAGACGACCAGCGAGAGCACCACGGCGATGGCGAGCGTCGCTGCGAGCGCCGAGAAGAAGCGACCCACCACGCCCTCGAGCGAGGCCAGGGGCAGGAAGACGACCACCGTGGTGGCGGTGGTGCCGACCAGCGCGCCCAGCAGGGCCCGGGTGGCGGAACTGGCCGCGTGCAGTGGAGACTCACCGGCCTCGAGCCGCCGCCCGATGCCCTCGACCACCACGATGGCGTCGTCGATGACGAGGCCGATGGCCACCGCGAGGCCGCCGAGCGACATCAGGTTCAGGGTCTGGCCCAGCAGCGCGACGGGCAGGAAGGTTGCTCCCAGCGTCAGCGGTACCGCCAGGGCGGCGGCCAGCCCGGCGCGCGCGTCGCGAAGGAAGAACGCGATGACCAGCACGCAGAGCGCGACGCCGAGCACGATGGCATCGCGCACCGAAGCGATGGACTCGGTCACCAGTTGGGCCTGGTCGTACACCGGGGTCACGGTCACGCCGGCGGGCAGGGGAAAGGTGCGCACCACCTGCTCGACCTGCTCCACCACTTCGGGCGTCGACGCGCCCGGCAACCGGGCGACGCTGACCAGCACGGTGTCGCCGCCCGGGCCGTTC
>CAIWFK010000699.1 GCA_903911905.1 uncultured Myxococcales bacterium
GCTCTCGTGCAGCGCGGTCGCCCAGCCGCAGAACGTTCAACGCCTGGTCGACGACGAGGTCGCGACCCTCTCGAAGTTGCCAGGTTCACGCCTGGTGGTGGTCGCGGTGCTCGACCCCACGGGCACGGTGCTCGCGCAAGGTGGAGCGCGCGGCAGCGTGGTCGACCGCACCCTGCCCTCGACGGTACGGCGCTGCCCCGGGTCGGTGATGAAGACCTTCTCCATCGGCGCCGCGCTCGAAGCCGGGCTGGTGACGCCCACCACGGTGGTCGAAGGCACCGAGGTGCACGTCGGCGCGCGCACCATCTCGAGCAAGGACGTGCACGAGCAACTGACCGTCGACGACGTGATGGCCTTCTCGTCGAACGTCGGCACCGCGCGCATCTTCCTCGCGCTGGGCCACGCGCAGCTCGAGCAGACCCTGCACACGCTCGGGCTGCCCACGCCGCCGATGCCCGACGACGAGCACGCGGTGGGGGTGGCCTACGGCGCCGACGTGACGCCGACGCCAGTCGAGGTGGCGAGCGCGTTCGCGATGGTGGCCAGCGGCCGGGTCTTTCCCACCCACCACGCCGAGGTGATGCAGGTGTTGCAACACTCCGTCGACCGGGCCGATGGGACCGGGCATGGCGCGCGGGTGGCGGGCGTCGCGGTGGCGGGCAAGACCGGCACCGCCCCGCTCGACGACGGCGCGACGTGGGGCGACTTCGTGGGCGCGGTGCCTGCGGCCGCGCCGAAATACGTCATCCTGGTCGGCGTCGAGAGCACCGAGGCCGGGTACACCGGCGGGAAGCTCGCCGCGCCCGCCTTCGCGCGGCTGGCGGCGAAGCTGCTGCGGTAGTCAGTGCGCGACCGCGCCCACGTCGGGCGGACTGGCGAACGGCACGCCGTACACGTCGGTGGTGAGCCCGGGCACCACCACTCCAGTAGCGATGGCGGGTGAACCCGGTGCCAGCCGCACGCTCAGGTCGTCGACCAGGCCCGCTGCCGTCGCGTCGGCGAAGTACAGGTTGTGGCTGCGCGTGGCGACCCCGCTGCCCTCGACGTTCACGATGGGGTCGTTGTCCTTCTGCATGCGCACGTCGAAGGCCAGGTTGTTGGTCAGCTCGACCGTACCGCCACCGAAGTCGTAGGTGTCGACCAGGCCCGCAACCCAGGTGGTGTAGTTGTTGGGCAGCATGGTCTGCAGGTTGATGTGGCCCGCGGTGTTGTTGAAGATGCGCACGTTGCTGAAGGTGGTGTGCGCGTTGCGGGTCACGTCGCCGGTGAAGGCCTGCACCTCGATGGGCGAGTACTTCATCGACTCGAGGAAGACGTTGGCGAACACGTCGATGGTGGCGCTCGAGCCCCAACTGAAGGGCCACAGCCGCACGCCCTCGCCCAGGTAGTTGCGGAAGTAATTGTGGTGCACCTGGCCATCGCCGTTGAGGAAGACGACGCCGTTGTGCTGCGCCAACTGGAGCGCGATGCCACTGGCGTGGTTGTGGTGCACGTTCGCGCCGAACGAGGTGGCCAGGTACACCGCGTAGTTGCAGCCCGGGGTGTCGCGCAGGTCGTTGTACGCAACCTCGGGGTGAGTGGCGACGCTGGTCAGGTCGGCGCCGCTGCTGGTGCCGGGCAGTTGCAGGAAGACGCCGCCGAAGTTGGAGGCGCGGTTGTGCAGCACCCTGAGGCCCGAGAGCGCGGTGGCGTCGGTGCCGTCGTAGACCTGACCGTCTCCGGTGAAGATGACCGTGTAGTCGCCGATGTTCTCGAAATCGAGGTACTGCAAGGTCAGCTCGTGCACCGCGCCGTCGATCTGCAGCGCGCGGTAGGTGATGTTGCGGAACTGGAAGCCGTTCGCGGTCGCGCTGGCACCCGTGCCCGTGCCGGTCAGCTTCACGCGCGTCAGGTTCGAGCCTGAGGACGTTCCCGAGAAGGTCACCACGCCGTCGTTCTGAACGGTGATGAGGTGCCCGGGCGAGGCGGTGATGTTGGCGAGGGTGATGGAGTCGTAGCTGCCGCCGCGAATGCAGACCACGTCGTCGTCGACCAGCGAGAGCGCGGCCTGCTGCACGTCGACCTGGCCCGAGCCAGTGCCGACCGTCTTGGTGCACGGCAACGGCTGGGGCATGGGTTCGCTCGGCAGCCCCGCATCGGCTTGCGCACCTGCATCGGGAGTCGAGCCTGCATCGGGAGTTGGCCCTGCATCGAGCCCTGATCCGGCGTCGCTGGTCGAGCCACCGTCGACCGTCGCACCACCGTCTGGCGTGGCACCCGAGTCAGGTGCGCCGGCATCGCCGCTGATGACACCCGAAGCACAGCCCGCCAACAACCCCACCAACATGAATGCTCGCACGCGCCCGAGAATCGCACGTTTGCGCGCAGGTGTGAGGCTCTTCGCCCACGGTCTGCGGCTGACGCCCCACTCCGGCGCGCGTCCGATGTCAGCAGGTCGGGTCCGCGGCGAGAGTCAGGCAATGAAACCAGAAGCGCTCAAGGAGCTGGGGGTGGTCACGCTCGCCACGCCCTGCCGAGCGAAGTGGAGCGCGATGTCGGGCGACGACGCGGTGCGCTGGTGCCAGGCCTGCGAGAAGAACGTCTACAATCTGAGCGCGCTCGACGCCCTCGAGGCCCGCGCGCTCCTTCAGGAATCGGAAGGCACGGTGTGCGTGCGCTTCTTCCGCCGCCCCGACGGAACGGTGCTGACCCGTGACTGCCCCGAGGGCGTGCGCGCCCGACGTCACCGTTTCATCGCCGCGCTCGCCACGGTCGTGACGCTGGTGATCACCGCCTGCTCGACGCGCCTGCCCGCGGTGGCCGGGGTGCTGGAGTCGGCGCTCGATACCCTGGGGCTGGTCGACCACCCGAAGCAGGTGCTCGGTGGATACGCGCCACTGCTCAGCGACCGAGGTCGAAGGTGAGGGCTTCGGACTTCAGGTCGACGTCGTCGGGCGAGAAGTGATTGTGGTGCGAGAAGGTGACGCTCACGCGGTGAGGGCCTGCGGGAATCGGGTATTCCTTCCCCAGCTCGACTACCACCCGGTACGAGGCGCCGGGCGCGACCGCCACGAACTTCGAGGGCGGCGCCCGCCTGGCCATCAGGCCCTGGTACTCGACGCGCGCGCCGTCGACGGTGACCTCGAACAGGTCGTTCCGCAACTGGCCCTTCTCGGCCACGCTGGGCCCGTCGAGCTTCAGCGGCCGGGGCAGCGGGTTCTTCACCGTGACCTCGACCTGGTACTTCCACCCCGCGACGTCGGGGCTCGCTGAGACGAACGACAACGACACCGGCAAGGTCTCAGGGTTCCTTGGTGGTGAGAATGGCAAGCCCCCACCTCCCACCTCAAGCGTTGACGCTGGGTCGCAATGGTGGTGTGGCCCCTTCGTCTGTCGCAGTCCTCCCTCACGAAGGAACCACTGCATGCTCCTCAGCTCACTCGTCGTGTTGTCCCTGGCCGCCGCGCCGTCCGCGCCTCCCGCGCCGTTCACCCAGGAAGCGTCGGTCGAAGGCGTGACCGAGTACCGCCTGCCCAACGGGCTCAAGGTGCTCTTCGTGCCCGACCCCAGCAAGCCCACCGTGACGGTCAACCTGACCGTGTTCGTCGGCAGCCGGAACGAGAACTACGGCGAGAAGGGCATGGCGCACCTCTTCGAGCACATGCTGTTCAAGAAGACGAAGAAGATCGCCTCGATCAAGGACGAGCTCTCGAAGCTGGGCGGCATGGCCAACGGCACCACCAGCGACGACCGCACCAACTACTTCGAGTCGTTCTCGGCCGACGACGCGCACCTGACCCGCGCCATCGAGCTCGAGAGCGAGCGCCTGCGCAACGCCATCATCTCGCGCGACGAGCTGACCACCGAGATGACGGTGGTGCGCAACGAGTTCGAGATGGGCGAGAACAACCCGGTGCGCGTGACCATGCAGCGCCTGATGGCGGGCGCGTACATGTGGCACAACTACGGTGACTCGACCATCGGCCCCCGCTCGGACATCGAGCGCGTGCCCAACGAGAAGCTGCTCAACTGGTACGAGACCTACTACCAGCCCGACAACGCGATGCTGGTCGTCGCCGGCAAGTTCGACCAGGCCAAGGCGTTCAAGTCGATCGCCCAGTACTTCGGGAAGATCGCCAAGCCCACCCGCAAGCTGCCCACCACCTACACCGTCGAGCCCACCCAGGACGGCGAGAACCAGGTCACCGTGCGCCGCGTCGGTGGCGTGCCGTACGTGTTCGCCGCCTGGCACGTGCCCGCCGGCACCGACCCCGACTTCGCCGCCATCGACGTGGCCAGCAACGTCATCGGCGCCTCGCCCGCCGGCCGCCTGTACAAGGGCCTGGTCGACACCAAGAAGGCCGCCAAGGTCGCCTGCGAAGCCAACCAGGCTCGCGAGCCGAGCATGATGTACTGCTTCGCGCAGTTGGGCCCCAAGGACGCCACCGCCGGCGCCAGGGAAGGCCTCGTCGCCGCCACCGAGCAGTTCAAGGCGCCGACCGCCGAAGAGGTCACCCGCGCCAAGACCGCGCTGCTGACCCAGTACGATCAGATTCTCGACAGCTCGGAAGAGGTGGGCCTGGTGCTCTCGGAGTTCGCGGCCATGGGCGACTGGCGCATGCTCTTCCTGCACCGCGACCGCATCGCCGCGGTCACCCCCGACGACATCACCCGCGTCGCCGCCCGCTACTTCAAGGCCAGCAACCGCACGATGGCCGAGTACGTGCCCACCGAGAAGCCCGACCGCGCCGAGATTCCCGACCTGGTCGACCTGGGCCCCGTGCTCAAGGACTACAAGGGCAAGGCCGCCGTCGCCGAGGGTGAGGCCTTCGACGCCAGCCCCAAGAACATCGAGGCGCGCACCAAGCGCTCGGCCCTGGCCAACGGCGCGAAGCTGGCGCTGCTGAGCAAGAAGACCCGCGGCGAGACCGTGACCCTCACCATGCAACTGAAGTTCGGCACCGAGCAGACGCTGACCAACCAGCGCGCGGCCGCCGACTTCGCGGCGAAGATGCTGCTGCGCGGCACGAAGACCAAGACCCGCCAGCAGGTGAAGGACCAGTTGGACACCCTGAAGGCCCAGGTCAGCTTCGGCGCCCTGCCCCAGGGCGTGTCGGTGTTCGTCGAGGTGCGCAAGCCGCAGCTCGCCGAGACCCTCGACCTGGTCGCCGACTGCCTCGAGCACCCCGCCTTCGACCCCAAGGAGTTCGAGACCCTCAAGGCCGAAGACCTCGCGCGCGCCGAGCAGGCCAAGGACGACCCGAACTCCATCGGGCAGCAGGCGCTGCGCCGCCTGATGGCGCCCTGGCCCAAGGGGCACCCGCTGTACGTGCCGGGCTGGGCCGAGATCATCGCCGACACCCAGGCGCTGAAGATCGAACAGGTGAAGGACTTCCACGCCAAGTTCTACGGCGCGCAGTCGGGCTTCATCGCCGCGGTCGGTGACTTCGACGAGAAGGCGCTGACCGACAAGCTGGCCGCCGCGTTCGGCTCGTGGAAGGGCACCATGCCGTACACCCGCATTCCGGTCGCCTTCACCGCCATCGACCCCAAGAACAGCACCATCGACACCCCCGACAAGGCCATGGCCTTCTTCGGCTCGGGCACCAGCGTCAAGCTCAAGGACTCCGACGCCGATTACGCGGCGATGCTGATGGCCGACTACATGCTCGGCGGCGGCTTCCTCTCGGGTCGCGTGCCCAAGCGCCTGCGTGAGAAGGAAGGCCTGTCGTACGGCGCCGGCACCTTCATGCGGGTCAGCGCGTACGACGACAACGGCGGCCTGCTCGGCTACGCCATCTACGCGCCCCAGAACGTCGAGAAGGTCGAGAACGGCTTCAAGGAAGAGGTCACCCGCGCGGTCGAGGGCGGCTTCACCGCCGAAGAGTTCGCCCAGGCCCGCGAGGGTATGATGCGTAGCCGCACCGCCAGCCGCGCCGAAGACCGCACCATCGCCGGCGTGCTCACCGGCTACCTCGAGCTCGACCGCACCATGGCCTTCGACGGCCAGGTCGACGACAAGCTCACCGCCCTGTCGGTGGCCGACGTCAACGGCGCGCTCAAGAAGTACGTCGACCCCAAGAAGTTCGCGGTGCTCAAGGTCGGCGACTTCAAGAAGGTCGTCGCGCCCAAGTAAGCGTCACGCTCATGCAGCTCAAGTGCGTCACCGCCGCGGCCTGGTTGCCCCACGCCCTCGCCCATTTCGACGAGGTGCTGGCCGACCACGCGCATTGCGAGAAGAAGGCCGCGGCGAACGCGCTCTCGATGCTGCAGAGCTACCCCGAATTGCCCGGGTTGCCCGCCCAGATGGCGCGGCTGGCCCGGGAAGAAGCAGCGCACCTGGCGAAGGTGCTGCAACTGATGGAGGCCCGGGGCCTCACCCTGGGCAAGGACGCCGGTGACCCGTATGCGCAGGGGCTGATGAAGCTGATGCGCAACCCGGCGAAGCACCGACAGCTCGACCGGTTGCTGGTCTCGGCCATCATCGAGGCCCGCAGCCACGAGCGGTTGCACCTGTTGTCGACGGGGCTCGAAGACCCTGTACTCAAGCGTTTCTACGCCGAGCTGGCGGTCAGCGAAGACGGCCACACCACGCTGTTCCTGCGGCTGGCCGAGCAGGTGGCCGACGCGGCGACGGTGGCGGCCCGGCTCGACGAACTGCTGAGCGGTGAGGCCGAGCTGGTGACGCGGTTGCCGGTGCGCGCCGCAGTGCACTGACCCGTCAGCGCGTGATGGTCAGGGCCGCTTCGACGCCGGCGGCCACGCTCGAGCCGTCGAGGAACATCAGCGCCACGCCGTAGCGACCCTGCTGCTCGGGCATGGTGTGCACCACCCGGGCCTGGGCCGTGACCTTTCGGCCAGCGAAGGCGAAGTCGAGCTCGAGCTTCATCACGCTGTTGGCCACCTGCGCGGTGTCGGACCAGATGAAGAGCCCGCCCCGCTTGAGCTCGCGCTCGTAGCTTTCTCGCAGCTTCTCGGCGCTCTCGAAGGTGACCACCAGGTGAGCGGCCTCGTGGTCGCGCACCTGCGGCACCAGTTCGCCCAGCACCTCGAGCGGCGTCAGCAGGCGCAGGCCCATGCCGGCTCGAATCACCTGGCGCAGCTCGGGGGCGACCAGCTTCTGGCGCGCGACCAGCCCCTCGAAGAAGAGCAGGCGCTCGCCGTCGGCGGCGACTTCGACGTGCAGGCGGGTGCCCACCGGCAGCAGGTGCGAGGTGACCAGGAACAACCCGGTGGCCGAAATGTCGCTGGTGAAGCCGGTGTGGGTGAAGGCACCTTCGCCGTAACGCACGCGCGCACGCCTGACGTAGCGCCGATTCCGTCGCTTCTCCATGAACACCCCCCGGAGCGGAGTGTACGCCCACCCCGGGGGGCCCCTGCAAATCGCCCCGAGGCTCAGGCCTCGTCGAAGAGCTTGAGCGCCAGCGTGCCGTGGGTGACGGCCGCGCCCGCGCGCAGCGCCGCCGAGATGAAGGCGGCCTCGACCACCTCTTCGCGGGTGGCACCGGCGGCCTTGGCGTTGCGGGTGTGCACGTCGAGGCAGTACGGGCACTGCGTGGTGCAGGCCACCGCCAGCGCCATCAGCTCGCGGTACTTGCGGGGAATCTTGCCGTCGTCTCGACCGACGATGGAATCGAGTTCGACGAAGCCCTTGAACTCGGTGGGCGCGAGCTTCTTGAGCTCGCCCAGGCGCTTCAGATCGTCGGAGTCGTGGTAGTGCGACATGTGGTGTTCCCCGGGGTGATGCTGGTTGGACGGCCGGCGAACCGTAGCAGCAGGTGCGCGCCAATCAACCACCAGAACGTGAGCGACCGCTCACCGTCCGTCCAGACTGCGGCGACGTTCCTGCGGACCGCGTAACCAGGTCGGGGCCTGCGGCGTACCAGGCACATCGGCGCCGAACGGTGGCGCCCCCACCCCCACGTCCCAGGAGCTCGTCACCATGTCGACCGTCACCCGTGTGTCCGCTGCCGCCCAGAAGACCCTCGCCGCCCTCGAAGCGCTGCAGCCCGTGGCCTTGCTGCTGGCCCGGGTGGTGGTGGGGCTGGTCTTCGTCTTCTCGGGCTGGGGCAAGCTGCACGGGCTGGACCAGGTGGTCGACTACTTCCGGTCGCTGGGCATTCCTGCGCCCGAACTGCAGGCACCGTTCGTGGCGACCGTGGAATTCGTAGGCGGGTTGGCGGTGGTGCTCGGTCTGGGCACCCGGCTGGCGGCGGTGCCCTTGTCGGCGACCATGGTGGTGGCGATGGTCACCGCCAAGTGGAAGGACGTCGCGGGCGTCAGCGACCTGGTCGGCTTTTCCGAGACCGACTACCTGGTCTTCTTCTTCCTGTTGATCGCCTTCGGCGCCGGCAAGCTCTCGGTGGACGCGGTCATCGCTCCGCGGTTGCGCGCCCGCGCCGAAGGGCCAGGTGGGGCTGCCACGATGCTGCCGGCGACCTGAAAGCGTCGCGGCGCTTCGTTCACGGCTCGGCGGGTGTCAGACTGCGAAGATGTCGACTTCGCAGTTGATGACCAGGAAGGTGAAGATTCACGACGGCCTCATCGGTGGGCTGCTCTCGGGCAGCGCGCTGCTGGCGTGGGCGGTGCACCCCGCGTTCCTCTGGCTCACCGCGGCGACCGGCGTCATCATGGTGCAGAGCGCGTTCACCGGGTTCTGCCCGGTGCATTACCTGGTCAGCAAGGTGGTCCGCGACGACGGCACCTGAGCGGCTAGCGGCCGGCGGCGGCGTCGATGGCATCGGCCTCGGCGCCGCTGGCGGTGAAGCGGGCCTCGAGGGCCGAGCGCAGGGCCTGCGGCGTCGAAAAGCCGGTGGTCATCGCGGCGTAGCCAGTGGCGAACCCGTACACGCTCAGCGCAATGTCTTCACGGCTGTTGCCGTCGCGGTTGGCGTGCGGCGTCGCGAAGCGCGGGTGATCGTTCTCGAGGTTGGCCTGCACGTCGGCCGGGGTGGTGGGCGCTTCGATGGCGCGGCTGATGGCGTCGATGTGGGTCCACGCCTCGTCGTGACGACCCGCGAGCACGGCGGCCACCGCAGCGTCCCAGTGGGCGCGAATGTGGTCGGGGTCGCCGTTGGCGACCAGGCGGTCGTAGGCCTTCAGCTGGCCGAGGAAGCCCGAGCCGTCTTCGTCGCCGATCATCTCGTGCCCGATGATGCCGGCGCGCGACCAGTCTTCGACGGTGCCTTCGAGGTTCTGGAAGCCAGCGACCTTGTCGGCGGCGCCCAGCCCCAGTTCGAACACCTTCTTCTCGATGCCGTGGTGGGCGAAGCGACCCAGGCGCGTGCCGGCTTCGACGGCGCACAGGAAGTGACCGACCTGGTTGGTCTGCGGGCCCCACAGCGGGCTGTCGCGGAAGGCGGGAGTCATGGTCGCGTCGCCGGGAAAGAGCGAGGCGCCGTCCACCGTGCGGAAGTGGGTCAGCAGCGGCGAGATGATCTTCGAGGTCAGCACGTGCATCGGCCCCTGCGTGAAGGCCTGGGCCCAGGTCTCGTCGCTGCCGGTGCCGCGCGTGTAGTCGAGCGCCATCAACAACCGCCCCGCGCCCACCGAGCCGGCCTTCGCGGCGTAGTCGTGGTCGACCACCGAGGGCACGTCGGTGCGGGTCAACACGTCGAGCAGCGCGCCGATGGCGTCGTGGCTGGCCTTCGCCCGCAACGCGGGGTCGTGGTCGAGCGCCGTGAACCAGGCCTCGCGCCCGCCGGCGAAGAGACCGACGGGAGAATTCGTCGCGGGGGCTGGGGCCGTGAAGGCGTCGGCGGCCGGGGTGGAAGACACGGTGGTCGACGAGCCCGTCGCTGATGCGGGGCGTACGGTAGGAAGTTCGACGACGGGCTTCGACCCTACGGCGGCGCTACCGGCTCGGGTGACCATGAGGCGCGAGTTTCTCACAGGGCAGGTCGGCCGGCACGCGCGGCGCAGCCATACGACCGCGACCAGCCTCGTCCGTCGCACGAGCAACGCGACTGGACGTCCGGTCGAGTCGCGCGCGGCGGAGCACGCTCGGGGTCGTCGCCTCACTTTCGCGTCGAGCCTCGTCCGTCGCACGAGGGGCGCCACTGGGCGCCCAGTCGCGGTCCCCGACAGCTCGCTCCACGAGCGCCCTCGACCTGACTTCATCGACTCGTGAACCACTGCCACGACTGGGCGCCCAGTCGCAGACGCGCGCAGCGGAGAACGCTCGACGTCGTCGCGTCACTTCCGCGTCGGTCCTCGTCCGTCGCACGAGGGGCGCCACTGGGCGCCCAGTCGCGGTCCCCGACAGCTCGCTCCACGAGCGCCCTCGACCTGACTTCATCGACTCGTGA
>CAIWFK010000700.1 GCA_903911905.1 uncultured Myxococcales bacterium
CGCTTTCGACGCGCGCTGGCGGACCCCCGTGGCGCGCAGCAGGCTCGATGGCAGCGACTGTTGCCCGCGCTGGCCGACAGCGAGTTCGGGCGAGCGCACCGACTGACGGCGCACAGCACCCTCGACGACTTCCGCCGGCAGGTGCCGGTGAGGGCCGCCCCTGACTTCGCGCCCTGGGTCGCTCGCCTCGCCCAGGGATCGCCCGACGTGCGGCGCCGAACGACCAGCGCCCGATTCGAGCGCCCGGCTGGAGGAACGCCGGTTCCCTGGACCCGGGCGCTGGAGCGGGAATTGGCGGCCGCGCGTGAGCCCTGGTTGTTCGATCTGCTCGGCACCCCGGGCCTGCAGGGAACCCGGCAGGGCGTGCTCACGCGCACGGCGTGGAACAGCTCGCTGCAGAGGTTGCCCCGGTCGATGTGCGTGGAACCGTCGACCGACGACTGCGCGACGACCTTGCGCGAATTGCTGCCCTTCGACGACCTCGGGTCGATCTCGAGCGCGAGCGCGACGCCGCTCATCGAGCTGATGACCCACCTTTCCCGGAACTTCGAGGCCTCGATCGACGGCCTGCCACGGCAGCGGCTGCGTGGCCTTCGCGACCGACTGGCGCACACCGGTCGGCTGGTCGCCGAAGCGATCTGGCCCAGGCTGACCGTGATCTCGACCCCGCTCGAAGGTGCAGCGGCCCGGCACCTGCCCGCCCTGCGGACGTTCTTTCCCAACCTCGTGCTGCGCGACCCGGGCGTGGCGTCGGACGACGGGGTGATTTCGATCTCGCTGCGGCAGCTCGACGGCCAGGGCAGCGTGTTGGCGGTCACCAGTCACCTGCTCGAGTTCGTCGATCTCGAGCGCACGGGCGCCGAGCCACTGCTCGCACACCAACTGATCGTCGGCGGCGTGTATTCGCCGATCGTGACCTGCGGCAATGGGCTGACGCGGCTGCGCCTTGGGCAGGTGGTGCGCTGCACCGGTCGACATGTCGAGACGCCGATCATTCGCCTCGAGCACGTCCCCGAACCCCGCGAAGCCGCCTGGCCGGCCGCCTTCATGCCCGATTCGGCTTCCATCGACTCGGTTCGGGCTCCTACACTCCCGGGTTGAATGGTCGCCCGCCTCTCGACGCTTTCCCCCGCTTCGCAGCGCCTCGTCGGAGATGGAGACGTCACCGCCACGACGGTGACGCCACCCCCTCCGGCACCCGCCCCCGCTTTGGCTGGCCCCACCACCCGGGCACTGGCCTCGCAGGACACGTTCACCCGGTTGAGCGCCGACGTGACGGCCGGCACCCTGCCCGCGGCCGACGCGAAGGCCATCTCCACCGGCGTGGGCGAGCTGGGGGTCATCGGTGAAGCCGAGGCGCTTCGCGGCGCACACCTGGCCGAGCAACTGCCGGCGGCCGATCGCGCCACCTTCCAGGCGCTGGTCGACGCAGCGCCCAGCGAGACCGGCAAGGCCTTCCTGTACAAGGCCCTGGCCGCGGGTCACCCCCTGAGCGAGGTGCAGACCTTCGCCGCCGCCATCACCGGGTGGGACGACGCGAAGCTCGAGAGCACCCTCTCGCTCTCGGCCGACCTCGCGGGCGACGGGGGTGCGCAGAACGGGGTGAAGCAGCAGTTCGAGGCCTCGTGCGTGGCGACCACCGCCCAGGCGCTGCGCGGTGAGACCGACCCCGTCTACGCACTGGCGGTTCGCAGCCAGAACACCGACATCAACCAGGTCGACGACACCGACGCCTTCAAGGTGAACCAGGCGCTGGCCACCGAGCAGAAGCACATTCTCGAAGACGTGGGCGGCGGCAAGGCCACCAACCGCAACTCGTTCGACGGCATGGGCGTGATGAACGACAAGCTCTCGAGCGTGTACAACTCGGTCAGCCAGTACACCGGCTTCACGTACTCGAGCGTGTTCTCGCCCAACCTCACCGACGCGGCGCAGGCCGACGTGTTGTGTGACGGCATGGCGAAGCAACTGCAGGCCGGCATTCCCACCCCGTTGGCCATCACCAGCGACTGGGGCAACGGCGGTCACGCCATTCTCGCCGTGGCGGTCGAGGGCACGGGCGCCGACCAGAAGTTCCTCATTCACGACCCGTGGGACGGCGTCACCGAGTGGGTGACCCGGCCGCAGATCGAACAGGGCACCTTCAGCATCGCCGGGTGGAACCGCCTGCGGTGCTACGACGCCGTGCAACCCGCCGCGCTGCCGAGCTGAAAACGCCATGGACCTGAACGCGCTGACTCCGAAGACCTTCCTGGCCGCCGGCTTTCGAACCGAGGCCGGCGAGGCGCGCCCCGAGCTGACCGGGGTGTGGGCGCTGGCGGTGAGCCACCAGTTGCGAGCAGCCGGCATCACGCCCGCCCAGCTCGATGCGGCGCTGCGGGCGCTGACCGAGGTGGCGCTGGCCCAGGCCAACGCGAACGCCGAACCGCAGAAGCTGGCGCTGCGCGCGGCGTTGACCGACCAGCCCAAGGCGCTGCGAGAGCTGATGGGCACGATGGTC
>CAIWFK010000701.1 GCA_903911905.1 uncultured Myxococcales bacterium
CGCCCCTCCTCGGGAGTCAGCACGCCGACGCGCACCAGGCGCTCGACCATCTCCGTCATGCGCTCGGGGTCGCGCGTCACCGGCGTCTGCGAGCGGAAGCGCCAGAAGCGAATGCCCATGTCGGCGAGCACCTTCCGATTCATGAGGAAGTCGAACTCGTCGCGCTCGGGCTGGAAGACCTGGTCCTCGGCGAAGCGGAGCGCGCTCTCGGCGGTGGCGCGGTTGAAGTCCTTGCTCTCGCCGCGGAGCATTCGCGGCAGGCGGAAGGCGCCGCCCACCTTGTCGATGTTCCGCTCGTCGTAGACCTGAAAGAGCGCGTCCTGTTGCTGGGCGTCGGTGAGCGGCCGCAGCTCAATCTTCGCGCGCCCGCCATCGCCGGTGCCCGAGCCGTCCGCCTCGAGGATGAGGATTTTATGGAAGCTGGCCTTCCCCTTGAGGTTCTCCTCGATGAAGCGCTCGATGCGCGGCACCGACGCGTCCGAGAGCCGCCCGCCCGACACCAGCAGCGCCAGGGGCGGCACGCTCTTGTTCTCGAAGTAGAGGTAGTTGACCTCCTCCATCTGGCGCGAGCCGAGCACCGAGAGCAGCGTGCCGACCCAACGCGGGACGCCGTACGGCGAGCGCGGGGAGTGGATGGCGAAGTGGAGCAGCTCGGTCGCGGGCCCGTCGTCGGCCTGCGCGGCCTTGAGGGCGGCGACGTCGGGGAACACGCGGCCGGTGGTGCGCGAGATGACGCGCGGGTCGCCGAAGGACTTGAAGAAGGCGCGCTCGCTGCCCTGGATTTGGACGTAGCGGCGCAGGCGCCGGCGGGCGGAGACGGTGTCGAAGGTGACGGTCGACACGCGCACGCGCTCGCGCACCTCGACGGGCTCGCGGTCGAGCGGGAGCAGGCGCACGGTGTACGACGGCACGTAGACGAAGCGGGCGAGGTCGCCCTTGCCGTCGCGGAGGATCTCCCAGAAGGCGTTGCCGGTGACCTCGAGGTCCTGGCGCGTGCGGCGGCGGAGGTCGACGAAGGAGTGGTCGAAGCAGGCGAAGTCGAAGAAGGCCTCGAGGCGGGCGCGCTCGACGCGGGAGTGCTGGCGGAGTTCGTCGAAGCGGGCGTTGGCTTCGTCGGTCGAGGGCGTGACGTCGGTGCCGGCCGGCAACGTTCCCGCTTCGCGGGCGGCCAGGCGCTCGAGCATCAGCGTGTCGCGGACCTTGTCGCGGGCGTCCTCGGCCTCGAAGTCGATGGCCGGGTCGAAGCGGAAGCCGAAGCCGTCGATGTTGGTGGCGTAGGCGTCGACGTTCTGGCGGAGGGAATTGGAGTGCTCGACGAGCAGGCACATCGCCTCGGGGTCGTAGGGAGGGGCGAGTGCGCCAGCTTCGGCGAAGGCCGAGGCCTGTTCGCCACCGCCCCGACTCGCCGGGTCCTCGACTCGTGCACCAACCACCACCGCCTTGAGGATGGTCTGTATGCGCTCATGGGTTGGGGCGACCTGCTCGGCCATGGCTACGGTTCGGGCTCCACCGTGGCGCAGAGCGTTCGGTCGTGTCGTTCGGGGACCAAGCGGACTATGGCTTCTGCTCGGAGACGCGCATGGCTGCTCGACCGAAGACCTTCATTACCGACTTCCGGCACCTGCCCCCATTGAGCGACGACGAGCTCGACCAGGGCCGCTCCTTCGCCGCGTTCCTGTCTTGCGTCGTCGCGATCGGGTCGATGGAGGGACCCGACGCTCGCGTGCGAAGCCCCATCCCGTGTCGATGTCGGCCGGCGCGGCGTCCTTGCCCGGGCGTCATCTTGATCGCGCGACATCCGCGCCACTCGGAGATCGAATGGCGATGTTCGGAGTGCGAGTTCAGCGGCGTCATCACGCACTGGGAAGGCTCGTCATCCGACTTCAGCGTCACCGCGCCCGAGGCCGTCGAGGTGGTCGCCCCAGCGACGGCGCCGAACCGCGGCCCAGCGACACTCGAGGGGCGCTGGCACATCGTCGAGATGGAGATGTGGGACAAGGACGCCATCGACCTGCTGGGCCCCGGTTACATCGAGTTCCAGAAGCGCCATGGATCCATGCGATTCGTCGCCATCGAGGGTGGCCTCGACTGTCGGTACTCGGAAGCAGAAGGTCGACCAACGGTCGAGTTCTCGTGGTTCGGCGGAGACGACCGCGACGACGCGTCTGGCCGTGGCTGGGCTCGACTCCAGGCTGATGGGTCGCTCGTTGGCCGCATCTTCAAGCACCGCGGCGACGACTCGTCGTTCACCGCGCGACGGTTCGACTCAACTCGCAGCCCTCAGTGAAGGTCAGCGCCCCTGCCACGGCGCCCCAGGCAGCCGCTCAATTAATTCGCGCCAGACGAGCGCATACGCGTCTTCGAAGTTCCACGTTTGGCCGCTGGCGAGCAGAGGCGTCATGTCCGCGGTGAAGACCGAGTCGGCCTTCTTGTTGGCCATGTTCTGCTCGAACATCGCGCGGGTGATGGGCGTGCCGCCTTCCTGCATGTAACGCAGGAACGACTCAACGACGCGCGCAGGGCTGACGCTCTTCTGGGTCAGCGCCAGGCCG
>CAIWFK010000702.1 GCA_903911905.1 uncultured Myxococcales bacterium
ATCTGTGACCCTGCGGGCGTGCGCACCTGCATCACCAACGCGAGCGGCTGCAAGGTCTTCGGCGGCGCCTCGCCCTGCCCCAACGGCAACACCTGCAGCGGCGGCGTGTGCCAGGCCTCGTGCGTCAACCAGTGCACGCTGGGCGCCAGCCAGTGCGCGTCGACCGGCGCGCCGGTGACCTGCCAGCAACTGACCAACGGCTGCACCGACTGGGTGCTGAGCACCTCGTGCGGCGCGAACCAGGTGTGCAGCGGCGGCAACTGCGTGGCGACCACCTCGTGCACCAACCAGTGCGCGGTGGGCGCGACGCGCTGTGGCCCGGGCGGCGAGCAGCAGACCTGCCTGACCCTGTCGTCGGGCTGCACCGACTGGTCGTTGCCGGTCGCCTGCGCCACGGGCCAGACCTGTGCCACGGGCCAGACGGCCTGCGCCACGGTGCGCTGCACCGCCGGCCAGAGCCGCTGCAGCGCGACGGCTCCGGTCGTCGAGACCTGTGACGTCAACGGCACCTGGGTGGTGACCGCGCAGTGCCCGCAGGCCTGCAGCAACGCGCAGTGCACCGCGTCGGCCGCCTGCTCGGCCGGCACCGTGCGCTGCAACGGCAGCAACGTCGAGGCCTGCAACGCGCAGGGCACGGCGTGGCTCTACAGCCAGACCTGCAACGTGGGCTGCAATGGCGGCGTGTGCACCGACCCCTGCGTCACCGGCGCCAAGCGCTGCAACGGCAACGTGCCCGAGACCTGCAACGCCGCCGGCACGGGCTGGACGGCCGCGGCGACCTGCGCGAACGGCTGCTACCTGGGCGGCTGCATGGATGCCGACCTCATCGTCGACGGCGTGACCGTGACGCTCGACGGCGACCACTCGTACGCCAACTCGGTCGTGGTGCGGAACCAGGGCCAACTGAAGGTCGGCCCGTCGGGGGTGCTCAAGCTCAAGGCGAAGACCATCACCGTCGAGGCCAACACCACCATCAACGCCAACGACCTGGGCGACGACACGCGCGGCGCGGGCACGACGCGCTCGGGAGCCTGCACCAGCACCTACGGCTACACCTACACCAAGAGCTGCGCCTACGGCGCTGGCTACGGCGTGGCGACCTCGTGCACCACGCCCGGCACCTACGGCCCCTACGACTGCTATTCCACCTTCACCGGCCCGACGTACGATCGCGACGACGACCTTTCGATCTCGAAGGGCAGCGTCAACGGCACCAACAAGGGCGGCGGGCTCATCGAGCTGGTCGCCGACGCGGTGACCATCAACGGGCAGATCACCGCCAACGCGGTCAACGCCGGCGGCTCGGGCGGCGGCGTGCTCATCGCGGCGAACACCCTCGCGGGTACCGGCGTCATCCAGACCAGCGGCGCGGCGGCCTCTCCGGCCGGCGGCAACGGGCGCGTGAAGCTGCTGCGCGGCGTCACCAGCCCCCTGTTCTCGGGCACCATCGTCGGCAACACCCGCACCTCGCCCATGCCTCCCATCGACATGGTCTCGGGCAGCCACCCTGATTCCACGAAGTGGTACAACGACGGGCTGGGCGACTGGTACCTGGCGTGGACCAAGCCCTTCGCCTCGTCGACCGGCTACTACGTCATCAAGAGCACCACCGACGTGAACGCGGTGCCCGCGGCCTCGAACGCCACCTTCCACCAGATGGAGTCGATCGTCATTCCCGCGACTTCGCTGGTGGCGGGCACCAACTACTTCCACATCACCACCGTGGACTCGATGTTCACCGTGGGCACGGTGAAGGCCACCGCGTCGGTCAACGTCAACACCACCCCGCCCACCGTCACCTCGGCCAGCCACCCCAGCACCACGACCTGGTACGCGAACAACGCCATCGCGCTCTCGTGGACCAACCCGCAGGCCGACTCGAACTTCACGGGCTACTACTTCCTGCTCGACAACTTCGCCGACACCGTGCCTCCCGCGATTCCGGCGAACTTCACCACCAACAAGCAGGTCATCAAGGCCAACACGCCCGACGGCATCTGGTACTTCCACGTCGTCAACCGCGACACCCGCAACGCCATCACCAAGGCCGCGTACCACTACCGGGTCAACGTGGGCGCCGAGCCGGCCAAGCAGAACCTGTCGGGCTCGGTGTTCGACGGCTCGAACAACAACGCCCTGCTCGCGGGTGCCACCATCAGCATCAACCGCGGCATCTTCACCCAGACCACCGCGGCCAACGGCACCTACACCTTCGGTGGCAACCTCTACGTCGGCACGTGGGAAGTGACCGTCTCGAAGCCCGGGTACCAGACCGTGCGGCAGATGGTGACGGTGACCGCGAACTCGGCGGTGAACGCGAACTTCACCCTGGTGCACTGACCTCGCTACAGCACCGAGCCGCCGAGCCCGATGCCCAGGCTCAGCATGTACAACCCGCCTGGCACGGCCGCGAAGGCCAGGCGGAAATGGAAGCCGAAGGGGCCCCCGTCGATGGGGGCCACGGCGGTCACCGCGGCCGAAAAGGTGAACTGGCCGACCGAGCCGGTGGCGTCGCCCAGCAGGGAATAGCCCGCGCCAACGCCCAGCGTGGCGTGACCTCGCTGGCCCAACTGCACCCCCACCAGCAGCGCGCCGTCGCCCAGCACGAGGCCGTCGGGCGCGAAGAAGACCTCGCCGTCCAGCAGGCCCACCACCGCCAGGCCAGGGGTCAGGCGCGGCCCGGCGGACAGCGTCACCCCGACGCCGGGAAGCGGCAGGGTTCCGTCGGGCGTCACCACCAGCCCGTACTCGGCCAACGCCGAAGCGTCGAACACCACGGGACTCTGCGCTGCCAGCACCACCCCCGCCACC
>CAIWFK010000703.1 GCA_903911905.1 uncultured Myxococcales bacterium
CGACGCCGAGACCCTGGCGCACCACACCCGCTGGGCCACGCTGCACCAGCAGTTGCTGCCGTACTTCGACGACGCCGCCGCAGTGGCGACGGCCTCGGGCCTGCCCATCATGCGAGCGCTGCCGCTGGCCTTCCCCGACGACGTGCAGACCTGGACCATCGCCGACGAGTACCTGCTCGGGCCTTCGCTGTTGGTCACGCCGGTGCTCACCGCTGGTGCGACCGCTCGCAGCGCGTACCTGCCGGCCGGGCTGTGGGTCTCGTGGGACGGGAGCGTTCGGCTGACGGGGCCCTCCACCACCACCGTGCAGGCGCCGCTCTCGCTGCAACCCTTCTTCGCGCGGGCAGGTGCGGTGGTGCCCATGCTCCCGCCGTCCGCGACGACGCTCACCGACGCCCATCGCGTGCTGCGGCTCTTCGTCGGTGCGGAATCGACCACCACGCTCGTCGACGGTTCGAGCTTCACGGTGACGGCCATCAGCGGGGTCGACTGGAAGGAAGACGGCACGGTCTTGCCCGACTGCGCGCAGGCCAGTTCGAGAGGCTGTGTCGATCGCTCGGGGCCGCTGCCGGTGGCGAGGCTCGCAGGGCAGCACTCGCTCGAAGTTCCCGGCGCCCAGTTGGCCATCGCGTTGCCTGCGCCCCTCACCGTCGACGTCGAGGTGGTGGCGCCGTGATGCTGGTGGCCTTGAGCATGGTGCTGGGCGCAGGCGAGTCGTGGACGAGCACGCCCTTGCCAGGGGCGATGCCCGTCGCGGTGGAGCACGGCGAGACGAAGGTCAACGGCGTGACGCTCTCGTGGTCGGTGTACGGCGCGGGCGACCCGGTGCTTCTGCTGCACGGTGGTGCGGGAAACGGCTCGCACTGGGCGTTCCAGGTGCCGTCCTTCGCGAACGACCATCGCGTCTACGTGATCGACGCTCGAGGGCATGGGCACAGCACCCGCACCGACGCGCCGGCCAGCTATTCGCAGTTGGCCGATGACGTCGTGGCGCTGATGGACTCGTGGAAGCTCGAGCGCGCGGCGATCGTCGGGTGGAGCGACGGCGGCATCGTGGGGCTCGACCTGGCCATTCGTCACCCCTCGCGGGTCTCGAAGCTCGTCGCCTACGCCGCGAACGCCAATCAGTCGGGCCTCAAGAAGGGTGGGGGCGCGGCGGTCGACGCGTACTTCGCACGCTGCGCGAAGGACTTCCCCGGTGACTGGAAGGCGCTGCTGACGTGGCTGCGGCCGATGTGGCGAACGCAGCCCAACTTCACCGACGCGCAGTTGGCTTCGATCTCGGCGCCGACCCTGGTGCTCGATGGCGCGCACGATGAATTGATTCGCGAAGACCACCAGCGGGCGATCGCCAGGGCGATTCCCCAGGCGAGGCTGCTGTTGCTGCCCGAGGCCAGCCACTTCGCGCTCTTTCAGCAGCCGGCGGCGTTCAATGCGGCGGTGCTCGAGTTCTTGCGGCGGTGAGCGCGTCACGCGTCGGACGGTCGGCTCAGGTTCGCCCGTTCGATGGGGGAGGCCATTGGGGGCTCCTCACTTTCGCGGGGCTCGGGTTCCTGCATCAGGCTCGTCGACGAAGGCGATGGGAAAGAGCCAGAGCCAATCATGACCGGGTGACGCGTGTCCCGCGACGCAGGCCAGGAAGTGCTCGTCGGGAGAAATGAGGACGTCGGCGGTGCACGGGTCTGACATGCCTGGCGCGCGCAATTCCCAACTGAAGTCGTCGCGTCGGGCGCGCAGCTTCGCGTCGGCCAGCACGAACCACAGGCCACCGCGCAACAGCCCGCTGCCGGGGCTTTGCTTCACGTCGAGCCTGGGCGGCACCAGCACCGGCTCCTCACGGAAGAGCGTCGCGCAGCAACTCGGGCGCTCCGAGGCGACGACGAGCAGCCGCCCACTCGAGGTGCGGGCCAGCACGCTGGGCCACTGCAGCGGCCCGTCGAACGGCTCGGTGAGGCCGCCGTCGCGTTCCAGTTGCGTCAGCTGCGTCTTTTCTTCGCCCGCGTGTCCCAGGAATTCGAAGCGGAGCGCCGGTGCCTGCGCGAAGGGTGAGACCGAGGGCTGGGTGGCGCCGCGGCGTTCTCCGTGCGGGTCGAGGCAGCGCATGGCCTCGCCCTCGCGAATGCACAACGCGTTGCCGCGCCAGAAGAAGTCGGGGTCGTTCCGGCCGAGCAGGGGAATGGAAGGGAAGACGCGTTCGGCGACCGCGCGCAGGCGAATGGCTGGCCCCAGCTTCAGCGGCATGGGGTGGGCGGCGATCAGCGCGTCGTGCTCCGAGGCCTGTGCAACCTCGAGTTGCTCACGCAGTTGGGGCGCGCCGTCGAAGCCCGAGCTGCGCGTCGCGAGTGCCTGGGCCAGTTCGCGGGGGAACGAGGCCAGCGTGTCGAGTCGAAAGCGGCCACTGCTGAAACTGATGCGATGGCCGTCGATCACCACGGCCCCGGGCTCGCAGGCGATCGGCCACGTCTCTTCGGGCGAAAATCGCCTGCCGCCTCCGCGTTCGAGCTCGCCTTCCTGCGCCACCCACGCCACCAACGTCGAACCCTCGAGCAGCACGAAGAGCGTCAGGGGCGCGCTCAGGTTCACGCCGCTCGAGCTGCCAGTCAGGGTGACGAGGGTCCCCCGGGGGACGAAGGGGCACGGGGCCTGCGTTCGCGAAGGAGCGTCGTCACCTCGCCAGATCGCGCTGATCGGGTCGACCCCGGCGTCGGGCGCCGCTGCGAGCAGTGAACCCAGCACCAGCACCGAAGGGAGCACGAGGGTGATCGTAGCAGGTCGCATCACGTCGCCGAGGGAGCGCTGGGGCTGGTAGGGTTGGATCATGCGGAGCCGCTTGCTCGTGGTCATGACCCTCGTGTCTTGCGGCAGCGCGGTCTCTTCGGAGTGCTCGAACCTGGTCGGGCCGACGAACCCGGCGTACCGCTACGCTCCATGCGTGCCCGACATGCGGGGGACCTGGCCATGAGGTGGTCCGTGTTGGCGGCCATGCTGCTCGCGACGACGGCCTGGGCCGGCAAGCCGAAGCCCGTGCCCGTCGAGAAGGACAAGCCTGCGAAGCCCGCGGCGCAGCGACGGCTCACCAGGGCGGAGGTCGAGAAGATCATCCAGACCATTCCCAACAAGCCGAACACCGCCAACAAGAACGTCAGCCCGCTCGAGGTCGACGCGTGGTTCAAGTCGCTGAGCCCGAAGCAGCGGCAGGCGGTCGATCAGTATTGCGCCGACGAGGACCACGCCTCTTCGGGCGTCTGTGGAGGCACGCCGTTGGTCGCGCAGTTCACTCCCGGTCCGGTGACGTTGGGGGCTTTCGGCGCCTTCGCCTTCACGCCTGGCGTGCCGGTCACCACGGCCTGGCCGACCTCGCCGTGGATCGCGCGCGACCTCGATCATTCGGGCTGCATCGAGAACGGCAGCGAACTGTTCGGTTCGAACACCCGGTTGCCCGACGGCTCGCTGGCGCGCGATGGCTTCGAGGCGCTCGCGGTGCTCGACGAGAATCACGACGGCGTGGTCGACGGGCGTGACCCGGGCTTTGGGGACCTGGTGCTGTGGTCGAACGCCGGAGATCGGGTCTGTCGTCCCGCCGAACTGCGCCGGCTCGCCGACCTGGTGACGTCGATTTCGCTCGAAGTCGTGACCTCCGCGCGTGGCGACGAGGTCGGCCGCTCGCTGATGACCTGGCGAGACGACCGCGGCGTTCACTCCGGCGCGGTGGTCGACGTGTTCCTGTCGGAGCGCCCGGTCTCGGTCGCCGTGCTGTGTGCAAACGAGCAGGGCCGTTGCCGCTCGGCTGCACACGGCATGAGCGCCGCCCCACGGTGACCGGCTGGGCCTCGCGAAGCCCCGGCGATCACCGCCCTCCGATCAGCTCGGCGCCTGAGCCCGCAGCGGCCGAACCACCAGCCCCACGCACCCCACGGCCACCATCACCACCGTCAGCACCCAGAGCGCGAAGAAGACGAACGCGCACAGCAGCACGGGCACTCGCGGGCGGTCGTTCATCGGCGCCGCCGCCAGGACAGCAGGAGCGCGCCCACCAGCATCGCGGCAGGCCGATCGAAGGTCGAGCAGCCACAGCCGCTGGCCATGGGCGGCATGGGGTTGATCTCTCCGCCATCGGGCAGATCGTTGTGACCGCCATCGCTGCTGGTGGAGCCCCCATCGGTTTCAGGCGGGCCCGCGTCAGCGACGCCGGCATCCAGTTCCACGCCCGCGTCACTCACGCCGCCATCGACTCCCAGGCGCCCCGCGAACTCGTGCGCGCCGACGTCGGGGCGGTTGTCGCGGCCGAGCTGCTCGAGGTCGTCGAGCACCGGCGGCGTCAGCGGTGCGCCCGTGTCCCTCGCGGGCGAAATCGGCCCCAGCCGCCAGGCCCCCTTCGCCTTGGTGGGGTCGGTGACGTCCCTGGTCGAGAACCCCGCGTCCGACGGCACGGCCAGGGTGCCGACCTCGGTGGCCGTCGGGCCGACCGACACGGCCGGTCGACCTGCACCGAGATCGACGACCAGGGTGTTGCCCACGGTGAGGCTGCCGGCGCCGGTGCTGGAATCGGTCACGCCGATGGTCCCCGGCCGCACGATGGTCGAATGCACCACCCGCACCGCCCGGTTGACCGAATGCCCGGTGCCCGTCACCGCCACGCCTTGTTGGGCGCAGTCGACCAGCAGTGAATTGCGCAGCGTCAGCGCGCCGTCGCTGCCCAGCGACGCACACGGCCCGGTGGCCTGCAGCACCACGGCGCGTTCGAACAGGCCTGCAGCCATCGGCCCCACCCACAGCCCACTGCCGGTGGTCACCAGCCCGGCCGAGCTCACCACGTCGTCGTGCACCAGGGCCTGCGCGGTCGCGTCGACCCGAAGACCCTGGGCGCCAGTGCGATCGACCCGGGCGTGCTCCACCTCGACGCGCGCCCAACCGGCGTCGCCGCCCACCGCCAGCCCGTCACCCGACACGTCGTGCGCCCAGAGATCGTGGAGGTGCAACGACCCCGGGCAGCTCTGCGCCTCGGCTCGAAGGCCCGCGCCCAGCACGTCATGCACCTCGAGATGATCGACCTCGAGCGCACCGATGCAGCCTGAAATCGTGACCGCATCGCTCAGCGTGCGCTGCCCGTCGACCACCCAGGCCACGCCGCCGTCACCGTCGTCGCCCGTCACCCGCACGCCGTCGAGCGAGCGCAGCGTCAGGCCATTCCCACCGGTGACCCGCACCGTTCCATCGCAGGTCCGGACGGTCAGCGGGCCGGCGTCGGCGGCCAGGTCGTGCACCACCACCTGGGTCACGTCTCCCGCGGCCAGGCAAATCGACCCCTGCGCCAGCGGGCCCGTCACGTCCTTGCGCGCGTCTCCAGTGAGCACCACCGTGCAGCCCGCATCGCAGGGGCTCGCCCGGGCACTCCCCGCCGACCCTGCGAGCGCGAGGCCGATCGCAGCGGTCAGCCAGCGAGGCACCGACATGCGCTTCCTACTTCGCGGTCTCGAGCGAGCGCGGCTTGAGCGGGCCCTTCGGCGCGACCTGCTTGTGGGTCTTCACCGGGTGCTCGCGGGTGGCCTTCGGGGCGCTCTTCTCGACGGGCCGGGCCGCGAACGAGACCGAGGCGACGCACAGCGAGAGCAGCAACGACATCGAACGGAAGTTCATGGGACAGGGCTTTCCAGAAGCGTGGAACGAAAAGGGTGGAAGGGTATCGCTCGCCTCGACGCGCGGAGCAAGCGAGCACGTCATCAGCGCCAGCGGCCCGGCACCCAGCGGTAGCGGTGCTCTTCGCGCTCCCAGCGGCCCTCTTCCCAGCGCTGCCCTTCTCGGGGCGCCGACCAGTGCCCACCGACCCACTGGTGGTGACGGCCATGCCAGTTCCAGTACCCGGGAATCCACACGGCACCGGGGAAGGGAACGGCCGGGCGCACCTCGACGATCGGCTCGGGCGGCGCCTGCTCGACGTACACCGGCTGCGCGGGCGGCGGCGGCGGCGCGTAGGCCACGGTCGGCTGCGGCACGTACCCCGAGGCCCAGTGGCCTTCGAAGAAGACCCACGCGCCGTTCTCGTTCACCCAGCGCGCCGGCACCCACGTGTACCCGACCGACGGCGGCAGCACGTAATGGCCACCCAGCCAGACGTGGCTGTTGCCACGCCAGGCCCAGTGCCCATCGATCCACTGGTGGTTGGGCGAGGGCGGCGCAGGGCGCACTTCGATGCGGGGCGCGGGAGGCGCGACGGTGACCCGAATGCCAGGCACCACGGGCAGGGCCACGCCCACCCGAACGGTCGGCTGCGCGAACGCGCCGAGCGACAACACCAGCGAACACAGCACCACGGGGCGAAGGAGGAGACGGGACATGGCTCGAGCTTCCTTTCCGGAGAAGACGTGGGACTCTGGCACCCTGACGGGGCAGGGGAAGCGAAAATTCACCTCGGCCCGGGGCATCGGTGAGACGCTGCGGCCTTCGCATGACGGAGCGACGACGATGACCGGGTGGGCGTGGGTGCACGCGCTGGCGGCGGCGTCGGGGTTGATGGTCGCGGTGCTGGCGGCCACCCGCTCGGGCGGCAGTCGGCTCGGTCTGCCGTTGACCCTGCTCGCCGTCGATCAGTTCGCCTGGAACGTGGCCAGCGTCGGCACCTCGCTCTCGCACGACTCGCGCTACGCCGGCATCGGCGCGGTGGCCTCTCCGCTCTTCACGCCCCTGGCCCTGCACTTCGTGCTCCGCTTCCTGGGTCGCAAGCAGGCGCTGCGTCGGCCGCTGCAGGCCGCGTATGCGCTCTTCGGCCTGCAGTCGGCTCTGGCGTTGCTCGAGCTCGTCGCGCCCGGGCGCGTGCCTGGCGGGCTGGCCACCTTGTCGGGGCTGTTGCTGGCGACTTCGCTGCCCATCGCCATGCTCGCCCTGGTGCTGGTGGCCCGGCACGTGAGCGTCGCTTCCACCCCGCTCGAGCGCGCGCGGGCGCGGGTGCTGCTGCTGGCGGTGGTGACGGTCTCGGTGCTGTTGTCGACGGAACTCCTCGCCGACCTGGGCCTGCCCGTGCCGCGCCTGGCCACCCTGGGCAGCTTCGCCTTCAACGTGATGCTGACGTTGCTGACCTTCGGCATGGGCCTCTTTCCCCAGGCCAACCGGGGGACCGCGGTGGCGCAGGCGGTGGTCTTCGGGCTCTTCGCCGCGGTGGCGTACCTGAGCCTCTTCGTCCTCTTCCAGGCCAGGTTGGGCGTGTTGCTGATTTCCTCGACCGCGTTGTCGCTGGTGTTGATGGCGGCGGGCTGGTTCCTGCTCGAGGGCACGCTGCGCTCGCGGGTGGGGCTCGAGCGCTTCGCCACCCTGGGCCGCTTCTCGGCGCAGATGGCGCACGACCTCAAGAACCCGCTGGCCGCGGCGAAGGGCGCCGCCGAATACCTGGCCGAGGAAATGAAGCGCGCCGCGCAGCCGCAGCACGAGGAGTTCGCGCAGTTGGTGGTGCAACAGCTCGATCGCCTGCACACCGTCATCGAGCGCTACCAGCGGCTCTCGCGCCTGGAACCCGAGCGGCGTGAGGTCGAGCTCAACGCGTTGCTGCGCAAGGTGGCCTCGCTGCAGGGCTTCGCCGCGCCCAACGTGACCTTCCAGTGGGACCTGGCGCAGCCCGAGCTGCGCGCGAAGGTCGACGCCGACCTGCTGGCCAGCGTGCTCGAAAACCTGATCAAGAACGCGCTCGAGGCCATGCCCTCGGGAGGCACCATCACGTTGGGCACCGCGCGCCGTGACGAGGGCGAGCGGCCCGAGGTGGTGCTCAGCGTGAAGGACACCGGCGTCGGTATGGACGCCCGGGCCCGCGAGCAGGCCTTCGAGCTCTTCTTCACCACCAAGGCCACCGGCAGCGGCCTGGGCCTGGCGTTCGTGCAGCAGGTGGTCGCGGCGCATGGTGGGCAGGTGGTGCTTACCACCCGGGAGCGGGTCGGAACGACCGTCGAGTTGGTGCTGCCGGCCTGACGCCGGCCTCGTGCTTCACGCCTGTGCAGGGCGTTGCACGCTCGTGCGCAGGCCACGCGAGGCAACCCCGCGTCACCACGGCGCGGGCGCGGTCGGCATCATCGATGCTTCGGGCGGCCGGGTCGTCTTCACCTTCGCCCCGGAGTCTTCGTCATGTTGCTTTCGGCCCTCACCATCGCCCTGCTCGCCACCGACGTGGCGCCCACGCCGCGGCTCATCTTCGGGGGGTCGATCTTCAACGTGGCTCCCTACGCGCAGGCCGGCGTGGTCTTCTGGCGCCAGTCGTCGACCCGCCTCTTCGCCGACGTGCGCGTCGCGCAGAACCTGTTGCCCTCGGCCTTCGACCACGCCACCGCGCTGTACCCGACCGAGCTGACCGGCCAGGTCGGCATCGCCTGGTGAAGGGTCAGTTCCAGAGCGATTCGTCGACCGGCAGGGGGAAGCGCAGGGTGAAGGTCGCGCCGCGGCCCGGCTCGCTCGAGAAGTCGATGCTGCCGTGGTGCCGCTCCATCACCTTGCGCGCGATGGCCAGGCTCTGCCCGGTGCCGGCACCCACGTCGCGGGTCGAGAAGAACGGCTCGAAGAGGTGCACGCCCACTTCGTTGGAAATGCCGACGCCGTCGTCGCTGATCGCGATGAAGACCGCGCCCTGGTCGACGCCGCACCGCACCTCGAGCCGGCCTCCCGACGCGCCGTACTTCCGCTCGAGCGCCTTGAGCGCATTGTCGATCAGCGAGACCACCACCCGGTTGACCGCGCCCACCTGCACCGCCAGCGTGGGCAACGGCTCGAGCGAGGTCACGAGCTCGAGCCCCGGTCGCTCGGGGGACTGCGCGGCGATCACGCCACGCAGCATGGGCAACAGGTCGACCTGGGCCAACTCGCCCGCTTCGGCCCGGGTCGGCGCCAGTTCCTTGAGCGACTGCACCAGGCCCCGCACGCGACGTACGCCGTCACGCATCGCTTCGAGCGCCGAGGGCAGTTCGGCGCGCAGGTACTCGAGGTCGGCGGTCTGCACGGCCTCGCGAAGCGCCCCGGGGTTCGGCGAGGGCCCGGCCACCAGGTCGAAGACCGGCCCGAGATCGCGCAGCGAGTCTTCGAAGAACTTCACGTTGTCGCTCAGGAACTGCAGCGGCGTGTTGACCTCGTGCGCCACGCCCGCCGCGAGCTGGGCCACCGCCTCGAGCCGCTGGGCCTGCGAGAGATCTTCCTTCAACCGCTCCTGCTCGGTCACGTCACGGCCGACCAGGAAGATGCGCTGGCCCTCGAAGTCGGTCGACAGTTGCCAGTGCACCAGCCGCACCACGTTGGTCGAGGTGCGCACGCGGGTCGCCAGCGGCACCCATTCGCGCGTGCGCAAGATGCTCGAGAGCGTGGCGCCGGCCGACTCGCGCTCGGCCTCGATGATCAGGTCGAGGAACGAGCGGCCGCGGAAGTCGGCCACGTCGTAGCCCCAGGTCTGGAAGGCGGTGTTCAGGTGGCGCACGTGCAGCTCGGCGTCGAGCACCAGCATGAAGTCGCCGCTGAGGCGGAAGAAGGCCTCGAGCTCGCCGGCCGAATCGGCCGCGCGCACGTCGTCGACCACCACCAGGCGCATCAACAACTCATCGAAGAGCGAACGCAACGAAGCCGGCATCTCGGCCTCGTCGCCCACCCATCGCTTGATTTCCGCTTCGAGGAGCGGATGCCAGCGCGTCGACACGTCGGAAGATGACAGCAATGGGCGAGCCACCCCCAACCGGGTGGATCTGCGCGGGAACCGGGGCCTGGTGACGGGTCGACCAGGACCCGCGTCAGCCCGCTGACTGCACGAGGTCGGTCTACAGCCGCCAGCCCAGCATCAGCCGCCCGCCGGTGATGGCGCCCGGGGTCTTGCCCGACGCCAACGCGAACTGCCCGCCCGGCACCAACAAGCCGCCCTCGGCGCCGATCATCACCTCGGTGCCGTTGAACAGCATGCGGAAGCGCGCGCCCAGGTCGAACTCGGTGCCCAGCATGCCGGTGGGCGTGCCGTTGACCGCGTTGCGGGGCGTGCCGCCCGAAATGCGGGTGTTGAAGGCGTCGAACACCGGCACCAGGCTCCAGGCCAGCAGCACGCCGCCGTAGACCTCGAGCCCGTCCACCGGCCGCACGAACATGCGGGGGAACACCGAGAGGCTGTTGGTGACGGCGCCGCGCGTGGGCAAGCGCTCGACGCCCGGTGCCGGCACGCCGACCAGCAACGGGTCGCCCGCCATCGCACTGCCCCGCGCGGTCTGCGCGGCCAACACCTGCTTGAAGAGCAACAGGCCCATGTCGGCGTTGGGGTCGGCGCGGAAGCCGTTCTGCGTGGCGTCGTCGGGGTTGCCGTCACCCGAGGCGAAGGCGCCATCGAACGCGAAGCCGAAGCCGCCCAGGTCGAGCGAGTTGCGGGTCAGCACGCCCAACTGCCGAACCTGCTGCACCGGGAAGGTGGCGGTCGCGCCGAGCGTGGCGTTGCCGCCGAGGTACGCGACCTCGCCGCCCAGCCGCAGGGTCGAGCCACCCCACAGCGACTGGCGCCAGGTGCCCGAGGCGTCGAAGGCCGCGACCTGGAGGTACCGGTGGTCCCACGTGGTCTGGTTGCGCAGCGCCACGTAGACGCCGGCCCAGGTGTCGCCGGGGCGACCGAGCGAGACCGAGGCGACGACCTGGCCAGCCTGATCGTCGTAGTCGGCGTTGGGCTTGCCCTGCTGCACGCCGGTCAACAGGCTGTCGTCACCCTGCACCTTGTCGATGGCCACGGCGGCCACCAGCCCCAGCGGGGTGTGCGGACCGGTGGCGAGGAAGCCGCGAATGACGCGATCGCCGCCGCGCGGGTCGGTGAAGCGCGCGCTGCCCGGTTCCCAGCCGTGGGCGCCGTCGTTGGCCAGCAGGCCCAGGCCCCAGTTGCTGGTCATCACGCCGCCGCCCACCACCACGTACTCGCCGTACGACAGGCGCAGCATGGCCTTGCGCAGTTGGGTGGTCAGGCCCTCGCTGCCGGGCATGCCCAGGCCGTCGGGCAGCGTGCCGGTGATGGTGCCGGTGGGCACGTCGTGCTCGTACTCGAGCAGCAGGCTCACCTTGCCCCACGACGGCGGGCTCATCAGGCGCAGGCCGATGCGGGCGCGCGGCGAGAACTGCATGGCGCCGCTGCTCTTCGTGCCGTCGCGGTCGAGGGCGAAGGGCCGCGTCGCCTCGAGGCGGGTGTCGAGCGAGATGGGCAGCTCGAGCCGCCCGTTTTCGTACTCGTAGCGCAGCAGCGGTTGGTACCCGGTCGCGCTGCCCGTGACCCGCAGCGCCGGCGCCTGCACCGGCAGGTCGGTCGACACCGGTTCTGCCGCCAGCGAGGGCAGCGCGAACATCACCAGGGAAAGAATCGTGCGGTTCATGGGTCGAAGGCCTTTCAGGGAACCGGCGCGATCCACGAGCAGGTGAAGTCGACCTGGCACTTGTCGAGGCTGTACTGGCGACCGCTGCTCTCGAGGTACCGACCGATGATGTTGAAGAGCAGGCTGCCCAGGTCGAACGGCGCAGTCGGGTCAGGCGTGGCGAAGCCGTGCTTGCCTTGCGGCTCGAGCATGGGAAAGAGCACGCCCGAATAGCCACCCAGGGGGCTGGCGGCCGGCAGGCGCAGCGGAGGCGAGAGCCGGGGCACGCCGAAGCCGTCGTCGGCGCCAGTCAGGCTCGAGAGGTTCTCGAGGTCGGTGAGCACGCCCTGGCCGCTGGCGTCGGTGAAGTGCTTGAGCCGGCTGACGCCTTCGATGGAATAGGTGTCGATGAGCACGTCGTTCTGGCTCTTGCCGTAGCGCGCGTCGGTGGTGTCGAACTTCACGAAGCCGGCCGACCGGGCCAGCGCCACGCCGGTGGCGATGGGCACGCCCGGGTCGCCGATCGACGGCATCAGGAGCACGCGGGTGCCGACCGTCTCACCCGTGCCGTAGGTCAACTGGCGGTTGCCTTCCCAGTACGGTGCCCAGTTGAAGGGGTCGCCCGACTCGAGCGCGATCTGCGAGAGCCCCAGCATGCGCCGCAGGTCGGGGGTGCCGCGCCGCAGGCCGAACCCGTCCTGCACGGCGAGCAGCGGCGAGTTCGCGGTGGTCACCGCGCCGTCGTAGGTCACGTCGCGATCGACCGAGTTGATGACCAGGGTGGGCGTCTGCCCGGCGATGACGCAGCCGGTGGTGTCCTGGGGTGCGAGCGGGCCCGAGTAGAGCTCGAACTGCAGCGCGTCGCCGCGGTCCGAGGGCACGGTGACCTCGAAGCTGCTGCCGTCGGCCTGGACGGCGCCGCAGCGGTAATCGCCGGTGGTCAGGTCCTTGAGCACCACCGTGTCCTGCGCCTTCAGGGTGGGCAGTGCGTGCAGGGGCAGGGTGGCATCACCGGTCTCGGCGTCGTTGACCAGCGCGGTCAACACCCCGGCCTGGTTGTAGACGATGGGGCCCATCAACCGCAGCATCATGGCGTCCCGCACGCCGCCCAGCGCCGAGCGGCTGCCGACCTCGCTGAGCATGCCGCCGGGCACGATGCCGATGGCCGACTCGAACGCCGGTTCCACGCCGGCCGCCACGCCGGTGGTGATGCCACCGAGCGAGCCGCCGAAGACGTGGAAGGGCGCCGAACCGCCGATGTCGAGCTGACCGTCTCCGTCGAAGTCGCCCGCCAGGCCCGGCAGGCCCTTGCGCGCCGGGTCCCAGGCCCAGGTCGCCTGGCCGTCGAACGAGCGCACGGTGCGCACCACCTGCATCAGGTCGACCATCGTCTGGCGGACCATGTCGCGGGTGTGGAAGACGTACGAGGTCCAGTAATCGGCGCCGGGGTCGACCTTGCCGTCGTTGTTCACGTCGACCGCGCGGCCCGACAGCAGGCCCTGCGCCAGCCCATTGAGGCCCTTGCTGTCGAAGATGCCTTGAATCAGCGATTCGGTGGTGGCGTCGAGCCCGATGCCGTGGCTGGGCGCGTCGATGGTGAGGGTGGCGATGCCGTAGCGGGCCATCAACCCGGCGATGGCCAGGCCGTCGAACTTCGAGCCACCGTGCCCGTGAATGAAGATCGCCAGCGGCGCGGGGCCATGGCGGTTGATGGGCACGAACAGCCAGAAGGGCACGCCCTCGGGGCGCGGCGCCTTCGTGAGGTCGAAGACCTGCTGGTAGTACGGCAGGCGGTTTCCGTCGGCGTCGGCGCGGGGAAAGAACTGGGGCGAGGTGATTTCGCCCATCGCCATGAAGTCGATGAACTTCATGTGCTCGTCGAAGATCTTCGACGACGAGTCCGACAGGCCGGTCAGCTTCATCAACTGGCTGAACACCGGAGCGGCCTGCGCGCCGGGCAGAATCTTGGTGTTGGTGGTGGTGGGCGAGGTCTTGACCCGCAGATCGCGCAGCTTGCTGATGGTCGCCGGGAAGTCCGTACCCACCTGCTTGAGCGAACCCTGGCCATAGAGCCCGTCGCGAATGGCCACGTATTCGTGGGAAATCGACTGGGTGGTGAAGCTCCAGGTGAACGACACGTCGTCGAGCGTGAGCCCGAACTTCGTCAGACAGCCGCCCAGCTCGGCCAGGTCCTTCGTCTGGCTGGTGTGGTTGATGCCGTCGAAGGGCGAGCGCACCGGGTTGCCCGAGGTGTCGGTCAGCCGCCGGGTCAGCACCACCGCGTAGGTGGTCGCTTCGCGCATCGGCGTCATCGGCTTCATGATGAGCGTGTTGGTCTCGCGCTCGTAGTAGTCGAGCACCGCGCTGCCCGCCTTGCCGTCACGGGTGTTGGGGTGATCGAGCACGCCGTCCATGTCGGTGTCTTCACCGGGGTCGAGCACGCCGTTGCCGTTGAGGTCTTCCTCGACTTCGTCGAACTGGTGCTGCTGGTTGTGGCCGCGCGGGTCCTGGGGGAACACGTCGGCCTGGGGCAGGGTGATGGGGTAATTGCCCTGGCCCAGGTCCAACGGCACGGCGCGGCACTTCTCGGGCGAGGCCGCGGTGACGTCGAGCACCAGCACCGCGTCGTCCTGGAAGTTGAGGTTGTCTTTGCGGTGACGCTGTTCGATGACGCCCAGGTCGAGCGGCGCGGTGAAGGCCACGGTGATGGGCGCCGACGTGCCCCAGCCGGTCAACTTGTCGAGCTCGCCGCGGGTGGCGCGTTCCCACTTCGTGTTCGCCTGCATGATGCTGGCGTTGAGCCGGCGGCCGGTCGGGCTGGTGGCGTCGAAGCGCGTGGCGAAGTCGTTGGGCAGCGGCACTTCGGGGAAGGGCTTCTTGAAGACGTCGAACTTGACGATCGGCCCCGGCCCCGCCTGCGCAGGCTGCAACGGCGCGGGCGTCGACGAGAGGCAACCAGCCAGGGACAGCAGCAGCGCACTTCGGGGCAGGGCGTGTCGCATGGGCGGCGGCTTTAGGTCGACTTCGACCCTGGTGCCAGTGCCCTCGACGGGTTTCGTCGGTCGCCTTCGTCGCGTTGCGTCAGCGCGGCTCAGACCCGCTTGCGCTCGGGCCGTTCCTTCAGCATCGCCGCCAGCCACAGGTCGGCCTGCTTCTCGAGCACCGAGTTCGCGCGCAGCCGCATGTCGAGGTGCGTGAAGTCGACCTGGTCCAGGTCCTGGTCCTGGTTGAAGCACGAGAAGACGAACGATTCTTTTCCCGTGCGGGGGTCGACGTGGCGCTGCAGACACTGCGCGCAGATTTCCTTCATCATGCACTGCATCGGCGAGTTGATGCTGCCGATGGCGCAGGCCGAGGTCTTGAGCTTCGGCGCCAGCACGCCATGCCGCGCCTGCTGAACGGCCTTCATCATGCGGTCCGAGCCGATGGCGATGATGCG
>CAIWFK010000704.1 GCA_903911905.1 uncultured Myxococcales bacterium
CGCTGGCCACCGGCGTGCCCTTCGTGGGCATCAACCACCTCGAGGGGCACCTGCTGGCGATTCGGCTGGCGAAGGAAGCCCCCGAGCCGCCGTTCCTGGCGCTCGTGGTCTCGGGTGGCCACACCACGCTCTACGACGTGCCGGCGTTCGGCACCTACCGGCGCCTGGGCACCACGCGTGACGACGCGGCCGGCGAGGCCTACGACAAGGTGGCCAAGCTGTTGGGGCTGCCCTACCCCGGCGGTCAGCCCATCGATCAGCTCGCGCAGACCGGCGACCCCACCGCCATCGCCTTCCCCCGGGCGCTCAAGCAGCACGACGTGCTCGACTGGAGCTTTTCGGGGCTCAAGACCGCAGTGCTCAACCACGTGCAGTTGCATGGCGTGCCGACGGGGCAGAAGCTGAACGACCTGTGCGCCAGCTTCCAGGAAGCGGTGGCTGACGCGCTGACGAAGAAGCTGGTGCTGGGGGCGAAGAAGGCGGGCGGCCGACAGGTGGTGCTCTGTGGTGGCGTGGCGGCCAATTCGCGGCTGCGCTCGCTGGCGCTCGAGCGCGGGCAGGACGCGGGGCTGCGGGTGTACCTGCCCGAGAAGCGGCTGTGCACCGACAACGGCGCGATGATCGCGGTGGCCGGCACGGTGGCCTTCGAGCGGGGGCTGCGCAGCGGCCTCGAGCTCAATTCCGACCCGACGTGGCGGCTGTAGGCTCGTCCTGCTACAGGCCGTGCGCATGTCGGTCGAACACCCCAGGGACATGCTGCGTCGGCTCGGGCTCCAGGCGAAGCACAGTTGGGGCCAGAACTTCCTCTCTGACGAGGTGGTGCTCGAGAACATCGTCGACGAGGCCCTGCTGCGAAAGGGCGAGCCGTGCGTCGAGCTGGGCGCGGGGCTGGGGCACCTGACGCGCTTCCTGCTGGCCTCGGGCGCGAAGGTGACCGCCGTCGAGCGCGATCGCGACATGGCCGCGGCGCTGCGGGCACAGGACTTCGAGGGCCTGACCATCGTCGAGGGCAACGCCGCCGAGTTGGACTTCGCGAAGACCGCGCAGGCCGATCAGGTGGTGGTGGTGGGCAACCTGCCGTACCACCTCTCGAGCGTGATTCTGTTCGAGGTGCTCGAGCAGGCCGACCACGTGACCCGCGCGGTGTTCACCCTGCAGAAGGAGGTCGTCGATCGCCTGGCGGCCGACCCGGGCAATCGCGACTACGGCGTGCTGTCGGTGCTACTGGGGCTGCGCTTCGACGTGGTGCACTGCTTCGACATTCCGGCCTCGCACTTTCATCCTCCGCCGAAGGTCGACAGCGCGGTGGTGAAGCTGACCCGCAGGGCCACGCCGCGGGCGAAGGTCACCGACGAGCTGCGCTTCCGCAAGGTGGTGAAGGCGGGGTTCGCGCACCGGCGCAAGACGTTGAGCAATTCGCTCAAGAGCGATGATTCGCTGGCGCCGAAGGTGGCCGAGGCGCTCGCGGCGGCGGGCATCGACGGGGTGCGGCGGGCCGAGACGCTGTCGGTCGAAGAGTTCGCGGCCATCGAGCGCGCGCTGGGCTGAGCACGCCACCCGGCGCGCCCTGGGCCTGGCTCGCGCCGCGTTTCGAGCGACTCGACTCGTCGAGCACAGGTCAGGTGTCGGGAGGCAGAGGGGCTACCGCAAGCCCCGGTGCCGTTCCCACGCCGCGCGCTTGAGCGCCTCTCGCTTCCCACTCACGCTCGAGTGCGAGAGCAACCGGCGCGTCGACGCTTCCGACAGGTGCAGCACCTGCGAGCGCTTGGTGGCCACCGCCGAGAAGAGCGACTCGCCCGACAGCGCCTGGTGATCGCCCAGCAGCACGCCGGGGCCGATCATCTCGACGCCGTCGTCCGAGCTGACTTCGATCTCTCCAGCCGTCACCACGAACAGCCCGTCGAGCTCGCTGCCTTCCCCCAACGCGACCTCACCCCGCCCGAGGTCGACCGCTTCGAACTGCTCGAGCAGCTCGACCCGCTCGTTGCGCTTGAGCCCGGCGAAGAGCGGCTCGATGGCCATCATGTTCGACAGAATTCGCCGCCGCGCGATGGTGGCCAGTCCGCGAGCGATCGACGGGTTGCCGGGCCCCAGCTTGACCAGCAACTGCCGGGTCATCTCGAGCACCGTGGTGTCGTCGACCTCGGCCACCACCCACGCCGAGCGCGACGAGCCGGTGACCCAGGCCAGTTCACCGAACACCGCCCCCGGCTCGAGAATGGCCAGCTCGCGCCGCTGCCCCGACGGCTCGTTGCGGAACACGCGCACCCGCCCGGTGAGAATCGCGTAGATCGAATCGCCTGCCGTGCCCTGCTCGATGGCGACCTCGCCCTTCGAGAGCCGAATCATCGACGCGGCCTCGAGCAGCGAGGTGAACGCGGCCGGGCTCAGCTCGGCGAACAGGGGCACGCGGTTGAGCAACTCGCCTTCCCCCAGCTCGGCGGAAGAAGTGGAGGTCGAGGGCGCGGGCGGCACGGTGGCGAGCGCGTCGAGGAAGGGCAGCTTCGCGACGACCGTGTGCTCGCTGGCCTCGGGGCCTTCCCCCAACAACGCGACCAGCCCGGTGTCGCCGGGCATGGTGGTGTTGCCGATTTCTTCCTCGGGCAGCGGCGGCACCTTGACCGGCGGGTGCAGCGGCACGGTGGTCAGGTCGATGCGCCGCGGAGGCTGCGGCGGTTGGACCGGCGGCGGCGGCCGCGACTCGACCCGAGCCACCGGAGGCTTCGCGGGCGGGCGCGCAGGCACTCGCGGCGGCGGCGCTGGCGGTGCCGGGCTCACGGGGGTCGGGGCAGGCGGCGGTGGCGCGACGGCGGGACGCGACGCGGTCGAGCGGACCTTCGGCGGAGGCGCAGGCGGTGGCGAAGGCGGCGGCCGCTCGGGCGTGGGGTCTGGTTCGGGCTGCGGGTCGACGGTGACGGAATCGGGCTCTGCGTCGAGGTCGACGGAGACCGACGCGTAGTCCGGCTCGGGTTCCGGCTCGGGTTCCGGCTCGGGTTCCGGCTCGGGTTCCGGCTCGGGCAGCGGCTCCGGCTCCGGCTCCGGCTCCGGCATCACCAGCATGGGCGGCGGCTGAGGCTGGGCGACCGGGCGCTTGCTGATCGACGGACGACCCGGCGGCGCGACGGCCACCGGCGCAGGGGGCGCGGGAGGCGGCACCACCTCGGGCGCACTGACGGCCGCGGCCACGGCCTCGGCGCCGGCGTCCGACTCGGCGGCGACGGGAGGTGCCGAGGGCAGGCGCGAGCCGAAGCGCTCGGCGTGGAACTCGGCCAGCAGCTTCGGCACCTCGTCGTCGTGGGGCTTGAGGGTCAGCGCCAGCTTGGCCGCGGCCACGGCCTGGGGCAGGAACCCCGCTCGCGCGAAGCCTTCCGCGGCGATTCGGTACGCTTCCCACGCCTGGTCGGTCTGGCCCGCCTTGGCGAGCGCATCACCGAAGCGCAGGCGCGACTGGTTGTCCTTCTCGTCAGCCTCGACGATCTGCTGCCAGCACTCGGCGGACTTGGCGAACTTGCCCTTTTTGAAGAACTCGAGCGCCTGTTCCTTCAGACGACGAACGTCGATCTGTGGGCGCCGGGCCACGTGAGCTCACTTCTCCAAAGGGGACCCCCCAACACGAGCAGGTACGTCCCTGCATATCGCTCTTGAGGGCCCTTGAGGACCCCAATCACGGCTGAGCCTGGATCAAGGCTCGACGGCGCCCGAGGCGCAACCGGTGGCCGGGCGGACGTTGCCGCGCTGATCGACGGCCGGACAGTTCGTGCCCTTGCCGATGGCGGGGCTCCCCATGGCGGGGACGCGGGTCGAGGTGGGTCCACCGTGGTCGCCGAGAGCGCCGAGTCGAGGGTCGGCGAAGGTGATGGCCGGCACGCACGGCGTATCGGCGCCGCCACCGACCACGTGATTGACCGGCCACTGCAGGTCGCCCGCGCCGCTGCTCGCGTCGAGCCGGCATTGCATGGGCGCGCCCGCGTTCTGCGCCAGGTTGCCCGCGAAGAGCGAGCCGTCGATGGCCAGGGTGGCGAAGGCGGTGATGGCCGCGCCGAAGTACGCCGAGCCCCCGTTGGCCAGGTTGTCGGCGAAGGTGCAGAAGCGAATGGCCCCGTCGCCGCCGAAGAGCGCCACCGCGCCGCCCAACCCCGCGGTCGCCTCGTTGCCCGAGAAGGTGTCGTTCTCGAAGTCGAGCGTGGTGCCATCGGCCTGGAGCCCGCCCGGCCCCTGCGCCACGTTGTTCGAGAGCGTGCTGCGCCACAGCTGCAGCGTGCTGTTGTGGAAGTAGAGCGCGCCACCCCCGCCGGCTGGGACGGTATTGGCGTCGAAGGTGCAGCGGTCGATGGTGGTGGGCTGCTTCGACACGTCGGGCGTGCGGAAGAGGGCGCCGCCCAACGCGCCGGCACCGCCCTGGTTGGCGCGGAAGGTGACGCCGCAGAAGGTCTTGTCGAGGTCCCCTCCCCCGTCGATGGCGATGGCGCCGCCGTTTCCGCCCGAGCCGACCTGGTGCTGGTTGGTGACCGTGTCGAGGATGGAGCACTTCGACGCGTCGTCGGAGTTCGCGCCGTTGCCGGTGGCCACGTTGTGTTCGAAGCGGCTGTTGAAGACGTCGAAGTCGCTGTTGAGCGAGCCCAGCGCGCCGCCGTTGGACGCCTGGTTGTTGGTGAAGACGGCGTCGACGAAGAGCGCCCGCTTCGCGCCCTCGAGGTACACCGCGCCACCGCCGACGTCAGGGCCGAGCAGCGCCGCCTGGTTCGAGTCGAAGGTGACGTCGAAGACCTTCAGCACGCCGTCGCGCACGAACACCGCGCCACCCGAGCCGTCGTAGAAGCCCTGCGAGCAGGGCGCGGGCCGCGTGGGGTAGCTCATGGTGCCGGTGGCCTTGCCGTGCGCGAGCGTCAGGTGCTGCAGCGTGAGGCCAAAGTCGTTGACCCGGTAGTTGCCGTGGTTGAACGAGAGGAGCTGCACCGAGCTCGCGCCGTCGAGGGTGATGAGGTTCTTGCCGTCGAGCACGGTGTTCGCGTCGGTGCGCAGGTTGAGGGTCTGCGTCAGCGTGATGGTGGTGGGCGCGGGGCCGCACGAGAAGGTGATGATGCCGCCGCTGGCGATGGCGGCGCGCAAGGCCGCTTCGGTGCAGCTTGCGGGCGTACCGGTGCCGACGACGGTGGTGGGGGTGGAGATGTCAGCGGGTTGGGCCGGCGCGGTGCAGGCCTGGGTGGTGCCCCCGCCGGTGGAGGTGCCGCCTCCGGTCGAGGTGCCACCTCCCGTGGAGGTGCCGCCTCCAGTCGACATGCCGCCGCCCGTGGTTCCGCCGCCGGTGCTCGCGCCGCCGCCAGTGGAGGTGCCGCCGCCCGTCGAGCCGCCGTCCATCGCGTCGACACTCACACCGACACAGGCACACAGCAAGATGGAGAGGACGCAGAGCAAGCGGCGCATGGTGCACGAAAGACGCAGGAAGTCGGGAAGACGGCTCAACGACGTCGGTCTCACCTCTGGGTGTTGCCAATCGTGAACCATTCATGCTCTACATGAACCGTGTTCTGAACCGCATTCGGTTCAAGGTGAACCATGCCTTCGATTACCATTCACGACCTCGATCAGCACGTAGCCACCCTGATTCGCGAACGCGCACGCCGTGATGGCACCAGTCTCAACAAGACCATCAAGGCCCTGCTCGAGAACGCGCTCGGCGTTCGCCCCGTCAGCGCCGTGCATCGCAAGAACTTCGAAAAGTTCTGTGGCACCTGGACCAAGGCCCAGGCCGCCGAGTTCGAGCGGGCAACTGCCGACTTCGATGAAGTGGACCCTCGAGACTGGCGATGAAGGTCCTCTTCGACACCAACGCGTGGACGCGACTGGCGACTGGAGACGAGGCGGTCCTCGACGTGCTCGGCGACGCAGAGCGCATCTTTGCCTCGGTGTTCGTGCTGGGTGAGCTCTTTGCCGGCTTCCGCGGCGGAAAGCTCGAGCGTCAGAATCGGACAGTGCTGCGCGAGTTCCTCTCGCAGCCGACCGTGCAGACCGTCTTCGCCACCGTGGAAACCGCCGAGATCTTCGGGGCCGTGAAGAATGACCTGCGTCGCGCAGGTACGCCGATTCCGCTCAACGACGTGTGGATCGCTGCGCACGCGCTCGAGACTGGCGCGACGCTGCTGACCTTCGACGCGCGCTTCACCAAAGTGCCTGGCGTGCGCTGCTGGCCTCCGGTGGTGAGGTAGCGGGTCGTTCCCGTTCGACAGGCCTGTCGCCAGGCCTCAGCCATGGCACGCGAGCTCACGCGCTCTTCGTACTCGCGTGCAGCTCGGCCGGCCGCTCCGGGTCGACGTGCACGGTCACGAAGTTCGGCCCCTCGGTGAACGTCGTGATGGCCGTCGTCACGTCCTCGGCGATGTCGTTGGCTTCTTCGATGACCATGCCGCGCGGCACCTCGACGTGCAGCTCGACGTGCAGACTCCCCGGGGCCAACTGCTCGACGCGCAGCCGATGGAACCCGCGCACGCCCGGCACCGCGCGAACCACGTCCTCCAGCCGCTTCAAGTCCTCCCCCGGCAGCGAGCGCCCGAGCAGGTACGACAGGTTCTCGCGGAACAACGAGATGCCGTTGACCAGGATGATGGTCGCCACCACCAGTGACGCGAGGGGGTCGGCCATCGGGTAGCCGGCCAGCACCAGCGCGGTACCGACCGCCGCCGCGAGCAGGCCCAGCTCATCGTTCACCAGCTCGAGCAACTGCGCCCGGGCCGCCGCGCCCCGCTGCTTTTGCCGCAGCAACGAGACCAGCGGCCACAGCGCAATCAGCATCGACGCGCCCAGCACGCCCAGCGCCACCGGCACGTCCTTCGCCGGGTGAGCGACCTCGTGCCCGACCAGCCGGGTGAGGCCCTCGCGGTACAGCTCGAACGCAGTGAACGAAATGAACAACACCGACGCCACCAGCGCGCCCACGTACTGCGCGCGGCCGTAGCCGAAGTGGTGGGTGTCGTCGGGCGCGCGGCGCGACCACCTCGCCGCGATCAGCAGGAAGCCCGAGACGAACACGTCGGACAGCGTGTGCAGCCCTTCGGCCAGCAACGTCATCACCCCGGTCCACCACCAGGCGCCCAGCTTGAGCGCCATCACCGCCACGTAGAGCACCACCGACAGTCGCAGCGCCTGCTCGTCGGCCTGGTGCCCGGTGCTCATGGTGATTCGGGCTTACTCCAACGAGCGCCGTGCCAGCGAGATTCGGGTATACGCACGCCTCATGGCCCCCACGCTCCCCACTCGCGCGCGCGTCGTCGTCGTCGGCGGCGGCATCATCGGCACCTCGATCGCCTACCACCTGGCTCACCTGGGCTGGAAAGACACCGTGCTGCTCGAGCGCGACCGCTTGACCTCGGGCACGACCTGGCACGCGGCCGGCCTGATGGTGACCTTCGGCTCGACCAGCGAGACCTCGACCGAGATGCGCAAGTACACGCGCGATCTCTACGCGCGACTCGAGGCCGAGACCGGGCAGGACACCGGCTTCAAGCCCGTGGGCTTCATCGAGGTCGCCACCGACGCCGATCGCCTCGAGGAATACCGCCGCGTCTCGACCTTCAACCGCCACTGCGGCGTCGACGTGCACGAGATCTCGCCCAGGCAGGTGAAGGAACTCTTCCCGCTCGCCAACGTCGACGACGTGCTCGCCGGCTTCTACGTGAAGGAAGACGGCCGCGTGAACCCGGTCGACGTGACCATGGCGCTGGCCAAGGGCGCGAGGCTGCAGGGCGCGAAGCTGCTCGAGAACACGCCCGCGGTCGACGTGCTGACCAAGCACGGCCGCGTGGTCGGCGTGCGCACCGAGCAGGGCGACATCGAATGCGAATACGTCGTCAACTGCGCCGGCATGTGGGCCCGCCAGTTCGCCGCGCGCCACGGCGTGACGCTGACCAACCAGGCCGCCGAGCACTACTACCTCATCACCGGCAAGGTCGAAGGCATCAACCCCAACTGGCCGGTGCTCGAGGACCCCAGCAGCTACGGCTACTACCGCGAAGAGGGCGGCGGGCTGATGGTGGGCATGTTCGAGCCCAAGTCGGCGCCGTGGAAGGTCGAGGGCATTCCGCACGACTTCTCGTTCGGCGAAATCGCCCCCGACTACGAGCGCATGGGGCCCTACCTCGAGAAGGCGATGGCTCGCGTGCCGGTGTCGGTCGAGGCGGGCATCAAGAAGTTCTTCTGCGGCCCCGAGAGCTTCACGCCCGACCTGCGTCCGCTGGTCGGCGAGGCTCCCGAACTGAAGGGCTACTTCGTCGCCGCAGGCCTCAATTCCATCGGCATTCTCACCGGCGGCGGCATGGGTCGGGTGGTGGCGAATTGGATCGTCACCGGCGCGCCCGACGTCGACGTCACCGGCATGAACGTCGACCGCATGCACGGCTACCAGGCCAACCCCGAGTACCGTCGGCTGCGCACCGCCGAGGCGCTGGGCATGGTCTACAAGACCCACTACCCCTACAAGTCGCTCGAGACCGCGCGCGACGCCAAGCGCTCGGCCGTGCACGATCGCCTCGCGGCCGAGGGCGGCTACTTCAAGGACGTTTCGGGCTGGGAAGGCGCCGACTGGTACGCCGGCAAGGGCGTGACACCCGTCGTCGAGCGCGACTCGTTCGTGCGCGAGAAGTGGTTCGAGCACTGGAAGGCCGAGCACGTCGCCGCGCGCGAAGGCGTGATCGTGATGGACATGTCGTTCATGTCGAAGTTCCTCGTGCAGGGGCGCGATGCGGGGAAGTGCCTCGACTTCGTGTCGGCCAACTCGGTCAACGGCCAGGCCGGCATGATCACCTACACCCAGTGGCTCAACGCCCAGGGCACGCTCGAGGCCGACCTCACCGTCACCAAGCTTTCCGACGAGAAGTTCTTCGTGGTGGCCACCGACACCATGCACCGCCACGTCGAGGCGCACCTGAAGCGACACTTCGGCGACGCCCACGCCTTCGTCACCGACGTGACCGGCGCGTACTGCCAGTTGAACGTGCAGGGCCCGAAGTCGCGTGAGCTGCTGCAGAAGCTCACCACCGTCGACCTCTCGAACGAGGCCTACCCCTTCCGCACTGCGCGGGAAATCGACCTGGGCCTGGCGCGCGTGCTGTGCACCCGAATCACCTACCTGGGCGAGCTGGGCTACGAGCTGTTCATTCCCACCGAGCAGGCGGTGCACGTGTACGAGCGCATCGTCGCGGCGGGCGCGCCGCTGGGGCTCAAGCACGCGGGCCTCAAGGCCCTGGCCAGCCTGCGCATGGAAAAGGGCTACCGCGACTACGGCCACGACATCGACAACACTGACAACGTGTTCGAGGTGGGCCTGGGCTTCGCGGTCGACTTGAAGAAGTCCGACTTCCTGGGCAAGGCGAAGGCGGTCGAGCAGAAGGCCAGGGGCCCGATGACGAAGCGCCTGGTGCAGGTCTTCGTGAAGGACCCCGAGCCCCTCCTCTTCCACGCCGAGGTGGTCTTCCGCGACGGCAAGTCGGTGGGCTACGTGCGCGCCGGCTCGTACGGGTGGACGTTGGGCGGCGCGGTGGGCCTGGCCTTCATCGATGGCCACGGTGCCACGGTCGACGCGGCGTACCTGGCGAGCGGCACGTGGGAGATCGAAATCAACGGCAAGCGCTACCCCTGTGCGTGCAGCCTGAAGCCCCTGTTCGACCCCGAGAACAAGAAGATCAAGGCCTGAAGCGCCCGGTTGCGCGGGCCGAATGCTCCCGGTAGTTGGGCGGGGTGACCACTTCCCCGCCGCGCACCGTCGCCTCGCTCGTTCCCGCTGGCTTTGCCGATGACCTGCGCGCGGTGCTGCCACGGGTGCTCGCGCCAGGCGCCACGCCCGACGACTGGGACGTGTTCGCCACCACCTACGATCTGCAGCGCTTCCGTTCCGAAGCCGACTTCGTCGAACGCTTCGTGGCGGTGGTCGCCGAGCTGAAGAAGGCGGCCCGCCCGCCCGCCGAGGTGAACGCGCTGCTCGCCA
>CAIWFK010000705.1 GCA_903911905.1 uncultured Myxococcales bacterium
ACGCTTTCCGATCTGGGCATGGGCTGCGCGGCGGGCATCGGCTGAGGCGCGGGAGCGGCGTGCATCGGCTCGGCCCGCATCGGCTGCGGTGCCGGAGCCGGAGCGGGAGCGGGAGCGGGGGCCGCATGCATCGGCTGACCGACGGCGGCCGGGTGGTTCGGCTGCATCGCCGGAGCCGGAGCCGGACGCACCGTCACCGGCTGCGCGCTCGGCAGCACGGGGGCCGGGCGGCCCGGCGTGAAGGTCGACATCGGGCGCGAATCGATGGGCGCCGGCGCGTGAGCGCGGACCACCGGCGTCTGCGCCGCGGCCAGGTGCGCCGCGGACGGCACCGAGGTCTGCAGCGGGCGACCGGTGGCCGTCACGCCTGCCGGCGCCACCACGTTGACGTGCGTACCCGAGCCAGTGACCTGCATGCCCGGCCGCACCACCGGCGGCGCACCGACCATCACCGCGGCCGAGGTGCCCACGGGCGCCGAGACCACGATGCCCGGGCGCGAACCCGGAGGCGGGGGAATGAAGACGCCCGACGCACCGACCGGCCGAGCGCCGTGGTAGCCGGGGCGCGGCTGCACCTGAACCACCGCCACGTTGTACGGCGGAGGCACGAAGACCGAGCCCTGCGCGCGCCAGTGGCCGGGAATGAAGATGACCAGGCCATTGCGGTTCTCGTAGTACGGCTCGTACCAGTAATAGCCGGGGCGCGGCGCCTGACGCCAATGCCCGCTGGCCCACACCCATTCTCCCTGCCAGGTCCAGAAGCCACCCACCCAGTACCAGCCGTAGCCGGGCTCGGGAGGCACCTCTTCGACCAGAATCGCGGGCGGCGCGTATTCGATGGCGATGGGCGCCGGCTCTTCGACGGCCGGTTCGATTTCCACGGCGATGACCGGCGCGGGCGCCTCGACGGGCTCGACCGCTTCGTATGAGACCGGCGCGGCCTCGTGGTACGGGGCCGGTTCGACCTGCGGCGGAGGCGGCGGCGGCGCTTCGATTTGCGCCTGCGTCTCGACCACGACGCGATGTCGGCGATGGCACCCGGTGACGCTCACGACCAGACACGACAAGACGATGATTGTCCGCATGGCGCGGCAGTCTGCCCCAAAGCGTGACGCCCTTTCATGGAAATGAACCGGTGATCACCCGAGCGCGCCGGGGCTCGCGAGCGGTAGGGTGCTGCTCGTGTCACCCGGGGGTTTGCGCATGAGGCCCATCATCGTCGTCGTCGCGCTGCTCGGCTCGGTGGCCTGTCGGGACCTGTCGCTGCCGCCACCGCCTGGCGTGGGTTCGCTGCGCGGTCGGGTGGTGGCCGCGGTGCCTGGCCGCGTCGAACGCATTCCGGTGCCGGGCGCGTCGCTCTCGGTCCTGGGCAGCAGCCTGACGACCGCCGCCGACGACGCTGGCCTCTTCCTCTTCGACGACTTCGAGCAGACCTCGGGGTCGCTGCTGGTGCGCGCCGCCGTCGATGGCGCTCCACGCCAGCGATTGCTCGACCTGTCGAGCCTCGGCACCGGCCCGGGTCTTGACGTCGACCTGGGTGAGGTCGCGGTGGTCGAGAACGCCACGCTCCACGGCTCGGTGCGACGCGCCGACCTGTCCACCGCCGGCGGTCACGGCGGCACGGCGCTCTTCGTTCCCGAGGGGCCCTTCACCACCACCACCGGTGACGACGGCACCTTCGTGCTCGACGGCCTGCCCGCGGGCACCATCAGCGTGTCGGCCTTCCGCACGGGCTACGCGCCGGCCACTGTCAGCGACCTCACGCTCCGCTCGGGAGAGGACTTCGCGCTCCAGCCCCTCACCCTGCAGCCCAGCAGCGACACCACCCCGGGGTCGATTTCAGGGCGCGTGCGCTTCGTACCCCCGCTCGCCAACGCCGACCAGACCGCGCTCACCGCGCTCGCGCCCGGGGGCGTGTCGACCACCGGCAGCGCTTCGGCCGATGGCCACTTCTCGTTCGGGGGACTCGCGCCGGGCGTCTACGAACTGCATGCCGCCCACGCCGGGTACACCGACGCGGTGGTGCCGAGCGTGCTCGTCTCTGCAGGCGCCGAGGTGCAGGTCTCGGACGTGGTGCTCGGCACCGGGCCCGCGTTCGACGCCGGCGTTCGGCCCGCACTCGACGCGGGTACGACCGACGCCGGCGCCGTCGACGGTGGCGCGCTGACGTCCTGTGCGTCGACCGCCGATTGCCCTTCGAGTGCGTGGTGCGACCCGCTGGGCAACGTGTGCCGGGCCCAGTGCGTGGCCGCGGGCTCGTGCACCGACGGCCGGGTCTGCGACCTGCCCACCGGCACCTGCGTGACGCCCTGCTCGAAGGGCTGCGCCGCCGGCCAGACCTGCGACAGCGTCAGCAATCACTGCGTGACCCCGTGTGACGCCTTCACCCCGTGCGGCACCGGCTTGCGCTGTGTCGCCAACCGCTGCGCGCCCGAATGCCTGGTCACCACCGATTGCGCGGCGCATCGCGCCTGTCAGGCCGGGCAATGCGTGGGCGATGGCACCTGCGGCAGCGACCTCGATTGCCCGAGCGCCCAGGTCTGCACCGCGGGCTTCTGCGCGACCCGCCCGGTGGTCCTCGACGCGGGCGTGGACGCTGGCTCGGCCGTCGTCTACCCCTGCGCGAGCGCGTGCGACTGCCGCGCCGACGAGGCGTGTGAAGAAGGCGCGTGCAGGCCCGACGCGGTGCCCACCCGGTACGTCGCGGCCGATGCGGGGGGCTCGGGTGATTCTCCCGCGACGCCCTCGGGCGACGTGGCGGCCCAGGTGGCGCTGGCCAACCTCACCGGCGGCCGCGTGGCACTTCGCGCGGGTGACCGCTTCGACCTCGCCGGCACCTTGGCGCTCGACGGCGGGGTCACGCTGGGTGGCGGGTACACCGCGTGTGGGCCGAGCCGCTGGGTGCGTGACGGGCGGCTGCGCAGCACGCTCACCGCACCCACCGGGACCGTGGTGCAGGTGGCCGGCACGGTGCAGCAGGCGGCGGCGAACGTCACGGTCGAGAACCTGACGCTCTTCGACACCGTCGGGCTCTCGTGTCTGAGCCTGCTCGAGGCCTTCAACGCGCCGACGCTCACCGTTCGGCACGTGAGCGGCTCGATGCCGATGGCGCACCAGGGCTGCGGCGGCGCGAACCAGATGGGCCTCTTCGAGTGCGCCGGCTGCAGCGCGGTGCGGGTCGACGACGTGGCGCTCGACGGCGTGGTCGGCACCGGCAGCTCGAGCCCCGTGGGGGTGGTCAGCCTGACCAGCAGCTCGGGCCAACTGACGCGCGTCTCGTATTCGGGGGTGGAGGCCAACTCGACCTTCGTCGCCATCTCGCTCGCGGCGCTCACCGGGCCCACCAGCGTGGTGGGCGCCACCTTTCCCGCGCTGACGGCGGCGTCGAACCCGCTGCTCGGCGTCTCGGTCAGTGCCTGTGGCAGCTCGCCGCTGGTCATCTCGAACGTGCACCAGGTGGTCTCGACCGGAGGCGGCGCGACCACCGGCATCGCCGTGAGGGACTGCCCCAACGCCACCGTCACCGACAACGTCATCGACGGCGCTGGCGTGGCGCGGGGCTACGGGAATGAATTCGACGGCCTCGCCCTCACCAATTCGAGCGGAGTGGTCGAGCGCAACGTGGTGCGGCTGCCCGGCTACGTCAACGGCCCCCAAAGCGGCACGTCGTGGTTCGGCCTTCGGGTCACCGGCCCGCTGGCGCCGAGCTCGGTGTCGTCGAACCAGGTGCTCGGTGGCACCGCCGAGCAGTTGACCGGGCTGTGGTTCCAGGGGCTCGACTCGGGCGGGCCGCTGCACGTCGAGAAGAACACCGTGAGTCTGGGCGACGACCGGGGCAGCGTCGGCCTCATCTTCACCGCGGTCGGCGCTGGCGCGGGGCTGGTGGTGCGGGACAACGTGGTGACCACCGGCACCAGCTCGGTCGGGTGCACGACCGACGTCGCCCTGACGACCAGCAGCGCCTCGGGGCTGTTCGAACGCAACCGACTCCACACCCAGGCCGCACAGTATCCCCTGGCTGCCTCGCTCGCCGGGCCAGGCCAGCTCGAGCTGCTCGAGAACCACCTCTTCGCCGGGCACACGCTGGTGGGCGCGGGGTGTGGCGGCCCAGCCACGGGACTGCAGTTGCTCGACGGCACGGGGCCGCTGCAGGTGTGGGCCACCGGCAACACCATCGAGGGAAACGGAGACCTGGGCGCCTCGTCCATCGGCGTCTCGTGCACCGACGCGGTGCGCTTGTTCTCGACGTCGAACGTCATCGTGGGCGGGCAGACCCCCAACGCGCTCGCGCTCTGGGGCGGCACCGGCACGGGCGCGTGCTTCGTGCCCGCCAACTTCTCGCACACCTGGCTCTCGCTCTCGTCGGCTGCGCAGGCCTGGGCGGCGGCCGACTTCGCGCCGAAGGTGGCCGACGGAGGCGTCCCCGACGCGCGCGGCAACGTGCTGGGGGCAGGCACCTGCTTTGATCCATCGCAACCGGAGCCCCGCTACCTGCTGGCGGCGGGCTCGGCCTGCATCGACCGGGGCGTGGCGGGCGTACGACTGGACACCACCGTCGTCACCACCGACCTCGACGGCAACCCGCGCGTGGTGGGCGCGGCGGCCGACATCGGGTGCAGCGAGCACCCGTGAGTGCGCTCGGGAGCGGATCCTGCGGGGCAGGGGTGGTACGGTCTCCACCCAATGTTCCGAGTCAGCGTCGTGGTGGGGGTGCCTGGCGTTGGCAGCACAGGCAGCGACTCCCGTGTCGGCAGCGAAGCCTGCGGTCGACGAAAATGCCAGGGCGGCACGCAAGGCCTTCGAGGCCGGCACCAAGGCGTTCAAGGCCGGCAGGTTCGCCGACGCCCTGGCCTCGTTCGACAAAGCCTACGCGCTCAAGCCGCACCCCACGGTGCGCTTCAACCTCGCCCGCTGTGCCGAGCAGCTCAACGACGTGCCGCGCGCGCTGCGTGAATACCGCATCTACCTGACCGAGGTGCCCGAGCCCGCCGACGCCGAGGTCATCGCGAAGGCCATCAGCGGCCTCGAGCGCAAGCTGCAGCAGAAGAACCAGCAGCAGTTGATGGTGACCGCCGAGCCGCCCGACGCCGCCATCACCGTCGACGACGTGCCGCTGGGCCATTCGCCCGCCTTCGTCGAGCTGACCCCCGGGCTCCACCGTCTGCGCGTCGAGCGTGAGGGGCTCGAGCCGGTGGCGAAGCCCTTCACCATGCCGGGCTCGAAGTCGTTCGAGCTCTCGTTCGTGTTGCAGCCGCCGGCCCCGAAGCCGCCCGAGCCGAAGGTGGCCGAACCACTGCCGCCGCCGCCCATGCCTCCCGCGCAGGTGGCCAGGACCGAAGCGGCTCCGGCTCCGGCGCTGCGCAGCAAGGTCTGGGCGCCGCTCATCGCCGTGGCGGTGGGCGGGGTCGCGGCCGGCGTGGGCTTCGCCGAGACCGCGTCGTTCGAGAGCAAACTGCAGACCGAATTGACCACCAAGATGATGGTCACCACCGACGCCACCACCTACGCGGCGACCGGCAAGTCGTTCCAGCTCATCGGCTGGGTGGGCGTGGGCGTGGCGGCCGCGGGGCTGGTGGCCAGCGCCATCTTCTTCTTCCTGCCGGGGCCGGGCCCCACCGTCACCCCCACCGTCAGCCTCACGCCGGGCGGCGCTTCCCTCGGCCTGACCGGAGTCTTTCCATGAAGACCACCTTCCGCCTTCCCTTCTTCGCGCTGGCCCTGGCCTTCGTCGTGGGCACGATGCTCGGCGCGGGCTGTGTGAACTTCGACGCGCAACTCGACGACTGTCGCAACGGCAAGGGGCCGTGCGCGGTGGTCGACGCCGGTGGCTGCGAGAGCGGGCAGTTGCGCTGCGGCACCACCTGCATCAACCCCATGCTCGACCACGACCACTGCGGCACGTGCGCCCAGGCGTGCGACCCCAACGCCAGTTGTTTCGGCGGCCAGTGCCTGGGGCAGACCTGCCAGGGCGTGACCTGCCCGAGCACCGCGGTGTGCGTCAACGGCGGCTTGTCTCGAAGAGCTGTCTGTCGGTGGTGTGCACGGCCGAGCAGACCTGCGTCGACGGCCAGTGTCTGGCGCGCGCCTGCGGCAGCACGGTGTGCCCGGCGGGCTCCATCTGCGCGGCCGATGCGGGCACCTGCACCGACGTCGCCTGCACCGGCGTCACCTGCGCCGATGGCGGCGCCTGCCAGGCTGGGCGCTGTGATGGCCTGACCCCCTGCACCAACCACGTGAAGGACCCCGGCGAGACCGACGTCGACTGCGGCGGCAACTGTCCCCCGTGTGGCGTGGGCGGCCACTGCCTGGCCAGCACCGACTGCACCACCATGACCTGCGGCGACGGCGGCAGCTGCTCGAGCAGTTGCGCGGGCGGCGCCACCTGCGGCACCAACCCCGGCTCACCCTGCCGCCTGGGCACCACCATCTGCACCAACGACATGAGCCAGTGCGTCGACGGCATCGACGCCCCCAACGGCACCACCTGCGGCAACAACACGGTGTGCGCCGGTGGCCAGTGCGTGGCCTGCGTGGCGGGTCAGGCCTGCAGCACCAACAGCGACCCCTGCCGCGCCGGTTCCATCGTGTGCCCCGGTCAACCGCTGTGCGCCAACGACGCGGGCCTGCCGGCCGGCGCTGCCTGCGGCACGGGCCAGGTCTGCAACCCGCAGGGCCAGTGCATCGCCTGCGAGCAGGACGCCGGTTGCGCCTCGAACCCTTCGGCGCCCTGCAAGTCGGGCGTGCAGTCGTGCACCACCGGTGCGCCGCGTTGCCTCGACGGTACCGACGTGCCCAACGGCACCAGTTGTGGCCTCGACAAGGTCTGCCAGGTCGGCGCCTGCGTGAGCTGCGCGGCGGGCACGGTGTGCAACACCAACCCGACTCCCTGCAAGCGGGGCACGACGGTGTGCAGCCCGTCGGTCGCGTGTGCCGACAACGGCAACGTGGCGGCGGGCGTGGCGTGTGGCTCGGGCCAGGTGTGTGACGGCAACGGCAGTTGCCTGGCGTGCACGGCTGGCGTGAGCTGCAACACCAACCCCGGAGCGCCATGCAAGTCGGGCATCACCGACTGCAGCACCGGCACCCAGCGCTGCATCGATTCGGGCAACACCTCGGCCGGCACCACCTGCGGCACGGGCCAGGTCTGCAACGGCACTGGCGCCTGCGTGGCCTGCCAGGCCGGGGCGACCTGCTCGGGCAACCCGTCGGCGTGTCGCGCGGGCACCATCTCGTGCACCACGGGCTCGCCGACCTGTGTCGACGGCGCCAACCTCACTGCGGGCCTCAATTGCGGTGCGGGCCAGGTGTGCGACGGCAACGGCTTCTGCGGCGCGTGCGTGGCTGGCCAGAGCTGCAGCAGCAACCCGGGCGGCGCCTGCAAGCAGGGCGTCACTTCGTGCACCAGCGGTGCGACCCAGTGCGTGGACGGCGCGGCCACCACTGCCGGTGTCTCGTGTGGCGTGGGCCAGGTCTGCAACGGCTCGGGCAGTTGCGTGGCGTGCTCGGCGGGCCAGGCGTGCGTGGGCAACCCCAACGCGTGCGCGGTGGGCATCACCAGTTGCACGACCGGCAGCCAGACCTGCGTCGACGGCGCGGCGCGCGCGGCCGGCATCACCTGCGGCCCCAACCAGGTCTGCTCGGGCACCGGCGTGTGCAACGCGTGCACGTCGAACACCTCGTGCGCCACCAACCCCAACCCGTGCATGACGGGCGTCACCAATTGCTCCACCGGCGCCTCGCAGTGCGTCGACTACGTCAACAAGGCGGCGGGCGTGTCGTGCGGCACCAACCAGGTCTGCAACGGCAGTGGCCAGTGCCAGTCGTGCACGGCGGGCCTAAGCTGCTCGGGCAACCCCAATTCGTGCGCCGTCGGCGTCACCAGTTGCGCGACGGGCACCCAGACCTGCGTCGACGGTGCCTCGAAGGCGCCGGGCACGGTGTGCGGCACCAACCAGGTCTGCAACCCCTCGGGCACCTGCGCGGCCTGCAGCGAAGGGCAGAGCTGCGGCACCAACCCCAACGCGGCGTGCTTCACCGGCGTGACGTCGTGCGCCACCGGGGTGACGACCTGCGTCGACTCGGTGCAACGCGCCCCGGGCACCAGTTGCGGGGTGAACCTGGTCTGCAACGCTTCGGGTACCTGCACGGCCTGCACCGCGAACGCCAGTTGCGCGACCAACCCCAGCCTCTGCCGCAACGGCGTCACCTCGTGCACCACGGGCGCGCAGACCTGCGTCGACGGCACGGTGAAGAATGCCGGCACCAGTTGCGGCGCGGGTCAGGTGTGTGACGGCAACGGCTTCTGCGGCTCCTGTACGGCCGGCATGGCGTGCTCGGGCAACCCCAACCCCTGCTACGCGGGCGTCACCAGTTGCGCGTCGGGCATGTCGGCGTGCGTCGACAACCTCGCCTCGCCCAGGGGCACGGGCGTGAGCTGCGGCGCGGGGCTGGTGTGCAACGCCAGCAACACCTGCGTGGCGTGCTCGGCGGGCGTCAGTTGCGCCACCAACCCCAGCATCTGCCGCAACGGCATCACCTCGTGCAGCACCGGCGCGCAGGTCTGCATCGACGACGTCACCTCGAAGAACGCGGGCCTCTCGTGTGGCAGCAACCAGGTCTGCAACGGCGCGGGCGGGTGCGTGGCGTGCGTGGCGGGGCAGTCGTGCAACACCAACCCCACCGCGTGCCTCACGGGTGTGACCTCGTGCAGCACCGGCTCCCAGGTCTGCGTCGACACGGCGACGCCGAAGACGCCGGGCACCAGTTGCGGCACCAACCAGGTGTGCACCTCGTCGGGCATCTGCGCGGCGTGCACCGCGGGGCAGGCGTGCTCGGGCAACCCCAACTCGGCGTGCTTCGCGGGCACCACCTCGTGCGCCAGCGGCACGCAGACCTGCATCGACGGCACGCAGACGCCTGCGGGCACCAGTTGCGGCGCCAACCAGGTGTGCAATTCCGCCGGCGTCTGCACCGCCTGCACTGCGGGCTCGAACTGCAGCGGCAACCCCAGTGCGTGTCGCAAGGGCATCACCTCGTGCACCACCGGCACGCAGACCTGCATCGACGGCGCGAACCAGCCTGGCGGGCTCACCTGCGGCTCGAACCAGGTCTGTGACGGCAACGGCTTCTGCGGTGCGTGCACTGCCGGCCAGGCCTGTGCGACCAACCCGAACTCGGGGTGCTTCAACGGCGTGACCTCGTGCACCACCGGCACCACCACCTGTGTCGACGGCAGCGCCAAGGCGGTTGGCACCACCTGCGGCACCAACCAGGTCTGCAACGCGGCCAATCAGTGCGTGTCGTGCCTCGCCGGCCAGGGCTGCAGCGGCAACCCGACCTCGTGCAAGGTGGGCGTGACGTCGTGCCAGACGGGCGCCTCGACCTGCGTCGATTCGGCGATGAGCGTGAGCCCTGGCACCTCGTGTGGCGCGAACCAGGTGTGCAACGGCTCGGGCAGTTGCGTGGCGTGCACGGTGGGCGCGGCGTGCGGGTCGAACCCCAACGCGGCGTGCAAGAACGGCACGACGGTGTGCACCAGCGGCTCGCCGGCGTGCATCGACGGGTCCTCGAAGACTGCGGGCACCAGTTGCGGCACCAACCTGGTGTGCGACGGCACGGCGACCTGCGTGTCGTGCACTGCGGGTCAGGCCTGCGCGAGCAACCCGAACCTCTGCGCCAACGGGGTGACTTCGTGCAGCACCGGCGCACTGCAGTGCGTGGACAACACGCCCAAGCCCTCGGGCGTCAGTTGCGGCTCGAACCAGACCTGCGACGGCTCGGGCAACTGCAAGAACTCGTGCATGACGCCCAGCGGCTCCATCATTCCGCACGGAGGCACCGTCACGCTCTTCCCGTCGGCGTCGGTGGCGTGCGGTTCGACGTGCACGCCCGAGGTCCGCACCTGCAACAACGGCACGCTCAGCGGGTCGGCGACCAACGCCAGTTGTTCGGTGGCGGCATGCCCGTGCAACCTGCCGTGGGGTGGCAGCATCGCCAGCGGTTCGACGATTACCGCGTTCCAGACCTCGTCGGTGGCGTGCGGCTCGAGCTGCAGCTCCGAGGTGCGCACCTGCACCAACGGCGCGCTCAGCGGCAGCTTCACCAACCAGAGCTGCTCGGTGGCCCCTGGCACGCGGGCCAACGGAAGTGCGTGTGCACTCGGCTGCTCCTGCACGTCGGGGTACTGCGGGCAGTTCTACCCCGACGCCGACAACGACGGGCACGGGGCGCGGAACAGTGCGTTGACGGGTTTCTGCGCCGACAACGCGTCGACGCCTCCGACTGGAGCGTCGCTGACGGCCGACGACTGCTGTGATTCGGAGAGCCGCGCCTACCCCGGGCAGACGAACTTCTTTGGCACGGCCAGTGCGTGCGGCGGGTTCGACTTCAACTGCGACGGGAGCTCGCAGTTGGGTCAGCCGTCGGGGTACGGGAACCTCCAGTGCACGGCGGCGAACCACTGCCCAAGCCAGTGCATTCCGAACTCGAGCGGGGCGTGTGACCTCGAATTCGGCTGCACCCCGATGGGGCCGTTCGTCATGGGGTGGGGTGTCTTCACGGGGACCGTGTCGGGGGGCAATGCCTATACGCCGGGCGGCGTGCCGGCGTGCGGCGCCACGGGGACGATGGTCACGGGCGTCACCTCGTACACGTCGGGGAATGGCAATACCTACTTCGGCTGCGGCAGTCAGACCTACCAGGTCTTCACGCTCGCGCCGGGGACCGTGCAGGCCTGTCGCTGAGCGGAGTTGGTGGGTGGGCACGAGGTCGTCGTGGCGAGCCTCGAGGTGCGTGGGGCTCGAACTGGCTTCGCGCGGGGGCAAGGGCGATCAGCCCCTCGAACCGGCGCACGACGTCGTTCACTCGTTGCTGGCGACTCCCACGCGTTCGTCAGTGCGCAGACGCGGTAGTGTTCATTCTGTGAAGGTCGGAGCCGCCCCGTTCCGGCTCCACCGTTCACAGAATGCCTGGCCGAAGCTGGACAACCCGTCCCGCAGCGCAGGCGCCGCCCGCAGCGAGCATCGGTCGCCAGGTCTGCTCCCCGGCACGGCGCAGGCGAACACCGAGCGGGTGAGGCCGAGGAGCTGATCGCCACGAGCGCAGGCGCATGGCCGAGGCCACCCCTTCCCCCCTCGAGGCCCCTCTGCATCTCCCCAACGGCCCTACGCGAGCGCCCCCCCCTCCACCACTCAACGCCGGGCGCGCCACTCCGCCGGAGACAGCTCGGCCCACCGCCTGAACGCGCGGTCGAACGCCCGCAACTCGGAATACCCCAGCAGGTACGCCACCTGGCTCAGGTCGAGCGAGGCATCGGTCAGGTACGCCCGCGCGAGGTCGAAGCGCACCTCGTCGAGCACCTGCTGAAAGCTGCTCTGCAGCTCGCTCAGGCGTCGTTGCAACGTGCGTGACGACAGGTTGAGCCGCGTCGCCACCCGCTCGATGGAAGGCTCGCCCGCGCGCACGGCTTCCCGCAGCGTCGCACGGAGCGTGTCGATGAGGTCGCCCTGGCGCGGTCGGGAGGCGAGGGCGGCGGCCGCGTGCTCGTCGAGGTATGCGTTGAGTGCCGGGTCACCACTCGAGACCGGCGTGTCGAGGGCCGTGCTCGCCACCGCGAAGCCACTGTCGGCCTGCTCGAACACCAGCTCGACCCCCGCCCCGAACCAGGCCACCAACCGCTCGAGCGAGGCGGGCCGCTCGGTACAGAACCACACGCGCTTCAGGGCCACGCCCGGCGCCAGCCCGCGCAGGGTCTTCACCAGCACGCCGGTGGTGTACTCGTTGAGGTGTCGCTCGAGCGCGTTGGCCCGGGTCAGCGCGCTGTGGTGCAACCGCGCCTCGTCCGCCTGCACCTCGAAGGCGAAGCGCTGGCTGGGTGCCATCAACGCGCTGTAGCGCACGAACTGCTCGAAGGCGTTCGAGAGCACCGGGCTCGAGCGCACCACGAACTCGGCCACGCCATAGCTGCCGCGTGGCACCCAGTCGACGAGGGCCAGGCCCACGTGCTCGTCCTTCAGGGCTGCGGCCAGCGCGTCGGCGAGCCCGGTCACGCCCGAGAGGCGGGTGATGAGGGCGTCTTTCCCCGCGGTGGCGGTCAGCGCCGTCGGCGGCAGCCCGACCTGGGCCACGAGCGCTTCGACCGCCAGCCCCCGCGCCCGCGCGAAGGCGAGCAGCAGCGGCACCAGGCGGCTCTCGAAGTCGAAGTCGGGCTTCGCCATGCGGCGAGCCTAGCTCACTCGATGCGGGCGGCCTGCTCGAACGAGAGGCGCGGCAGGCGTGGGTGCAGCTTGGTGGGGTCGCCGTAGCCCAGGTTCATCAGGAAGTTCGAGCGCCAGCCCGTGCCCGCGAAGAAGGCCTCGTCGACCTTCGCGTTGTCGAACCCGCCCAGGGGGCCGCAGTCGAGGCCCAACGCGCGCGCGGCCAGCAGCAGGTACGCCCCACCGAGCGTGCCGCTGACGAGCGCGAACTTCTCGCGCCGCTCGGCCGGCATCGCCAGCATCGGGGTGCGCATGTCTCGAATGGGGAAGAGCGTCGCGGCCTGCTCGTAGAACTCGAGGTCGTAGGCCACGATGGCCGTCACCGGCGCGGTCATGGTCTTCTCGACGTTGTTGGGGAAGAGCGCGGGCTTGAGTCGTTCCTTGGCCGCGGCGCTCTTCACGAACACCACCCGCAGGGGGTTCAGGTTGGCCGAGGTGGGGCCGAAGTGCGCCAGCTCGTAGAGGCGGCGCAACTGCTCGTCGGTCACCGGCTTGTCCTGCCAGTGCATGTGGGTGCGGGCGTCGAGGAAGAGCTGGCGCAGGGTGGCGTCATCGAGGGCGTTCATGGCGGCAGCTCTAGCGGCCAGCGCGCGGCGCGGCACGCTGAAATCGTCGCCCCACCCTGACTGGCCGGCTGGTGCGCTTCAGTCGAGCGTGGCGAGTGCCGCACCCACGTCTTCGTCGAGCTTCCAGTCGCACAGCTCGTCGGCGCGGGTCGGCCCCCGGTTCACCAGCACCACCCGCTGGCCGCGCTCCCTGGCGCGCAACACGAAGCGGAAGCCCGAGTACACGGTCAGCGAGCTGCCCAACACCAGCAGGGTCTGCGCGTCGTCGGCCTGGGCGAGGGCTTGCCGCAGTCGCGGTGCGGGCACGTTGTCGCCGAAGAAGACCACGTCGGGTTTGAGCACGCCGCCGCACGCCAGGCACTCGGGCACCACGAAGTCGGCGGTGGCCTCGTCGGGCAGGTCGGCGTCGCCGTCAGGCTGGAGCGCTGCCGTCCATTCGAGCAGGCGCGGGTTGGTCTCGAGCAGGCGTCGTTGCAGCTCGTCGCGGTGGCTGAGCGCCGAGCAAGCCAGACACCGCACCTGGGCCAGCGAGCCATGCAGCTCGAGCACGCGCTGACTGCCGGCCTTCTGGTGCAGACCGTCGACGTTCTGGGTGATGAGGTGGTGCACCCGCCCCGAGGCCTCCAGCCGCGCCAACGCCTGGTGCGCCAGGTTCGGCTCGAAACTGCGAAACCGGGGCCAGCCCAGCATCGAGCGCGCCCAGTACCGTGCGCGGGTCGAGGCGTGGCCAACGAAGTCGCGGTGGTCGATGGGTGGGCGCTTGCGCGGCCTGGCGGTGGGGCCGCGGTAGTCGGGAATGCCCGAGGCGGTGCTCACCCCCGCGCCCGTGAGCACGGTGACGCGACCCAACAGGTGCGAGGCGAGCGACACCCGGGGTGTCTGCCTTCCCGGGCCGCGCGCCGCAACTCTTCTGCGTGGGCCAACCGGGCGGGGTGGTTCGTGGAAATCAGGGAAAATTCGAAGCCCGTGAACCTTTTCCAGCGGGTCGTCGTACCCGTTTTCGAAGCAGGCACTCGAACTGGAGAAACCATGGAAACCATTGAATCGTCTGGGTTGGCCTTGTCGGACCACGGTCGTCAACTGCAGGGCGTCTGCACCGGCCTCGCGGCGCATTACGGCTACCGGGTCGAGTCGGTGCGACTGGGCTTCGCGGTGCTGGCCTGTCTGGCGCCGGGGTACGCCCTCGGGTTGTACCTGGTGCTGGGGCTCGCGCTGCCCTGGGCCGAAGGGGCGCGCGAGGGCTGGCTGCGCTTTCGGGTCGCACGGTGGTTTCGGCGCACCTTTTCGCGCGTCACCGCCTAACGTGCGCGGTGCGTGGAGTCGCTGTCCGACGAGGTGTTGATGGGGCACCTGGCGTTGGGGTCGGCCGAGGCCCTGCCCGTGCTCATCGCGCGGCACCGCACCAGGCTCTTCGCGCTGCTGCTGCGGGCCACCGGCCGCCGTTCGGATGCGGAGGACCTCTTCCAGGAGACCTGGCTTCGGGTTGGCCGTCAGGCGCAGCGCTACGACCCTTCGCGCCCCTTCGGCCCCTGGTTGGCGACCGTCGCCTCGCGGCTGGCCATCGACTTCGCCCGGGTCGGCGCCCGACATGCCCCCGCCGACGAACCCGAAGGCGGCGCGCCCGAGGTGGCGACCTCGAAGCCGACGCCCGAGGCGCTGGTGGCCCAGGCCCAGTCGCGCGCGGAAGTCGCCGAGGCGCTGAAGTCGCTGCCGCCGCACCTGAGGGAAGCGGTGCTGCTGCGCTACTTCGACGAGCTCGACGAGCAGTCGATGGCGCAGAGCCTGAACATTCCCAAAGGCACGGTGAAGAGCCGCCTGCACCATGGGCTCAAGGCCTTGCGAGCGGCCCTCACGGGGGAACCCCATGACGACTGAACCGCACGACTGCGGCGCCTTCGAGCGACACCTGGGGCTGGTGCTGTCGGGTCAGGCCGAGCTCGCTGGCCTGGACGCCGCGCGACGCTGTCCCCGGTGTGCCGTCACCCTCCGCTCGTTGTCGACCGTGCTGTCGTCACCGGTGGATGCGGGGGAGACGCCCGCGAGCTCGGTGGAGGTCGAGAGCGCGCGCCTCGGCAGCGAGGTGGCTCGGCGGGCCGCGCGACTGGCCGCCCTGGTGCGGCTGGCGGTGGGGCTGGGGCTGGGCGCGTTCTCGCTCTGGGTCCTGCAGTGGGACGACGCGCTGTCGGCCTTCGTCGGCTCGGGGTGGGCCGCATGGGGGCCATTGGCGAGGGCCGTGCTGGTCAGCGCGTCGGCGATGGGCCTGGTGGGGTTCTCGCTCTCGCGTCGAGCCGGTCCGGGCTGGCCGGGGCCGCTCTTCCTTCGATGGCAGGGTCACCAGGTCAACGGCGTGTGCACCGGTCTCGCCCAGGCCTTCGGCGTGCCGGCGTGGGTGGTTCGGGCGCTCTTCGTGCTGCTCTTCGTCAGCGGGCTGGGTGGCGGCAGCCTGTACCTCGCGCTGGCCTTCGCGCTGACCTGGGCTCCCGACGACCGTGGACACCTGTGGCGCTTTCGCCTGCGCCGGGCCTTCTCGAAGCCCTGAACCTGCCCCTCGGGAACAGGTGGCCTTCGCCACGTGTTCGTTCGAAAAGTGTGCAAACTCGCGCGCGACCTCGCAAGGTCACGCCTTGACCCCATGCGCAGCACCGCCAAGAGTCCCCCCAGCATGAGAGCCAGGCTGCGGCGAGTGGCGGGGCGGGTGCGCGACGTGGCGCCGGTTCGGCTGCCCGGGCTGGTGCTGCTGGCGCTCTCGCTCTTCGTCGCGCTGCGCTTCAGCCGGGACAACGGCGACTACCTGTTGCGGCCCGCGGCCCTGGTGGTGCTGGCGCTGGTGACGCTCACCGTGGCGTTGGTGGGCCTGGCGACGGTGCTGGTGCGCCGGCGGGTGCGGGCGATGCCGTCGGGCCTGAGCGAGTCGCTCGAGACCAACGCGCCCATGACCACCACCTTTCGCGTGCCGCGCTTGCGTGCCTGGGTGCTGCTCGACGTGAGGGAGACCTGGGTCGACCCCGCGGGCGTGACGGTCGAACTGACGCCCCACGGCCCGTGGCTGCACGAAACCGTCACCGCTTCGCAGCGCGGCCGGCACGTCTCGGTGCGCCGGCGCTTCACCGTGGAAGACGTCTTCGGTCTGGCGGCGCTCTCGTTCGAGGTCCAATGGCCTGTCGAGCTGGCCATCGCGCCTTCGAGCACGCCGTGGACCGGAGAGGTGGTGGCCAGCCGCGCCACTGGCGACGCGTACTCGTCTCCCGCCGGCCGCGCCGAGGGTGACCTGGTCGAGATGCGGCCCTACGCACACGGCGATTCGATGCGCCACGTGCTGTGGAAAATCTACGCGCGCACCCGCCGCCTGCTGGTGCGGCTGCCCGAGCGCGCCCAGTCGCCGCAGCCCATCACCGTGGCCTTTCTGGTCGCCGGCCCCGACGACGAGGCGAGCGCCGGCACCGCGCGGCTCTACGTCGAGCAGGGGCTGCTGGGCCCCGACTTCCTCTTCGCCGCCGACGGCGCGCCGAAGCTGGCCCGCACCCGGGAAGAGGCGCTGGAGCAGATCATCGACTCGGCCGCCCATCGCGCCGATGGCGGCGCCAGCCTCGAGGGCCTGGCCGCCAGCGTCGAGCCCGGTCGCCTCGCGGCGTGCCTGGTCTTCGCCCCTCCCGTCGACGGCCCGTGGAGGGCTCGCCTGGCGGACGTGGTGCAACGGCGCGCGCTGGCCACCACCGTCGTCATCGGCGTCGACCGCGCGCCCACCGACGTGCCTCCGCGCGGCTGGCGGCGCTTCCTGCTCGAGCCGGCTCCGGCGGAATTGCCCAACGGCGTGCCGGCCCTGCGTGCGGCGCTCGAGACCGCGGGCATGACCGTGCAACTGGTGCATCGCGAAACGGGGCGGGTGCTGTGAGCGCGCTGGCCTTCGAGCGCGACGGTCGCGGGGTGGCAGCGCTCAAGGTGCTGGTGCTGGCCGGCGCGGTGCTGCTGTGGCTGTGGCCGCTGGCCACCCCGCCGGGCCTGGTCGCGGGCGTCGCCGGTACCGTCGCGGGCCTGCTGCTCGCCCGCCGCCTCGAGGGCACCCGGGTGCGAGCGCCCGCCATGGTGGTGCTGGGCCTCGTCACCTTCGGCCTCGCCCACCTGCTGGGGCACGCGGTGCTCTCGCTGGGCCTGGGTGGCCCGACCGGCGCGCTGATGCTGGCCGACGTGGTCTCGCTGGGGTTCGCCACCCTGGGCGGCTTCTTCGCGGTGCGGGTGCTGTCGACCCGGCTGCGCGTCTTCTCGGTGCTCGAGCTCTCGGTGGTGGTCTTCGCCGTCGCCCATGCCTTCGCCGACCACCGGCACGA
>CAIWFK010000706.1 GCA_903911905.1 uncultured Myxococcales bacterium
CTGCTCGGCGCCGGTCACCTCGAGCGTCGCGCCGCCGGCCCACAGCAACACCTTCGACCAGGGGCCCTGCACCCAGAACATGGACTTCGAGGGGTTCCAGGTGAAAGCCATGGCCATCACCGCGAACGGGAAGATGACCGCCGTCCAGACGATGGCGACGAGAATGCAGAAGAGGTTGCGGATCATGGGGGCGAAGAGAGCAGGGCCTTGAAATCGCCCGAGTCGGTCAGAAATGCAAATGCGGGGTCGGCGACCACCGCCTGGGGGCTCCAGTGGGCGCCAGCGGCGGTGCGGGCGGCCGCCAACTGGTGCAGGGCTTCTCCGGCCTGCCCTCGGGCGGCGGCGAGGCGGGCCAGACCGAAGGCGGCGAGCGCCGGGGCGCGCTCGCGCACGCTCTCGAAGGCGCGCTGGGCCTCGGGGTACTTCGCGGCCGCGGTCAGCGCGCACCCTCGCACGTAGCCCGCCTCGGGGCTGGTGGCGCGCGCCTCGGGCAGCAGGTCGATCGCGGCCTGGGCATCGTTCGGGGCGCCGCGAAGCAGCAAGGCCCGGGCGTGCAGCAGCGCATCGTCGGCTGCGAGCGCGAGCCCCCCATCGGCCACGGCGAGGCCCACGGCGGCCAGCCCCCGACGGGCCACGGGCTGGCCGGGGTCGAGCTCGGCGGCATGCTGCCAGGCCTGTCGGGCGTCATCGACGCGACCCAGCTGCCACAACAGGGTGCCGTGCAGCGCGGCGAGTCGCGCGTTGTCGGGGCTCTGGTCGCACGCCTGGCGGGCGCGGGCCTCGGCCTGCCCCAGCTCGCCCCGGGCGGCGGCGGCGTTGGCCTCGCGCACGCCCAGCTCGTCGCGCCCGCGACAGGCCACCACCACCAGCATCGACAGGCAGGCCACCCGAACCACGGTGCGTCGAAGAACTAGCACGAACGTCGCGGCGAAGGGGGCCGGCCTGGGCAGGTGAATCTTTGTGTTTCTTCGCGCCAGCCGTGGAGTAAGGAACAGAGCACTCGTGTCGCTCAAGTTCATCGCCATTGCGGGCAACATCGGCGCCGGCAAGACCGAGCTGACCGCATTCCTGTGCAAGAAGTACGGCATCAAGCCGTTCTACGAGCCCAACGACCAGAACCCGTATCTGGCCGACTTCTACAAGGACATGAAGGCCTGGGCGTTCAAGAGCCAGCTCTTCTTCCTGACCCACAAGTTCCGTCTGCACCGCGAGCTCGAGCGCGAGACGGGCACCGCGATTCAGGACCGGACGATCTACGAAGACGCCGAGATCTTCGCGCGCAATCTGCACAAGCAGCGGGCCATCGACAAGCGCGACTGGCAGACCTACCAGGAGCTGTACGAGACCATTTCGGCCTCGCTGCGGCCGCCCGACCTGATGATCTACCTGCGCTGCCCGGTCAAGACGCTCAAGCAGCGCATCGCCCTGCGCGGCCGGAAGATGGAGCAGGACATTCCCACCGCGTACCTCAACCGGCTCAACGCGCTCTACGAAGACTGGTTCACCCGCTATTCGCTCAGCCCGGTGCTGGTGTTGCCGACCGACACGCTCGACTACATGACCAACCTGGTCGACCAGGTCGACCTCTTCCGGAAGATCGAGAAGCACCTGTGAGCGGCCGCAAGGACACCTACATCGTGGCGACCAGCGCGATCGAGCCGCTGGCCGCCCAGGCGATCACCGAAGCGTTCGAGACCGACGACGTGAAGGTCTCGTTCGGCGAAGACGGCGCGCTGTTCTCGGTGCGGGCCGACGCCTCGCGGGTCGACGTGACGTTCGAGGCTCGGACCGAAGCGCTGGGGTGGACGCCCGAGCTGCTGACCGGTACGCCCGAGCTGCGCGCCCAGCTCGAGCAGGCCAGGGGCTTCTACCGGGTCAGCTTCGAATACGGGGTGCCGCAGCCTTCGGTCGCGGTCTTCGAGGCCCTGTGGACGGTGCGCATGCTCGTCGAGTTGCTCGACGGCGCGGTGACGCTCGACACCACCAGCTTCAAGATCCATTCGCCGCAGGACGTCGAAGAGATCACCGAGCTCGACTTCGACATTCGCGACCACCTCACCATTCACGCCATGGAGCTGTCGGATCAGAAGCTGTGGGTGCACACCCACGGGCTGACCAAGTTCGCCAGCCCCGAGGTCGAGATGTTCGGCATCGCCGAAGACGACCTGCCCGCGGCCGAGACCTTCTTCCACGAGCTGTGCACCGATCTCGCCTTCGGGCAGGGGCCGCAGCCGCGCCAGGTGATCGCCACCAGCGTCGGCCTGGCCTTCACGCTGCTGCCGTCGGAAGAGGGCCGCGCGACGCTCTACACCAGCAACGACATGGAAGCCTTCGCCGGCCACACCACCGGCGCGCTCACCGTGGTCTCGGGCGAGGGCAAGCACACCATGGGCGAGATTCTGGCCCAGTACCGCGAGCGCTTCGAAGACGAGTCGGAAGAAGAGGCGCGTGCGATGGCGGCCCGTGCCGAGCGGCTGCTGCCGGCCTTCAAGGCCCGCTTCCAGCGCAAGGGGCTGATGGAAGCGCTGACCTTCCAGGTGCGGGCGCCCTTCGAGACCCACCCCGACGGCGACGCCGGCGAGGCCGACGAAGAGCAGCTCTGGGTCGAGGTCATTCAGTGGAACGACTCGAGCCTGATTGGCAAGCTGGTCGACGGCGGTCAGACCTCGACCGAGTGGCGAAAGGGGTCGCACGTCGAGGTCGACGACTCGCAGATCAACGCCATCGGCCTGTCGCGCGAGGGCAAGTCACTCGACCCCGACGAGGTGGAACTGCTGCTGCAGGCGGAGCGCCCGGCGTAGAGGAACGTCGCTTTCCGAAAAAGGTCACCCATGGCCGCGTTGCTGTTGCTCACAGGACCCCAGGCAGGGCGTCGCCACGAAGTGACGGGCGAGATCTTCATCGGTCGCAGCCCGTCGTGCACCATCGCGCTCGAAGACGCCAAGGTCTCGCGCAAGCACGTGCGCCTGGTGATCGACGGGGGCGTGGCGCGCGTCGCCGACCTGGGGTCGCGCAACGGCACCCTGGTCAACGGTGAGAAGCTCGAGGCCGAGCTCGAACTGCTGCCCGGCGATCGCCTGCAGGTGGGCGATTCGACCATTCTGTTCGAGCCCGGAGCGCGCGCGGCGCTCAGTGACCGCGAGGCGACCGGCGAGGTGCATTCGGCGCCCGTCGAAGAGCTCATTCCCGCGGTGGGGCCGGTGGCCGGGCTGTACCACTCGGGCGTGGGGCTGTTGTCGGCGACCAGCGAGGCCATGGTGCTGCGCCGCGCGGCCGAAGAGC
>CAIWFK010000707.1 GCA_903911905.1 uncultured Myxococcales bacterium
AACCCGAGGTCGAGGCCGAGTTGCTCCGCGTCTTCGCGCAGACCTGGTTGAACATGGGGGAACTCGAACGCGCGCACGCGACCGCGCAGCGCGCGCTCGAGCTCCAACGCCGGGTGCTGGGCCCACGTCACCTCGAGGTGGCCAGGACGCTGCTCCTGCTCGGTGAGGTGGCGGGCGTGCTGGGGGACTGGGGCGCGGCCGCGATCGTCGACGACGAGGCGCTCTCGATCGCCCGGGAACGCCAGGGCGAGAAGGGCGAGACGGCGCTCGAAGCGCTCAGCGCCGTCGCCTGGGTCACGCGCGGCCACGGCCAGTTCGCGGCGTCCGAGCGCCTCTACCGCCGTCAGCTCCAGCTCGTACAGGAACTGCATGGGGTCGCCAGCGGCCCGGCGTCCGAGGCCCTGGGCGACCTGGGCGCCATGCTCTGCGATGCGGGGAAGCTGGAAGAGAGCCTCGCCACGAGTCGCGAGGCCGCGGCTCTCGACGCCAGGGTCTTCGGCGACGATCACCCCGGCACGCTGATCGTTCGAGCCAACGTCGGTCATGCGCTCGTCGAACTTGGTCGTTTCGAGGAAGCCGAGGCCCTGCTTCGCGACGTGTCCGAACGGCAGGTGAGGGTGGTGGGAAACGGGTCTCCCTACACGCTCAATACCCGCCGCCTTCGCGCCCGAGCGCTCGACGGGCTTGGTCGGTTCGACGAGGCGCTGGGACTGCTCTCGAGTATCGAAAAGAGCGAGACCGAGCTGCGCGGCGCCGAGAGCGTGGAGGTGGCCCGTACCCTGGGGCCCGAGGCGATCGTCTTGCGCCACCTGGGGCGGCTGGACGAAGCCGAGAAGCTGACGCGGCACGCGCTCGCCATTCAGTCCACGCGCGTGGGGGAAGCACACACCACGGCCCGCCTCCAGTCCGCTCTGGGCGCCATTCTGCTCGACGAGGGGCGGACGGCCGAGGCGCGCCACGAGCTCGAAGCAGCGCTGTCACGCCAGGAGCAGTTGCTGGAACCCTCGCATCACGACCTGCGCTCGACCCGCGCCGAACTCGCCCGCGCTGCCACCGCGCCGTGAGTCGTGGCCTCAGGCCGCTCACCGGCTGCGCCAGGCCCGCCACATCGCGTAGGCAGTCACCACGGCTCCGGCCCCCGACGCGACGAGCGGCCAGGGCGTGGCCAGCCCCAGGGCGACCATCGCCAGGCCACCAGCGCCGACCCGGAGCACGAGGCGATCGGCCTTCACCGGCACCAGTTCCACCGGCAGCCCGGTCTGCGCTCGCGGAGGCTGGGGTTGATCGATGGCGTCGACCACCGCCAGTGCCAGGGGCAACAAATCGCCCTCCAGGTCGGGAGCGCCGAGGTCGTCGGGGGTCAGCCGGCGGGCACGCAGCTCGACGCCTTCCCGCACCAGCCCGTCGACCAGCGAGGTGAGCACCCTCAACGCGGCCATGTTCGAGCCGGCCAGTTGCCGATCGACCTGCAGCATCGAGGCCCGCACCAGGAAGCGCTGCGAGCCCACCGTCAGCAACACCGCGCGATCGATGCGCTCGCCCGCGCGCCAGTCGACCACCGTCACCCGGTTCACGTCGACGAAGGCCAGGGTTCGCCCCAGGGTGGGCAGGGTGGCGAAGCGCTCGTCGACGGTCAGTTGTGGCACCGGCACCCACGCCGTATCGGCCGGGGGCTGTTCGGGGCCTGCCACCACCGAGCCGATCTTCAGCCGCTGCACCTGCCCCGAGACCCGCTCGGCGTCGGCCGCCGAATCGAAGAGCGAGAGCAGCCGCACGTGGTTGAGCGCGAGGTCGGCCTGCGGCGCGCCCTGTCGCTTCAGCAGCACGTCGCGCAGTTCCTTCGGCAGGCGTCCGCTGCCGACGAACACCGCATGGCGCGAGGCGTACATCGCCGGTCGACTCTACGCGGAACCGGCGAGGCCCACATCGCCCTTCATCACGCTCGCCACGGGCGCGTTGCAGCCTGTAGCGGTTTTCTTGCGGGGTCGATGCTCGCTGGTACTTTCGGCGGCGAATCATGGCGCGCCGGCAACAGATGATCTGGGGAGCAGTGGTGGTGGCCCTGGTGCTGGCGGTCACCTCGTTGACGGCCGAGGGTGGTTTTCGTCGCTACTGGCGCTTGAGGGCCGACATGCACACGCTCGAGGTTCGCAACGCGAAGCTGGCCGACGAGAACGCCCGACTTCGGCGCGAGGTGCAGGCGCTGCAGGACGACCCCAACGCCATCGATCGCGCCGCCCGTGAAGAGCTGGGCGTCATTCGCCCCGGTGAACTGGTCTTCAGCCTGGAGTCGCCATGAGCGTCGCCGTGCAGCAGCCCACCGTTCGGCGGGCCACCCGCCCCCTTTCCTTCACCCCCGGCCGCTGGGCGCAGAGCCTGGTGCGGGCCGTGC
>CAIWFK010000708.1 GCA_903911905.1 uncultured Myxococcales bacterium
CCGCCATCGCCTCGGGCGCCCCCGTCTATCTCGCGGTCGCGGTGCGCGACGCGGGGGTGCTGCGCATGGTGGTGGAAGGCCCGTTCCCCGTTCCGGCGCTGGCCGACCGCGACGAGGCGATGCGGGTGCACACCGCCCAACTGACGGCCAGCCTCGAGGCCATCATTCGCGCGCACCCCGAGCAGTGGCTGTGGCTGCACCGCCGGTGGAAGTGACGGCCTTTCCTTTCGCTCGCTAGATGCTCACCCGCAGAATCACGCCCGCCTGCACCACCGGCGGGTAGCGCACGGCGCCAAGCGACGTTCGCACCGAGTCGCCCGTGCCGGGGGCTGCCCCTGGAGCGGCCTGCGCCAGGTTGGCGAGGTCGTTGATGGTCTGCGTCGAGAGGTTGAAGCGCAGTTGCCCGCCGGTCTGCCCGTACAACACCGAAGCGAAGGCCTGCACGTTCAAGTAGCTCAAGACGCGGAAGATGACGTCGAGCCGGGTGAGCGCCGCAGGGTCGTTGATGATGACCACGTTGGTCAGCGAGACGGTGATCCAGTCGTAGCCGGGCACGCCGGGGCTGGCCAGGGTGACCGCCACGTTGTGCTTGCCCTGGTAGAGCGACACCGTCTGCAGCGGGTCGAGCTTCACGCCCAGCAGGCCCGGGGCGAAGGTCTGCACCTGGTAGCCGACCGGCGAATCGTAGCCAACGGGGTTGTAGTAGTACTCGACGCCCAGAATCGCCGCGAGCTTGTCGGTGTAGTTGAACTGGAAGGTCGCGCCACCCGAGACCTGCATCACCAGGCCGCCCCACCCATCGGGGTGGTACGCGGTGATGTTGCCCAGGTTGGGAATGAGGTTGTCGGCGTTCAAGCCGTCGGGCGTGTGGAAGAGGGTGAAGTCGCGCGCGTCGCGGAACGCGGCCTCGGCATACAGGTCGAAGGGCCCCAGCGAGCTCGAGACGTCGACGCCGTAGCGCGGCCGCCGCCCCTTCTGCCAGATGCCGCCCAGGCCGATTTCCGCCGGGCCCAACACGAATTCGCCACGCACCGCGCCGCCCAGTTGGTCGATGGTCACGCCTGCGCTGGTGACGTTGACCGCGTCCATGATGCCGTAGCCATAGAAGTTCCACCCCAGCGATTCGACCGGCACGTGCAGCTTGAGCATGTTCACCCCCAGGCGCACGTCGAAGGGGTTGAGCGCGTCGCGCGGCTGCGAGTTGAGGAAGTCGGTCGGGTACCAGATGCGCGAGACGCCCCACCGCACCTTCTGGCGGCCGACGGTCACGTAGACCTTGCGCAGCACGTCGAAGCGCAGCCACAACTGATCGAGCGTCACGCTGGGGTTCGAGGTGGTCGACGGCGTCAGGCCCACCAGGCCCGTCGACACCGTGCTGGTGCTGCTGGAAGTGCCGGCCGGGCGGGTGGGGTCGAACTGCAGGCGGCCGTTGGCGAAGGCCCGCACCCGATCGTTGGGCCGCGCGTCGAGGAACACGTCGAGAATGCTGGGCGCGCTGAACGAGCCTTTCTCGAACGCCTTGCCTTCCTGCCAGTACCCCTGGCCGAACATGTTGAGCGTGCCGCCGATCTTGATCGGGTCGGCCTTCGCTTCGTCGGTGTCGAACTTGTTCGAGATCGCCGTGCCCGCCAGTTGCGAGCTGTCGCGGTCGGCGCCCGCCCCGGCGTCCACGGCCGCGATGGGCGCCTCGCCCACACCTGCGTCGGCCGGCTCGTCGCCGAACATCGAGCTCTCGTCGGGCCGCTGCGCGAGCGCCCACGACGAGCCCAGCAGCACCACCGCGCCCCAGATACGAACGTTCATGACCGTCACCGGCTCTTGGCTTCGAGCCAGGCCTTGGTGAAGAGGTTGGCGTCGAGGTTCTGCAGGTCGACCGATTTGAAGAGCACCAGCGTCGAGTTCGACTTCTCGACCTCGTCGAAGATGCGAATCTCTCCGGGGAACCACACGTCGGACTTCTTCGACTCGGAAAAGAGCTTCTGCCACTTCGGGTAGTACGCGGTGCGCATCAACCGGCCCGAGAGCGCGAACTCCTGGCGCTTGAGAATGTTGTGGGTCGACTTGTCGAGCCACAGCTTGACCACCGGGTAGGCCACGTCGACCCCGTCCTTCACGGTCAGTTCGAGCCGCAGGGTGTCGAACTTGCCCAGCTTCTCTTCGCCGCCGAACTTCACCTCGAATTCCTCGGCGAGGCGCGATTCGTCGAAGTCGCTGCGGCGCGAATTGGTGCCGCCGATGCGCTCGCGTTCGGTGGTGCGTTCCCACTTGCCGGTGCCCGGGTCGTAGCTCCACAGGTTCTTCTCGAGCCGCAGGTAGCCCTTGCCCTCTTCGCTCTTGGGCTTGACGAACATCAGCATCAGCTTGTCGTCGGCGTCGCGGCGGTAGATGAGCATCTCGCGCACCACGTCGGCCTTGTCCTTTTCCTTCTGCTCCAGGTACGCGAGCGCCTTGTAGTCGCCGCCGTTGCGCTGGCGATCGTCGACTTCCTTGAGCATGCCCACCAGTTCGTCGTGCGACGGGTCGGCGAACGCGGGCGCGGCGGTGAGAACGACGAAGAGCAGGGGGCTGAGAGTTCGCATGGTCATGGTCACCCGACGTGGGACATCGCGGAAATGGGCTCGAGCCGCGCGGCGCGCAGGCTGGGAAGAATCGAGATCAGGGTGATGGTGCCGGTGATGAACACCACGCCGCCCACCAGCCAGAACAGGGTGGGGGTGACCACCAGGTGCTCGCTCATGAAGACCACCTGGGCGCCCTTGGGCAGCAGCACGTGGGCCGCGTTGACCCCGCTGGCCAGGGCCAGGCCGCCCAGCGCTCCGGCCACCGTGCCGACCAGGCCCAGCAGGAAGCCCTCGGTCACGAACATCGACAGCACGCTGGTGCGCTGCATGCCCACCGCGCGCAGGGTGCCGATTTCGCGGGTGCGCTCGCGAATGGTGATCCACATCACGTTCATGATGCCCACCGCGATGATGAGCACCAGAATGAAGATCGAAATGGTGCCCACCCAGCTCAGAATGGTCACCAGCCACTTCACGAAGCTGGTCTCGTCTTCCCAGGTGGTGATGTCGAGCTTCTGACCGGTCCAGCTCTCGCGGTTGACCGAGTCGAACTTCGAGAAGAACGGGCGCGCGTCGGGCTCCATCACCTCGTAGCCGCGGGCGGCGAAGGCCTTGCGCAGGCGTTCCTGCACCACCTTCACGTCCCTGATGTCCTTGAGGTAGAGCTGAATGGCGCCGGTGGTGCTGTCGTTGAGCTGGTAGAGCCGCCGCAGCCCCTTGTCGCTCATGAAGGTGTTCCAGCTCGAGAGCAGGCCGATGTTCTGGGCGATCGCCACCACCGTCACGTCGACCGTGTTGTTGGTGCCTCGCGCGGTGGGCGCCGCGAAGGTCAGCTTGTCGCCCACCTTCACCGCCAGCTTCTGGGCCTGCTCTTCGAACAGCAGCAGCCCGTCGTCGCGCGCCAGGCCGTCGAGCGAGCCTTCCTTCAGTTGCACCACCTTGCGGAAGCCGGCTTCCTTCGCGATGTCGATGCCGCCGATGCCCACCTGAATCGAGCGGGTGTCGGAAATGAGCTTGGCCCAGCCCCGGCCGCGCTGCACCACGTAGTCCAGTTCGGGGACCTCGGCGTGCACCGCGTCGACCAGCTTCTGGTAGTCGGTGACCACCGGCGCCGCCTGGCTGGCGGTGGCCTTGAAGAAGCCCGCCACGTTCACGTGCCCGCTCATCAGCGTGGTGGCCGAGAGCAGCAGGTTGTCCTGCACGCCCTGGAAGATGCCGGTGAGCATGATGAGCATCATGGTCACCGCGGCGATCACCGAGA